>NZ_JAVIIR010000004.1:0-423639 GCF_033977325.1 Mesorhizobium vachelliae
CCGGTCACCGAACCTGTGGCAGTCGCGTTGTAGGATCCGGCCTCGCTCGCCGCGCTGACCAGCGCGTCCTCGTCCACGATCGCCGTCTGCGGGTTGTCGGCCGCCGTCGGCACGCTGTCCTCGAAGATGATGTGCGAGCCGACTTCCGTATGGTCGGTGTTCGTCAGCGTCTGAATTTCCGTGACGTTGAGAATGTCGAAGCCGGGCGTGTTGCCCGGAGGCATGATGTTCTCGACCACGAACTGGTCGAACTGCGCGCCATTCAGGGAGGTGAATTGAATCTTCTCGCCTGCTGTGAGGCCGTTGACAGTGCCGTCGGGAGCGCTCGTGGTGCCGCCGAAGGTTATGCCGTTGTTGCCGGTGGTCCGCGCCGAATCCGCGATCAGGGTCGTCCCGCTGAAGACTTGGATGTCGCCCAGCGCCACGGTGCTCGTGGAAATGCTTGTCTGCGTGCTGCCGAAGGTGGTGCTGGACTCGTTCTGGGCGATGATCTTGACGTTGACGCTCTTGCCCGTCGGGGTCACCTGGCTGATGTCGAAGCTCGCGCCCGTGCCTTCGATATAGGCGAGGCTCTTGAGCGTGCCGTCGGTGAGGAAGGTCTTGTCCTTGGTGGAGCCGCCGGAGAAGGTCGACACGAAATCGAAGCGCAGTGCTCCGCCGGGTGTAACCGCCTGGCTATCGCTGCCGTCGCCGACCGAGCTGGTATTGACCGTGTCGGGGTTGGCCGTGCTGGAGTCGAGCCCGGTCACGAGGACGGTGGATTTTCCGTCGCTGCTGGTGAACGGCAGCCAGTAGTTCTGCCCGGGTTGCTTGGTGCCGATATTGAAGGACTGGGTGGAACTGGACGATCCGCTGACATAGACGAGGTTGTGGAGATCGAGGGTGTTCGCGTCCTCCCCCAGGGCCGGCTTCGTGTTGGTGAGTGCCTCGTACTGCACGACCCAGATCGTCGCGCCGCCGCTCGTTGGCTGCAGCAGCAGCGCGAAGGCGACCGTGCCCGTGCTGTTCAGCTCGCGACCGAGCACGATGTCGGGATTACTCGGATCGGAGTAGAGGAAGATCTCGCTGCCGTCGATCGCCTTGAAGCCGGTGTCGACGCCGTTCAGCGCCCCGCCGCTGCTGGTTGTGAACTGCAAATTCTGGTCGGTCGTGCTGACGATCGCGTCCTCTGAAATACCGATCGCCTGCGTCGTGCCATTGGGGCCGTTCGTCGTCGTGTCTGGATAAATGCCCAGGGTCTTCAGCTCGGCGCCGAGCGAGGACGCCGTGGTAATGCTGCTTTGAAAGGTGGATAACGTTACGTTGTCGTCGGGATCAGAGGCGTCGGTGTCCGAGGCAAGGGATGTCAATCCTAGGTTTTCGTCCTCAATGACGTTGCCGGTGATGGTAAGTGACATGATGTAGCTCCCTGCTCAGCGGCGAATGCGCCGCGGCGTTCCTGTTTCGCAGTCTTGATTTCTGATGATCGCCGACCCCATCCAAGTGAATGGGCCGCGATCGCGGTGATGGGCTTCCACGCGCTTGCCATGGCCTGCACCAAGCCTTGTCCGGAGGGCGACCTGCGGTGAGGTCAGCACGCCCGGAGCGTCGTGATCTGGGTGACATTGCGGCGTGGCATTGGCGCTGTCCGGCGCAACGGACGGATCAGCATGGTCGTTCGTGAGGCCGGCGGGCTCGTCGGCCGTGATGTCATGGGTCAGGATGTCGAGCGCCATCGAGACTCTCCCAGGTTTCGATGCGGCAGGCGCTAAATCGGCCCCAACGCCGGCAACCGGCCGCATGGGCGCTCATCCACCGGCGGAAGCCGGCGCTGCGCGCCATCGTTAAAGGAAACTGGAGTTCTGGATTAACTCAGGGGGTAGAGGGTGTTGGGAGGAGCCGCCGCTGTCCCTCCGCTCCATGCCCCGTCAGGCATTTCTCGGCGGATGCGTCCTGCGCGCATCGGTGACCCACCAACGGCGGGCACCACGGATCGACAATGAGGGCATACTCAACCCCGCCCCTCTACAACAGGCATTGACTGCCTGTACGCCTCCCGCTCACAAATGAGCACCAAAAACTTTACGCTTATTTGTGGAAATTTCAAATCGGACTATTGCTTTTTAACAAAAAGTGTGCGGAGGAAAATGGTCTCACTCACCCAGGGACCTTTGTCCCTTACCATTCGAAGTATTTGAAAATAAAAGACAATACGGTAGAACGCGCTAAAGGATTTGACTGTGACACCTGCGGCAGCGATGAAATAGGCCCATGAAAACAACGATCGCCGTGGCACCTATGATGGATTGGACGGACAGGCATTGCCGGTTCTTCCACCGTCAGCTGACGCGCCGCGCGCTGCTTTACACAGAGATGGTGGTGGCGGACGCGGTCATCCATGGCGCGCGCGAGCGGCTACTCGGTTTCGACGCTGTCGAGCACCCGGTTGCATTGCAGCTTGGCGGATCGGATCCCGCAAAGCTCGCCGAGGCCGCGCGGATCGGCGAAGCCTTCGGCTATGGCGAGGTCAACCTCAATGTCGGCTGCCCGTCCGACCGCGTCCAGTCAGGTACGTTCGGCGCCTGCCTGATGAAGACGCCGCCTCTCGTCGTCGAGTGTGTCGCGACCATGAAGGCTTCGGTGAAAATCCCCGTCACGGTCAAATGCCGCATCGGCGTCGACGATCAGGATCCGGAGCCTGCTCTCGACACGCTGGCCGACGGCGTGCTCGCCGCAGGCGCCGACGCGCTCTGGGTGCACGCCCGCAAGGCCTGGCTGGAGGGGCTGAGCCCCAAGGAGAACCGCGACATCCCGCCGCTCGACTATCCGCGCGTCTACCGGCTGAAGGCGAGAAAGCCGGATGAATTCATCGGCATCAACGGCGGCATCCAGTCGCTGGCCGAGGCGTCGGCGCATCTTTGCCATGTCGACGGCGCGATGCTCGGCCGCGCGGCCTATCATACGCCCGGCATCCTCACCGGCGTCGATGCAGCCTTCTATGGCGAGGCGGCAGCCGCCTTCGACTACGCGGCATTGATCGATGCCATGGCCGGCTATGCCGCGCGCCATATCGAACAGGGCGGGCGGCTCGGCCACATTACCCGCCACATGGTCGGATTGTTCCACGGCCTGCCGGGCGCGCGCCGCTTCCGGCAGATCCTTTCCACCGACGCCAACAAACCCGGCGCCGGGGCGGAGGTGTTGAAGATAGCGTTCGCGGCGGTTGATTTCACAGCCGCGGAAGCCGAGGCAGCCTGACCTTCGGTTAAAGCGCGTTGCGCTTTAACCTTTTCCTTATGCATGACGTGGTCCCAGAACCGCTACGCACTTCTGGGCGACATGCATCAGTCCCGCAGGATCATCCGGTCGCCGCGCACGTCGAAACCCGATAGCGAACTGATGAAGTTCATGCCGAGCAGGCTTTGCTCGAGCATGCCGGGCGCCGCGACCATGACCGGCATGCCCTTGCGCACGATGCCGCCGATCGCCAACTCGTTGGTTGTGACGGTGGCGGCGCGCGCCATACCGTTGGCGGTCGAGACATCGACGGTGTAGCTGAGCGCCGCCGGGTTGAAGCCGGCCGCCTGGGCGTCTTCCGCCGTCAGCACCGTGCTGGTAGCGCCGGTATCGACCACCGTCCGCACCGGCGTGCCGTTGACCAGGATTCGCGCCTCGAAATGCCCGTTGCCGGCCTTGTCGAGCGTCACGGTGGCGCGGCCATTGTCGACGCCGAGCGCGAGCGGGCTGCCGGGGACAAGGCCGGCGGTCACGCGGCTCGCGACGTCCTGCAACTCGTAGCGATACTGGTAGCCGGCGATCAGCACGAGGATCAATGCGGCCCAGACGCCGATGTTGCGCGCCATGTCGCCCAGCGGCCGGCCCGAGCGGAGCAGGCTCGCGCCGATCACCATCACCAGCACGCCGACCCAGATCAGCCGGCCGAAATCATTGTTGTTCATGCCGAAGGTGTGGCCGGCGGAATTGTTGAGCATGAGCAGCGCCAGCCCGACGCCGATCACCGCCATGACGATCCAGAACAGCCGATTCATCGGTTTCTTCTCACAAAAGGCCGCGCTCGCGCGCCATGCGGGTACGCCGGGTCTCGCGGCGCGGCCGCCGCTCCACCGTTTCGAGCCGCGCCGGCAGTTCGGACATGACTGATCGGCGAACCTCAGGGGTCATCGTCAGCCAGCCGGAAATCTCGTCGCGCGTGCGGCCGCAGCCGAAGCAGAAGCCGGTTTTCATATCGATCGAACATACCAGGATGCAGGGGGATTCGATGGCGGTCATGCTGTTCTCTTGGCTTTATTCCACATGGTGCAACCGCCGGAGCAATGCAAGCCCTCCGCATTGCGCCGCAAGGCAACGCGTTCGCGGCATCGTCAGGCGGTTGTGCCGGCTGGAGAAGGCGGCTATGCCGCTTGCGATTTCCACAACGAACCGCGACCGACATAAATGCCTAAGCCTTTCGACGATTTCCGAAGCCTCCTGGCGGCGTTGCCGCCTGCCGATGACGCGGCGGGCGCCCGTGTCCGCGCGCTGTTTGCCAAGGCGGACAAGCCCAAAGAATCGCTTGGGCGCGTAGAGGACATCGCCGCCTGGATTGCCGCCTGGAGCGGGCGCGCCCCGCCGGCGATCAACCGGCCGCTGATGGCGATCTTCGCCGGCAATCACGGCGCCGTCAGGCACGGCATTTCGCCGCGGCCGGTGGCGGCGACCGCCAACGAGGTCGAGCTCTGCGCCGCCGGGGGTGCTGCGATCAACCAGGTCTGCATCGCCAACGATCTCGGCCTGAAAGTCTTCGACCTCGCCTTGGATATCCCCACGGGCGACATCACCGAGGAGGCCGCGCTCGATGAACGCGGCTGCGCCGCGACCATGGCCTTCGGTATGGAGGCGGTCGCGGGCGGCGCCGACCTCCTATGTCTTGGCGATCTCGGCGTCGGCAATTCCACGATCGCCGCCGCGCTTTGCGCCGCGCTGTTCGGCGGCGAGGGGGCCGACTGGGTCGGTTCGGGGGCGGGCGCCGATGCAATGATGATCGCGCGCAAGGCCGAGGTCGTCGATCGGGCTCTGGCATTCCATGGCCCGGATCTGAGCGATCCGCTCGAGGCCTTGCGCCGGGTCGGCGGACGCGAGTTCGCGGCGATCTGCGGCGCCATTCTCGCGGCGCGCATGGAGAAGATCCCCGTGCTGCTCGACGGGTTCGTGGCGACGGCGGCGGCCGCAGTGTTGCATGCAGCCAATCCAGGCTCGCTCGATCACTGCCTGCTTGCCAGCTTGTCGCCGGAGCCCGGCCACGCCAAGGCGACCGAAAGGCTCGGATTGCGGCCGCTGCTCGATTTCGGCATCAGCCATGGCGAAGGGGTAGGGGCGGCTCTGGCCGCCGGGATCGTCAAGGCCGCGGCGTTGACCAGTTCCGGGATGGCGGTGGCTGTCCGCCGTTAAAGCATGTCTCCCGAAAGTGGGAACCGGTTTCGGGAGAAAGACATGCGTAGAATCAAGAACCCAAAGCGCAGGAAGCGAATCTGAAAGATCGCGACCCGCTTTAAAGGTTCCAAAAGCCGCTTTAGCGGCGTCCACGCGTCGCCGCGACAGTCCTGGTCGGCAAGGCCGGCAATTCCTCCATCACCCGGCTCAACGGGAAGATGGCGATCGCCTCGGTGCCCTCACGCAGCTTGGAATGAAGCTCGAACTCGCCACCATGCATGGCAAGCAGCCCCTGCACGATCGGCAGGCCGAGGCCGGTTCCCTGTTCGGCGCTCTTGATGGCGATCGAGCCCTGGCCGAAAGCGGAAAGCACCACCGGGATTTCCTCCTCCGGTATGCCGGGGCCATTGTCCTTGACCGAAATGTACTGGCCGCCGCCGGCGGTCCAGCCCACGCGCACGCGCACCTCGCCGCCCGACGGGGTGAACTTGATCGAATTGGACAGAAGGTTGAGCGTGATCTGCCTGACGGCGCGCTCGTCGGCGAAGAGGCGCGGCAAGGTCTCCTCGAACTCCTGGATGATGCGGATGTCCTTGTTGCGGGCGCGCAGCTCCATCATATGGCAGCAGTCTTCAACGATGGTCACCAGCACGACCGGCTCCTCGTTGAGCTGGTAGCGGCCGGCCTCGATGCGAGACAGGTCGAGGATCTCATTGATCAGGTCGAGCAGGTGCTGTCCGGACTCGTGCACGTCATGGGCATAGTCGCGATAGGTCGGATTGTTCATCGGACCCAGCACTTCATTGGCCATCACTTCGGAGAAGCCAAGAATGGCGTTGAGCGGCGTCCTGAGCTCATGGCTCATCGAGGCGAGAAAACGCGATTTCGCCAGATTGGCGTCCTCGGCGCGCCGCCTTGCCTCGTCCGACATCGATTTCGCCGTCTCCACCTCGGCAATCAGCGCGTCCTTCTCCGAGCGGAAGGAGAGCAGCATCAGCGAGGCCCGGTTGAGATGGCGCGCGACGTAACCGAAGAACGGAAGCGCCGCGATGAGCAACGCCGCCATAGTGGCCTCGATCGGCGTCCATAAGCGCATGATGGTGTAGACATAAACGGCAACGGGGATGGCGAAGGTCGCGAACAGCGCGCCACCAAGCGAGGAGGCCAAGACCGCCGTCATCGCCATGGCGACCAGGATCACCATGGCCTTGGCCACATGGAACTGGTCGATCTGGCATGTGTCGCAACCGATCCAGGCGAACCATGCCCAACCAAGGCCGCACAGGAAATGGCCGATCAGGAAGTCGCGGCGCGTCGGTGCCGGGTCGAGCTCGGCTGCTTCGGTCCGCTCCACGCGACGCGCCATGAAAGCGACGATCGTGTAGCAAAGCAGCGTCGACAAGGCCCAGATGGTGATCTGGCTGTCCATGCCCGCCAGCCGGCCGACGGCCGCCACGGCGAGCACGAGCAGAGGGATCGCGACTGCGCTGACCACCATTGCGCGCGCATGCAGCTTCAGCAGCTCACGATCGAAGTCGAGGCTGCCCGCCTGCTGCGAAAGCCGGTCGCGCGTCTTGCGCACCGCGCGCGCCACATCGCTGTTGCGGTGCGGTTTACGGCGGTCCACAATAAATTTATCCGCTGTGTTCGAGCGTTGCAAAGGCATACAGACTTCAATTTCTGCGCGCAGCGACTATCAGTTCGTTAAGCTACGTTCGAATGATTAAGAGACTGTTTGCCATATGAGCCGTTTCGGGCCGCGAGGACCGCGCCGACGTTACGCGGGACGTTCGCCGCGAAGCCTCTGGCGCAAGTTGCTGGACTACGGACTGGCCTTCCTCTTGCTCGGGCTGCTCATCCTGGTGGCGGCGCGCCTCGACCGCTTCGAGACGCGCAAGGAGCAAGGCACGGCGATCATCAATGACGGGGATTCGATCACGCTCGGGACCGAGCGCATCCGGATGCGCGGCATCGACGCTCCGGAGTACCAGCAGACCTGCCAGAAAGCCGGCGCCGACTATCCCTGCGGCAAGCTGGCGCGGCAGGCGCTGGTGCGCCTGATCGCCGGCAGGCCCGTTTCCTGCAGCGGCTGGCAGCGCGACCGCTACGGCCGGCTGCTCGGCGATTGCAGGGCCGGCGACACCGACCTGAACAGGGCCCAGGTGCAGGCCGGATGGGCGGTTGCTTTCGGTGACTTCGAAACCGAGGAAGCTGTGGCGAGGGCGGCCAAGGCCGGCATCTGGGCGGGCACTTTCGAGGAGCCGCAGCAATGGCGCGACAGCCATCATGACGCACCGGTCGAGAGGAAGCACGGCATGCTCGCTTCGTTCGGCGATGTGTTGCGCGAATTTGTTCGCTTCTGGTGATGGGCGGGCCCGCGTCCTATGATCCGGTGGAGAAGCTGGAGGATGGAATGAAGCTGTTCGACGGCGGCCGGGCGCCCAACCCCCGGCGCGTGCGTGTCTTCCTTGCCGAGAAGGGGCTGACGGTGCCGCTGGTGTCTGTCGACATGGGCGCGCTGGAGCATCGCGGCGAGCAGGTGGCGCAGCGCAATCCGCTGCGACGCCTGCCGGTGCTCGAGCTCGATGACGGCACCATCATCACCGAATCGATCGCGATTTGCCGCTATTTCGAGGAGTTGCATCCCGAGCCCGCGCTGTTCGGCAGAGGCGCGCTTGGGAAGGCCTTGGTCGAGATGTGGCAAAGACGCCTGGAACTGAACCTCATGGTCAGCGTCGCCGCCGCGTTCCGGCACATTCATCCGGCGATGAAGGAATGGGAGGTGCCGCAAATCCCGGAATGGGGCGAGGCCAACAAGCCGAAGGCGATCGAATTCCTGCATCTGCTCGACAATGAACTGGCGGAACGCGAGTTTGCCGCCGGCGATACCTATTCGGTCGCCGACATCACCGGCATGATCGCCATCGATTTCATGAAGCCGGCCCGCATCAAGGTGCCGGAGGAATGCACCAACGTGCTGCGCTGGTATGCAGCACTTACGAGCCGGCCGAGCGCGGCAGCCTGAGCGATAGCGATTGTGGATAGTCCGATTGACATGAGCGAAGCGCTGGAGCGCCTCACCGAAAGGGTGCGGGCCTGCCGCATCTGCGTCGAGGAACCGCGCGGCAGGCCTTTGCCGCATGAGCCGCGGCCGGTGCTGCAGCCGTCCTCCACGGCGCGGATCCTGCTTGCCGGCCAGGCGCCGGGCACCAAGGTGCATGTGTCGGGCATGCCGTTCACCGACGCTTCGGGAGACCGGCTGCGAAACTGGCTCGGCGTGAGCAGCGATGAGTTCTACGACACCGAAAAATTCGCCATCGTGCCGATGGGCTTTTGCTTTCCCGGCCAGGACGCAAAGGGCGGCGACCTGCCGCCGCGTCGCGAATGCGCGCCGGCCTGGCGCCAGGACCTCATGGCGCTGATGCCCCGGATCGACCTTGTGCTCACCATCGGCGGTTATGCGCAGGCATGGCATATGGGGACGACGCGCCTGCCGTCGCTGACCGAGACGGTCAGGAACTGGCGCGCCATGTGGGATGGACCGGCCATGCCGAAAGTGCTGCCGCTGCCGCATCCATCCTGGCGAAACACCGGCTGGCTGAAGAAGAATCCCTGGTTTGAAATGGATTTGCTGCCCTTCCTGAGATCGGAAATCCGCTATCGCATCGATTAGGCATCCTGCAAGAAATCACTCGCTTTTGCCGCCATCGGCAGAATTTCTTTCTTGTGAAAGGCTCCGATAAAGGGGATTATAGCCAAACTATTCCCCTGGAGCTTCCCATGGATCGCCTCGACAGAAAAATTCTCCGCCTCCTGCAGGAGGACGCGACGCTCGCGGTCGCCGATGTCGCCAAGAAAGTCGGCTTGTCGACCACGCCGTGCTGGCGGCGCATCCAGAAGCTCGAGGAGGAGGGCGTCATCAAGCGGCGCGTCGCCATCCTCGACCACGAGAAGGTCAATGTGCGCGTCACCGTCTTCGTGTCGATCCGCACCAATTCGCACAGCCATGAATGGCTGCGGCGCTTCTCGGAGGTGATCCAGGAATTCCCGGAGGTGGTCGAGTTCTACCGCATGAGCGGCGACGTCGATTACCTGCTGCGCGTGGTGGTTCCCGACATCGCCGCCTATGACGCTTTCTACAAGCGGCTGATCGCCAAGATCGAGATCCGCGACGTCTCGTCGTCCTTCGCCATGGAGCAGATCAAGTACACGACCGAGATACCGCTCGACTACATGGTGCTGGACAAGGAATCGGGCGCGAACGCGGCGTGACCCTGGTTACGCCGATCAGCCTTAGTTCTTCTTCTTGTTGAGGAAATTCCACGGCGAGTTGACCGGCAGCGTGACCGTGTCCGGCACGCTGTCGACGCTCGCCACCTCGGCCCTGCGCACCGTATAGCCCGACTGGACGATCGAGACGCCGTCGAGGATGAAAAGCTGGCTCTTCTCCATGCCGGGCTTCAGCACGCCGGTGACCGCGACCGGTTCATAGGCCTCTTTCATCTTGTAGGGATGCGCGGGCGTCACCAGCACGATCTGGTTGGGTGGCGGCGTCGGCATATGGCTGCAGGCGCCGGTCCACGGCACCAGCAGGAACTGGTAGACGAGGTCACCCTCGCGGTCGACCGGCAAAGCGTAGCCGGCTAATTGTATCGTCTTATCCTGCAGATTTAGCGACAAGGTCTCGCCATGGTCGGGCAGTTTTGCAGCGATCATCGGCAGGCTCGCGTCCTCGGCGACGGCCTGCGTCGCGGGGCGCAGATCCTTCCAGAAGATATGCGCGACATCGGCCGCGGCATCGGCTCCAGAGGCAGCAAGCAGCAGCATGGCGGCCAGCGCGCATGATTTGAAACGCTTGTTCATGGTTGCTCCATCTTCCGCCAGTGGATTTGCGGAATCGAGTAAAAGCGGCGTGACCGATTCGCGCTCATCGATTCAGCCGCATCACATGCCGGCGCGTGCCGGCGGTTCCGGTCTCATGGAAGCCTCGCGCGTCGAACATGTCGCGAAATCCCATGAAGCGGTAGCTGGGTGCCGCCTCGTCGACGGGATAGGCTTCGATGACACGCGCCTTTGGAGAAGGCGTGTTCGATCGCGGCGTCGAGCAAAGCGGACGCCAGCCCGCCACCACGCAAAGCCCTCGGCACATAGAAGCAGACGATCGACCATATGCCGGTCTCGCTGTCGTCCTGTTGCTTCGACAGTTTCCGGTAGGTCTCGCGCGGCGCGACCGAGCACCAGCCGACCGGTCTGCCGTCGAGTTCGGCGACAATGCCGACCGGTGTGCCTTGCTCGATCAGCGCCGTCATCATGCGCTTTTTCTCGTCGTTCTGGGTGTGCTCGCGGCTGGAATGGCGCCAGGCCATGCACCAGCAGTATTTCGGTGCGCCGGGCTGCTCGAACAACGTCTCGAAACGGCCACGTGTCTCTGGCGTCACCTCGACAAAGCGGACGCCGGAAAGGTCAGGTTTTTGCGGCTGCGAGCCTTGCGAGCTGTCTGGCATCCGTCAGTTCCTTCACCGCATCCTTGCCGATCCAGCGCGCCGTCCTGTCCGACGATGCCGCCAGCTTTTCCGCCAGCGCCAGCGCAGGGGCGTGCAGGCTCAGCGACCGCTTGCCGATCTGCCGCAGCGCCCAATTGACCGCCTTGCGGACGAAATTGCGCGGGTCCCCGGCATGTCTCTCGATCAGCGGCAGATAGGCAAGGAAGGTCGCGTCCGGTTCCTTCTTGAGATGCACCGCGCTCCAGGCCAGCATGGCAAAGGCGGTGCGGCGGACGAATTCGCGGTCGTCCTCGGCGAACTCGCCGATCAATTCGCGCCAGAACGGCGTTTCGGCAAAGAGGTCGGCAACGGTGTCGACGATCTCCCAGCTGTCGAAATCGGCGGCCCAGCGCCGGCATTGAGCGATGTCGACCTTCTTCGGCTCGCCAGTGAAGGCGGCCATCAGCCGCGCTTCCCTCACACCGCTGTCCCACAGCAGAAGCGATCGCTCGTGGTTCCTCTTCAACATGCGCGCCAGCGGCCGCAATTTGGAATTGCCGACGCCGAGCGCGCTCGCCGTGTTGATGCCGAAGCGTGCCATGCCCGCCCGGTTCGCCTCGGTGCCGATCGCGCGCAAGTGAGCGACGATGTCGTCGGCGCTCCAGCTCGGATCGGGCAGGCGCATCGTCCCTATTTTTCCAGGCGGGCAAGCAGCGAAGACGTGTCCCAGCGCTTGCCGCCCATGTCCTGCACATCCTTGTAGAACTGGTCGATCAACGCCGTCACCGGCAACTTGGCGCCGTTGCGGTTGGCCTCCGCTAGGCAGATGCCGAGATCCTTGCGCATCCAGTCGACGGCAAAGCCGAAATCATATTTGCCGGCATTCATAGTCTTGTGGCGGTTTTCCATCTGCCAGGAGCCGGCCGCGCCCTTGGAGATCACCTCGATGACCTTTTCGATGTCGAGCCCGGCCTTCTTGCCGAAATGGATGCCTTCGGCGAGCCCCTGGACGAGGCCGGCGATGGCGATCTGGTTGATCATTTTCGTCAATTGGCCTGCGCCCGCCGGACCCATCAGCCCGACCATGCGGGCATAGGCGTCGATGACAGGCCTCGCCTTGTCGAAGGCGGCTTGTTCGCCGCCTGCCATGACGGTCAGCACGCCGTTCTCGGCGCCGGCCTGGCCGCCGGACACCGGCGCGTCGAGGAAGGAGAAGCCCCCCTTGCGCGCGGCTTCGTCAAGCTCGCGCGCGACCTCGGCCGAGGCGGTGGTGTTGTCGATGAAGATGGAACCTTTCTTCATTGCGGCGAAGGCGCCGTTGGCACCTGTGGTGACCGAGCGCAAATCATCGTCATTGCCGACGCAGGAGAAGACGAAGTCCTTGCCCGCGGCTGCTTCGGCCGGCGTCAGCGCCAGCTTACCGCCATGCTGGGCCACCCACTGCTCGGCCTTTGCCTTGGTGCGGTTATAGACGGTGACGTCATGCCCGCCCTTGTTCCTAAGGTGCCCGGCCATCGGATAGCCCATGACGCCAAGACCGAGAAATGCAACCGATGCCATAAGCTTGCCTTCCAACAAAACAGAGATTTCAGTGGCGGAAGGTCTAGGCTATGCGAAAAATTCGTCAAGGCACGCGGCGCCGCATCGACTGGTGCAGGCGGCCGGGGCTCGGCGATCTAAGTCTTTGTTTTATGCAAGTCGTTTCCCCCAAAACCGCTGCGCACTTTAGGCGACATGCATTATCGATGCAGATGGACGGTGATCCGGCGCTCGATCCATTCGACGCCGTGGCGCAGGATCTCGACCATCACCAGATAGACGATCGCCACCCAGATATAGGCCTGGATGTCGAAGGATTTCGCGTAAGCGAGCTTGGCGTTGCCCATCAGGTCGTAGACGGTGATGATGGCGACGATCGCGGATGCCTTGATCATCAGGATGAGTTCGTTGCCGTAAGGCCTGAGCGCGACGATGATCGCCTGCGGCAGGACCACTTTGCGCAGCGTCTGCAATTTGTGCAGGCCGAGCGAGGCGGCACCTTCCCATTGACCGCGCGGCACGCTTTCGATGGCACCGCGCAGGATTTCCGCCTGGTAGGCGGCGGTGTTGAGCGAGAAGGCGAAGACGCCGCAATAGAAGGCCTCGCGGAAGAACCACCACAGCCCGACCGTTTCAAGCTCGGGCCGGAACGAGCCGATGCCGTAATAGACCAGGTAGGTCTGCACGAGCAGCGGCGTGCCGCGGAAGAAATAGACGTAGCAATAGGCAAGCCCGGACAGGAACCAGTTCTTCGACATGCGGCCATAGGCGACCGGCAGCGAGAGGATTGCGCCGGTCACCATCGAGATCGCCACCAGCGACAGAGTGGTTCCCAAGCCTTGAAGATAGGCCGGAGCGTATTTGGCGAAGAATTCGGCGTTCCAGGCATAGACCAGGTAGGCGACGATGCCGAGGCCGAAAAGAATCCAGATGCCCACCAGCGCGTAGCCTAGGATGCGGGCTCGGGGCCAGCCGCGTGCTTGTGGCGGCGGCTTGTCGATGGCGATAGCCTGGCTGACGCTCATCGCGCTTCCCTCCGCCCGAGGTGGCGCAGGATGTAGCCCGTGGCGATCGACGACAGCACGGCCAGCAGCAGGAAGACCAGCGCCGCAACGCTGTAGAAGAGGAAGGAATGCTTGGTGACGCGCGCCGCGACACCGGCCTGGCGCAGGGTCTCCGCGAGATTGACCACCGAGACCAGGGACGTGTCCTTGAGCAGGCTCAGCCAGCAATTCTCCAGGCCCGGAAAGGCGATGCGTATCAGCTGCGGCAGGACGACCAGCCGCATTGTCTGCCATTTCGACAGGCCAATGGCGTAGCCGCCCTCATATTGGCCTTTCGGAATGGCGCGGAACGCGGAAAGGAAGACCTCGCTGGCATAGGAGGAAAAGATCAGCGCCAGCACGATCATGCCGGCGACGAAGCTGTTGACGTCGATCGTGGCGTCCGGATTGAACAGCCGCACGACATGCTGCAACAGAAGCGGCATGCCGAAGAAGAACAGGAACAGCGTCACCAGTTCCGGCAGGCCGCGGAAGACCGTGGTGTAGATGTTGCCGGCCAGGCGCAGCGATGGCTCTTCATGCTGCTTGGCGAAGGCGACGAAGAAGCCGATCACCAGGCCGATCGGCAATGTGGCGAGTGCCAATGCAATGGTGACCAGAACGCCAGACGCAATGTCGTCACTCCAGCCGTCCGGTCCCCAGCTGAGAAGTGTCCAAATGCTTTGGGCCGGCATTGACGGGTCGTGTCTCCGTGGCGATCCCGGAAGGAGAGAAGGGCGGCGAGGGGTGCCTCACCGCCCTTGGCTAACTTATCAGGATTCGGCGCCGTAGACGTCGAACTTGAAGTACTTGTCGTTGATTTCCTTGTACTTTCCGTTCTTGCGGATGGCGTCGATCGCGTTGTTCAGCTTGTTGACGAGGTCGGTCTCGCCCTTGCGCACGGCAATGCCGGCGCCCGGTCCGAAGATCTCGACCGGCTGCGGCGAGGGCTGGCCGAGGATCTTGCAGCAGGCGCCGTCCGGCGAATCCAGCCATTGCTGCAGCACGACGATGTCGTCCTCGATGGCGTCGAGACGGCCATTGGCGAGGTCGGCCTGT
This sequence comes from Mesorhizobium vachelliae, assembly GCF_033977325.1. NCBI lineage: Bacteria > Pseudomonadati > Pseudomonadota > Alphaproteobacteria > Hyphomicrobiales > Phyllobacteriaceae > Mesorhizobium > Mesorhizobium vachelliae. The sequence goes on from NZ_JAVIIR010000004.1 coordinate 14,534, forward strand.
TCCTCGGGGCTGCTCGGATAGCCCTTGATGGTGCTGTCCGTGTAGGTCTTGGAAGCGTAGTTGTAGTGCGTGGTCGTGGTGGCGACGCCGATGTTCTTGCCGGCGAGGTCTTCCTTGGTCACGCCCTTGAGCGGCGAATCCTTCGGCACGGCGATGGCCGACGGGGTGTTGTAGTATTTATGGGTGAAGTCGACCTTCTGGGCGCGCTCGGGCGTGATCGACATCGAGGCGACGATCGCGTCGAACTTGCCGGCCTGGAGCGCCGGGATGATGCCGTCCCAATCCTGCGCGACGAAGGTGCATTTCACCTTCATCTCATCGCAGAGAGCTTTGGCGATATCGATGTCGAAGCCGACCAGTTGGCCGTCCGAGGTCAGGTTGTTGAAGGGCGGGTACGCGCCTTCGGTGCCGATCCTCAGGGTCTTTTCCTGAGCCTGGGCGACGCCAAGTGTCAGCAGCGCGGCCGAAGCGGCAAGCGCGATACGCAGTGCAATACGCATGATAATCCTCTCATATTGTCATGGCCGCTGTCCCGTGCGGCTCTTGTGGGCGGAGCTTCTTTACCGCCCGCTGGGGCGGATACTCCCACTCTTTCCAAGAAAAAAGCAACTGCAAATCAACGGCAAACGACAATCACGATGTGCCGCTGCGTTACTTGGTTTGAGCCACGAGACCTGTGCTGCGCTCGACAAAGTCGGCTATCGATTTGGTGTCGTCGAGGTCGAAAACCGGCAGGTGTTCGCCTTCGACTGTAAAGTCTGCGGCCACAGCGACGATGTTGGGATCGTTGGCCGAAAGCGGCGTCCGATCCTTGGCCTCGAGCCGCCTTGCCTCGATCTTCTTGTGCGCTTCGCGCTTGTAGCCTTCGACCAGCACGATATCCGAGGGCGCCAGGCGCGCCAGTATCTCGTCCAGCGTCGGTTCGTCCTCGCCCCGCAATTCGTGCATCAGCGCCCAGCGACGGCCGGAAACGATCGCGACCTCGGTGGCGCCCGCCTGCCGATGGCGGAAGCTGTCGGTGCCCGGCTTGTCGATGTCGAAGTCATGGTGGGCGTGTTTCACCGTCGAAACCGTCCAGCCGCGCGCCACCAGCTCGGCGACCAGCTTTTCCGTCAGGGTCGTCTTGCCGGAGTTCTTCCAGCCGGTGATGCCGAATACGCGTCTCATGGCCTGAGGCTTTGCAACAGACGCTCCGCCGCCGCAAGGTCATCCGGTGTGTTGACGTTGAAGAACGGGTCGATCTTTTGGTTGCCGGCCGCGATCATGGGGAACTCGACCTCGACATGGCCATGGCGCTCCATGAAGGCCGAAACCCGCCGGTTGTCCTCGTCGACCAGGAAACGGCGCAAGGCGTCGCGCAGGCCGAGCGGCCAGAGCGCGAAGGTCGGGTGCCATCTGCCGTCCGAACTGGCAATGGCGATCGCGCCTGGGCGGTCGTGAACCGCCGCCACTAGGTGCTCGACAAGGTCGTCGGGGAAGAACGGCGTGTCGCCGGCGGCGCTCACCAACCACCGGCAGCTCGTTTGGCTCGCCGCCCATTCGAGGCCGGCGAGAATGCCCGCCAGCGGCCCAGCATGGCCCGGCACCTTATCCTCGAGCACTGGCAGGTCCAGGGCGGCAAATCGCGCCGGATCGCCGTTCGCGTTGAGCCCCAGGGTCGCGACCTGCGGCTTCAATCGTTGGGCGACATGATCGATCAGCCTGGCTTTACCCAATGAAAGCAGCGGCTTGTCGCCACCGCCCATCCGGCGCGCCTGGCCTCCCGCCAGAATGATCCCCGCAACATTTCGGTCCATCGGCCTATATGCCGTCCGGCGCCATGTCGGGTCCAGCGCTTTCAGCGGCAGGTTGCTGCCTGCCGACGACGCGCTCGCGGTAGAGCGCATAGAGGCCCGAGCCGATGATGATGCCGGCGCCGACGATCATGGGGAGGTCGGGGACATCGCCGAAAATGACGAGGCCGAGCAGGATCGACCAGAGCAGGGCGGTGTAGCGAAAGGGCGCGATGAAGGAGATGTCGCCCGACCGCATCGCCATGATGATGAACTGATAGCCGATGAGCACCAGCACCGCCGCCAGCGCCAGAAGCGCGGTCGCCCGGCCGCTCATCGGCGTCCAGCCACCCATCGGCGACAAAAGCAGCGCGCCCAGCACGGTCATGGCAAGCGCGGTCGCCGTCGACACCAGCAGGGTCGGGATCGCCTCGGGGATGCGCCTGGTGGAGAGGTCGCGCACCGCGCAGCAGGCGACGCTGGCCAATGCCACCAGCGAATAGACGCTGAACCCTTCGAACCCCGGCCGCACGATGATCAGCACGCCGACGAAGCCTGCGGCAATGGCGGTCCAGCGTCGCCAGCCGACGCCTTCGCCGAACACCAGGGCCGCGCCCATGGTCACCGCCAGCGGCAGCGCCTGCATGACGGCCGAGACATTGCCGATCGGCAGATGCGCGAGCGCGATCAGGAACGACACCGTGGCGCCGGCTTCGCCGGCGACGCGCATGGCCACCATCGGCTGCAGCATGGCGGCCGGATTGGCCAGCGTGCCGCGCCGCCAGGCGAGCAGGCCGATGAAGAGGGACGCGAAGGCGCCGCGCACCAGCATGACCTGCGCCATGTTCATCGATTCGGAAGAGAATTTGGTGATGGCATCGTTCAAGGTGAAGCCGACCATGGCCACGATCATGAACAGCGCGCCGCGCAGGTTTGGCGAGAGAGGCAAAGGCGTTTCCGGATTCTATTTTGGATCGAACCTGTAGCAGGTCGCTGGAAACAGCAACGCCAAAAGAAATGGGCCACGAATTTCTGCGTGACCCATCTGATCGATTTGTCGAGGTTTGGAAGACTTACTTCGGCGTTAGCACTTCGGTGCCGTTGCCGTTCTGGCCGGCTATGGTCCACAGTCCGTGCAAGGAACCGTCCTTCTCGATCTTGTAGACGACGAGACCGATCTCCTTGCCCATCGCGTAGCCGGCGGAAAACGCATTGTCGTTGCGCATGCAGATGCCGTCCGAGGTCGAGCCGCCGGTTTCCCAGTGGATCGTACAGGTCGTGTCACTGGTCAGCGTGATGGTCGCCTCGCCGCCATATTTCGAGCCGTCAAAATTGGTACCGGCGACGGTGTAGGTGCCGCCGATCGACTGAGCAGCGGCCGACACGGAAGCAATCCCAAGCATTGCAAGTGAAAGCAAGAATGTGCGCATGTGCACTCCCCCTAGAGCGAAAATCGCACCCGGAAGCTAGGCTGGAAAAGGTTGGCGGTAAATCGGCCGGAAGGCCGTGTAGATGGTTTATTTCGAGTGTGGCCCGGACGCCTCGTGCAGGCTGGCGGCGATGGCGCCGACCAGCGGGTCGTATTTTGCCTTGAGCGCCGCGGGGTACTCGATGAAGACGCTGTGGATCGCGTCCTCCTTGCCGAACACGCTTCGCCGATAAAAGATCTTGTCACCCTTCGTGCCCGACAGCACCGCCCAGTTCTTGCCGGCCTTGCTGTAGGTGATCTTTTCGCCGGACTCTGGGCTCGACTTTTCGTTCTCGACGAGGCTCTTGGGCGTGTCGCCGAGCGCATTGTAGCTGCCGTAACAGGCCACGCTGGCGCCGTCGGTGCTGTGCCATTCCAGGCCGTCGCCATTTTCGGGCTCGGGCATACGCTCGGTGAAGATCTGGTCCGGAAAAGCGCACACCGTGCCGAAGCGCGCATTGACATAGGTGAACGGCTTGGCCAGCGCCGTTGTCGTCAAGTTCGTCGACAAGAACAGAAGCGCGGAAAACGAGCCGATGCGACGAAGATTCTGCATGATACCCCCTGGTCGATGACCGAGGTGATCCTGCACCAAATCGTGGAAAAAATCAGCCGCCGGTGACGCTCATATGCCGCGATACCGAAGGACGGCTGGTGCGGCGGTCGATGATGAAATCATGGCCCTTGGGCTTGCGGCCGATGGCCTCGTCGATCGCCTCGCCGAGCAGCTCGTTGCCTTCGGAGGCGCGCAGCGGCGCCCTCAGATCGGCCGCATCTTCCTGGCCGAGGCACATATAGAGCGTGCCGGTGCAGGTCAGCCGCACGCGGTTGCAGCTTTCGCAGAAATTATGCGTCATCGGCGTGATGAAACCGAGCCGGCCGCCGGTCTCGGCGACGTGGACATAGCGGGCGGGACCGCCGGTCTTGTAAGGAATGTCGGCGAGCGTGAATTGGCGCTCCAGCGAGGCGCGCAGCAGCGACAGCGGCAGATACTGGTCGGTGCGGTCGGCCTCGATCTCGCCCATCGGCATGGTCTCGATGAGGGTGAGGTCCATGCCGCGGCCGTGCGCCCAGCGCATCAGCTCGGGGATCTCGGCGTCGTTGAAATCGCGCAAGGCAACCGCATTGAGCTTGATCTTCAGCCCGGCCTTCTGCGCGGCGTCGATGCCTTCCATCACCTTGCCGAGATTGCCCCAGCGCGTGATCTGGTGGAATTTGCCGGCATCGAGCGTGTCGAGCGAGACGTTGATGCGCTTGACGCCGCAGTCGGCGAGCTCAGCGGCGAAGCGCGAAAGCTGCGAGCCGTTGGTGGTGAGCGTCAGCTCTTCCAGCGCGCCGCTTTGCAGATGCCGCGACAGCTGGCGCACCAGATGCATGATGTTCTTGCGCACCAGCGGCTCGCCGCCGGTCAACCGCAGCTTCTTCACGCCTTTTTCGATGAAAACGCTGCAGAGCCGGTCAAGCTCCTCGAGTGACAGCAGATCCTTCTTGGGCAGGAAGGTCATATCCTCGGCCATGCAATAGGTGCAGCGGAAATCGCAGCGGTCGGTGACCGATACGCGCAGGTAGCTGATCGTGCGACCGAAGGGGTCGATCATGTCCATTGGCAAGCGTTTCCCGTGGCCTCAGCGGCGTCGTTATATACAGCTATGTGATACGATCCAATGCCGCATTCAAGATAGAAGGTCTTGATCTTTGGTAACATTCTCCAACCGACATCGGGTGTCGGCTGCTTCCTAATGATCCTTTTCGGATCGCGCGAAGCGGCGTAGGGAAGGGCACAACCCAGACAGGACCAGTCATGACCGCGCCTAAGGAACTCAGGGTCTCGAAGGACCGCAAGCTCTTGACCGTGACCTTCCCCGGCCACCAACCGTTCGAATTGCCGGCGGAGTTCCTGCGTGTGGCGTCGCCGTCGGCGGAAGTGCAGGGCCACTCGCCGGAGCAGCGGGTGACGGTTCCGGGCAAACGCAATGTCGCGATCCTCAAGATCGAGCCGGTCGGCAATTATGCTGTGCGCATCACCTTCGACGATTTCCACGACACCGGCATCTTCACCTGGAACTATCTGCATACGCTCGGCCACGAAAAGGACGAGCGCTGGAACGCCTATCTTGCCGAGCTGGCTGAGAAGGGGCTGAGCCGGGATCGCTAGCCTAGCGCGTGGCAACCCAATTTCGGCAGCCGGCTGTCGTAAAGACGTCATGGACCTGGAGTAGCGCCGGCAAAAGGTCAGGAGGCGAAAAAAGATGTCGCGTATCACATCCGTCGAGCAACTCGAGGCCCTTTATGGGCTGCCGGGCGAGGCCTCGGTCGTCAAGGAACTCGACCATGTGATTCCCGAATATGCCGCCTTCATCGGGGCCTCGCCCTTCGTGGCGCTGGCGACCAGCGGACCGGAGGGGCTCGACTGCTCGCCGCGCGGCGATCTCGCGGGCTTCGTGCGCATCGTCGATGACAAGACGCTGATGATGCCGGACAGGCGTGGCAACAACCGCGCCGATTCGCTGAAGAACATCATTCGCGATCCGCGCGTCGGGCTGCTCTTCCTGGTGCCGGGCTCGGGCACCACGCTGCGCGTCAACGGCCGCGCTCATATCACGACCGATGCCGGGCTTTGCGCGTCCTTCACGGTCGACGGTAAGCCGGCGCGCTCGGTCACCGTCATCGATGTCGACACGGTCTATTTCCAGTGCGCCCGCGCCATTGTGCGCTCGGAACTGTGGAATCCGGCCAGGCATGTCGACCCGAAGTCGCTGCCGACGCCCGGCCAGATCCTCGAGGTCACCAGCCGCAAGAACATCGACGGCGAGAAGTACGACCAGGAGTGGCCGGAGCGCGCCAAGAAGACCATGTGGTGATTGGAAGCCGGCTCAGGCTTCCTTCAGCACGTCGGCGATCTTGCGCATCTGCTCGCCGATCATGTCGCACTGTTCCGGGGTCGACTGGCTCATCGCCTTCTCGATCAGCGCCATGTGAACCTTCAGCGCCTTCATCAGCAGAGCTTCGCCCTCCTCGGTGAGGTTCAGGCGCAGCACGCGCTTGTCCTTCTCGTCGCCCTCGCGCCGTACCAGCCCGCGCGTCTCGAGCTGGGGCAATAGCATGGTGACGTTGGAGCGGCCGACCAGCAGCTTGCGGGCGAGGTCGTGCTGCGACATCCCGGGGTGGCGGTAGAGGTTCATCAGCACGTCGAGCTGCGCCGGCTTGAGGTCGAGCGGAACGAGCTTCATCGCCAGCGTGCGCTCCAGCACATGGCAGGCGCGCGCCACCGCAACCCAGTTGCGAAAGCGAGGATTGTCCCAGGGTAGCTCTTGCTTAATGTTCATGTTTGAACTATTATGTTCATGCTTGAACGAATGGATGGACTGCCAATATGGCATCATTTGGAATGAAGGTCATCCGGGGCGTTTTCGGCGCGGCCGAGCATGTTGCACCGCGTCTTAGCGGCCGCGCCGCATTCGAATTGTTTTGCCGCACACCAAGCGTCAAGACCTTGAGCGATGGCGAACGCCGGGCCGTCGAACGCGCCTCAGCCTTCATGGCCGAGGCGCGCCATCACCGGCTGAAGACCAGGACGGATTGCGTCGCCGTGCACGAATTCCGCCCTGAGCCGGGCAGGGAGCCGCGCGGCACCGTGCTCGTCATCCATGGCTGGCGCTCGCGCACCGAATATATGCGCGCCTTGATCGAAGGGTTTCACGGCGCCGGCTACAAGGTCGTGTCGCTCGACCTGCCCGGGCATGGCCATTCGCTCGGCCGCCATCTCAACATGGTGAATGCGGTGGAGGCGGTGCGTGTCACAGGCGAATGGTTCGGTCCCTTTGCCGCCGTCGTTGGCCACTCCTTTGGCGGCGCGATCGCCGCCAATGCCGTCGCGGCATCGGTCAAGAGCATGCCGCCGCTCAAGGCGCAAAAGCTGGTGCTGATTGCCGCGCCGAGCTCCTTGCCTGCGATCTTCGACGATTTCAGCGACATGATGAATGTCGGACCGCGCTCGCGCGTCGCCATGGCGGACCGGGTGAAACACCTGTCCGGACGGCCGCTCAGCGAATTCACCGGCGATCGCCAGCTTGCGGAGGCGCCGGTGCCGACGCTGATCATCCACGCGCCGGACGATCGCGAAGTCCATGCCGACCATGCGAAGCGCTATGCGGGCGCCGGCGACCATGTCCATCTGCACTGGGCCGACGGGCTCGGCCACCGCCGTATCCTCGCCGACAGGGATGTCGTAGCGCGCGCGGTCGGTTTCGTGACTGACCAGCGCGAATCGACCCGGCACTAATCAGCCTATCAGTCCGCCTTCTTTTTCTGCCCCGGCTCTACGGGCAGGCCGGCCGCTTTCCAGGCGGTGTAGCCGCCGAGGATGTGCTTGACCGGCGTCAGGCCCATGTCCTGCGCCGTCTTGGTGGCGAGCGCCGAACGCCAGCCGCCGGCGCAGAAGAAGACGAAGGTCTTGCCGCTGGCGAAGAACGGCTTGTGATACGGGCTTTCGGGATCGATCCAGAATTCCAGCATGCCGCGCGTCACATGCCTGGCGCCGGGAATCTTGCCGTCGCGCTCGACCTCGCGAGGGTCACGCAGGTCGACGAAGATGGTGTCATCGTCCTCCAGCAGCCCCGCTGCCTCCTCCGGCGACACGACCTCGATTTCGGCATTCGCCTCGTCGAGAAGCTGGCGATACCCTTTCTTCACAGCAAATCCTCCCGACCACGTTGCTGCGGCCGCTGAAATTTCGATCACAAAGCCTGGCGTTTGTCACGGGCGTTGCGCCTGAATGGACATGTCATGCTGTAGGGTGGCGAAGAAGGTGGCCGCGGCCTGGCAACCGAAGTCGGTGGGCAGTTCGCCTTCAGCCACGGCCCGTTCCAGACGTCAACGACTGATTGTTTCCGGTGCCTTGTTGAGCGCGTGCGGCCCGGGGCAAATCGCTGCTTCGGGTCTCACGATGATGTGAAACTGTTCTGCAACACGGCTCCGGAAATTTATGGAAGCTTAACGAAATCAGTATGAATCGGTATAGTCACGTCATACATCCGCCATGCGGAGGGCGGGACCGTCCAGCGGCGCGGAACGGGAACCGGTTTCAACCGGTGCGGGTGAAGCATGAAAATCCTTGGGAACAAAAAAGCCGTCCTGCCGATCGCGATCGCGGCGACGCTTGCCCTCGGGCAGCAGCCGGCAAGCGCGCAGGGGCTGTTCGACATGCTGTTCGGCGGCGGCATCCGGCACAATCCGCAAGGCGAATTTCCACCGCCGCCCAGGCCACGTAAGATACGGCCGGCAACGCCCGGAGAGGGTGGCGGTAGCGCCCGAATCAGCAGCCCGACCTACAACACTTACCGGGCCGACAAGCTCGTGCGCATCGACTTCAAGTCGCTGGTACCTGCGACGCCGCCCGCAACGGCGCAGGACGCCGCCTTCGTGCCGTCTGTGACGAGCACTGCGTTCCGCGATGCCGTTGCCGGCTTGAGCGACTACGAGCTGTTCGCCGAGCCCGACATCGCCAAGGCGCTGATTGCCTATTACTCTGCCAATCCGGATTTCATCTGGGTGAGCGACAACGCTCCCAACAGCAGGGCGCAGGATGCGGTGCGCGTGCTGGGCGAGGCGGCGAGTTACGGTCTGACGCCGGCCGACTACTCCGTCGATGTTCCAGCTGCCGCCGGCTCCGCCACACCGGAAGAGCGGACCAAGGAACTGGTACGCTTCGAGATGGCGCTGTCGGCGCGCGTGCTGCGCTATGCCCATGACGCCCAGGGTGGCCGTGTCGACCCCAACCGGATGACCGGTTACTACGATTTTCCGGCCAAGCCCTTCGATCTGGAAGGTGCGCTGAAGACGGTGGCGCATACCCAGGAGGTTCGCACCTATCTCGAATCGCGCCACCCGCAGAATGCCGAGTACCAGGCGCTGCGCGTCGAATTGGAAGCGCTTGAGGCGAGCGAGGAAAACGAGATCGTCGTCGACCCCAAGCTCCTGCTCAAGCCCGGCGAAAGCAGCCCGGAACTTCCGAAGTTGCTGACGCTTATTTCCCGCAACCTCGACGACGAGATGGGCGGCAACTATGGCGAGGTCCTCGCCAGGCTGGGCAAGAGTGAGCTCTACGATCCTGAGCTGGTGCCGGTGATCAAGGCCGTGCAGCAGCGCGCCGGCATGAAGGGCGACGGCGTCATCGGCCCGCGCACCGTGGCTTCGCTGGCCGGCGCATCCAAGGCCGACAAGATCGAGAAGGTCAAGGTGGCGCTCGAAGAGCTACGCTGGATGCCGTCGGATCTCGGCAGCCCGCGCGTCTTCATCAACCAGCCCGCCTTCACCGCCAGCTATATCGACAATGGCGAGGAGAAGCTGAAGACCCGCGCGGTCATCGGCCGGGTCACCAACCAGACCGCCTTCTTCTACAACCAGATCAAGCAGGTCGACTTCCACCCCTATTGGGGCGTGCCGCAGTCGATCATCGTCAATGAGATGCTGCCAAGGCTGCGCAGCGATCCGGGCTATCTCGACCGAGCCGGCTATGAGGTGACGGATTCGCGCGGCAAGCACATCCCGTCTGCGGCGGTCGATTGGGGCGCCTATGGCGCCAACATTCCGTTCAGCGTGCGCCAGCAGCCGAGCGAGGCCAACGCCTTGGGCGAATTGAAGATTCTCTTCCCCAACAAGCATGCCATCTACATGCATGACACGCCGCAGAAGTCGTTCTTCGCGCGCGACATGCGCGCGCTCAGCCATGGCTGCGTCCGGTTGCAGGATCCGCGCGGCATGGCCGCCGCCGTGCTCGGGACGACCGTCGACGACATCGCCGAGAAACTGAAGCATGGCCATTCAACCGAGAATGTCACGCGCGTCATCCCGGTCTATGTCGCCTATTTCACGGCATGGCCGGACATGTCCGGCAAGGTCGAGTATTTCGACGACGTCTATGATCGCGATTCCAAGCTGATGCAGGCGCTGGACGCGACCGAAGCGGTGCGCGCGCCGTCAAGCTGAGCTTTTCACTCTCAAGCAATTCCGGACGGAGGCTACGGCGAAGCCGCCGAGCCTGACAGCTTCACACTCTTCCTGGAATTGCTTTGATCAACGGCCGGCGGAAGCCGGCGTCGCGCCCGGCGATCAGCCAATAGACCAGGCCGGCCACCAGGGCTTATGTGCCTGGCGGAACGTCGAGGCACCCTATTTGGGTTCGCCAGTGACGGGATCGTAGGTGATTTGGACCTTGGCCTTATCCGTGGTGTAGTAGGTGATGGTGTAGCCGTCGCTATCCCAATCGACCTCCTTCACATACCGGAAGTCGGTGCGCTGCTCGACCTTGGCGACGATCTCCGAGAGTTTCTTGGCATTTTGCGGCGGCAGTGCCTTGTCGTCTGCCGCGAAGGCCGGTCCGCCGGCAAGGAAGGCCGCGATACCGGTTGCCAATACAACAGTGCGCATGAGAGCCCTCAAATCTCGTGTTGGCATAGGTGCGGTCAGAAACTCGCACGCGGGCAGGTTGGTTCCGCTGCGTAAGAATAACGCTTCTCCAAGTGTTTGCCTCGATGCGGCCAATCCATGTCCGCCACTAGCCAATTCAGCATCGTTTGGCACGAAAGATCATTTAATTTCAAAGGGTAGAGGCGTGATCCGGATGTTTCGCCCAATGTAACGGTCGACTAACCATGCGCGGGATGGGGAGTTTGTCATATTAGCTGTTCGTAGTAGAGCTTTCGGCAAGACCCTGATAGAGTTCTGGTCATAACAGGGTGGCACTGGCGCGCCGGACCTGCCGGGGGGTATCCATCGGCAGACGGCGACGCGTTTCTTTTAAGCGCAGGCCGCCTGTTCTGGACTGAAAGCGGGGACTGGGGGCTCGACCATGGCTGAACGGAACTATACCCGTCAGCTTGCGACAATCATTTCGATCGACGCCGTAGGGTTCTCGAGGCTTATGGGCATCGATGACGAGTTGGCTGTGGCCGCCTTCGAGGAAAGGCGCGACATCATCGCCGACAGCTGCGGCGCATTTGGCGGGCGCACGTTCGGCGATGCCGGCGACAGCATCATGGCCGAATTCGGCACCCCGATCGAAGCCTTGCGGGCGGCCTTCGATTTCCAGGGCCGGATCGTGGCGCTGAATGCCGCGGTCGCCGAGGACATGCGCATGCCGTTTCGCGCCGGGATCAACACTGGCGACGTCATCGTCCGGGAAGGCCGTCTCTACGGCGACGACGTGAATATCGCAGCCCGGCTGCAGGAATTCGCGCCGCATGATGGTGTCGCCATCTCGGCGACGACATGGCATCACGTGAAGGACAAGACGTCGGCCGCCTTCACCGATCTCGGCGAATTCAGCCTGAAGAACATCGCGCTGCCGGTGCAGGTCCTGATCGCCGGCCGCGGCGGCAACGGCCCCGAGGCGACGGCTTCCTTCGCTTCCATCCCCGCCACGCCCGGCCACTACAGGCCGATCGCCAAAGGCCCTCCTGCAATCGCGGTGCTGCCGTTCCAGGGTAACGGAAGCGAACCCGATGTCGGCTACATGGCCGACGGTATCGCCGAGGACATAATATACGGCCTTTCCAACACGCGCTGGCTCTCGGTCATCGCCAAGGGGTCCAGCTTCCAGTTCCGCGACGACAGCCTCGGCACAAGGCTCATCGGCAATGCGCTCGGCGCGCGCTACATCGTCAGTGGCACGCTGGCGCGCTCCGACAGGCAGATCCGCCTCAATGCGTCGCTCACCGACACCTCGAACGGGCGCCTGGTCTGGTCGCAACGCTTCGACCGCGATCTTGTCGACATCTTCAGCCTGCGCGATCAGATCGGCAGTGAGATCGTTTCCATCCTCGACAAGGAGGTCGATCGCGCCGAGCAGGCTCGCACGTTCCAGGTGCCGTGGGAGAGCCTCGAAACCTGGCAATTGGTCAGGCGCGGCCGCTGGCACATGAACAGGCGTACCCGCCGCGATACCGACATCGCCCTCGACTTCTTCGACAGAGCCTACCGGGACGATCCGAATTCGAGCGCCGTGCTCAACGAGCTCGCATGGTGGTATTTCTGGCGGGCATGGCTGCGTTTCGGCGACAGCGACGATCTGGAGAAAGTCGAGACGCTTGCGCGCAAGGCGCTGCTGATGGACAGCCTCGATGCGCGCCCGCATGCCTATCTCGGCGCAGCCGACATCATGCGCGGTCTGCCGGCATTGGCGGCCGAGCACCTTGCCGAAGCGATCCATATCAATCCGAGCTTTGCCTTCGCCCGCTCGGCCATGGGCAGCGCGCACCTTTTGCTTGGCGACGCGACCGGCGCGATCCCGTTCTTCCTCGACACCGAGCGGTTGAGCCCGTTCGATCTCTATCGCTTCCACAATCTGGGGGAACTGGCCGCCGCCTATTGCTTCGTCGAGGACTGGCAGGCCGCGATCGCCACCGCCGAGCGCTCGCTCAACCTGTCGCCAGGCTATTTTTACGCCAGGTTCCTGAAGATAGGCGCCCTGATGAGGAGCGGAAGGTGCGACGAGGCGGCACGCGAGCTCGCCATTTTCATGACCAGGCATCCCGACTTTTCCGAGCAGAGGATACGTTGGATACCGTTCGTCGATCCCGCCAAGAACAATTTCCTGATCGGCAATTTCGATCTGGCCAAGTCCGCCGCATGATCGCCGGAGCCGACAACAAATGACTGTGAGCGAATTCACATACGCCGGGCCGATGCAAACCTAGGCCAGAACAACGCCGGCATCGCATTGACGTGGACAGCCGGGGGGCTTGAACGCGATGATCACTTTGAAATACTTCGCCGCCGTCCGCGCCGCTCAGAAGAGCCAGCGTCCGGTCGTCGAGATGCCGCCTTTCGATATCGACCGGTTACGTTCCAAGGACGGCATTGCTTCGCGCATTGCCGGCTTTCTTCTTGGCGATCCGCGCTGGCTGCTGGCGCTGCTGCGCCGTTTCTGGCCCAATCTCGGCTTCGGCAATTTCCTGCTGGTCACCAAGGGCGCGGACGTGCGCGACATATTGGAGCGGGGCGACGAGTTCGAGACGCCCTACGGGCCGGAAATGGCCGAACTCGCCCGGGGCTCGAATTTCATACTCGGCATGCAGGATGGCGCCGCGTACCGGCAGATGAAATCGGCGGTGCTGAGCGCGTTCCCACCGGCGGAGGTCGAAGCCGCCGTCAGGCCGATCGCCGAGCGCCATTCGCGCGACATCATGACCCGCGCCAGCCCCGGCTTCGATGCCATCGCCGGATTGATGAAGATCGTGCCGGTGCGCATCTGCCGCGATTATTTCGGCCTCGAGATCGACGATGAAACCGAATTCGCCGACTGGTCGATCGCGCTCAGCGCATTGTTCTTCTCCGACCCGACGGCAAACCCCACCACGCGCCAGCTTGCCGTGGTCGGCGGCGATCGCCTGATCAAGGTCATAGACCGCTCGATCGCCGCGATCAGGGAAAGGGCGGGCAAGGACGACCGGCCGCTGGCCCGCCTCGTCACGCTGATGGACCAGGGGCGCCTGTCGCTGCCCGACATTCATTCCATCATGCTCGGCATGGTCGCCGGCTTTGTGCCGACCAACGTGCTTGCCGGCAGCAACTGCCTGGATGTGATCCTGTCGCGAAGCGATGCGCGGCAGGCCATCGATCAGGCTGTAGCCGCCGGCGATACCGGCAAGCTCGACCGGGCGATCCTGGAGGCCATGCGCTTCAAACCGATCTGGATCGGGCCATGGCGCTACACCAGGCGTGACGCTGTCATCGGCAAGGGCACGCGCCGCGAGCGCCTCGTCAAGGCAGGAACGGTGGTGATGCCGGCGACGCTTTCAGCCATGTTCGATCCGGAGATCGTGCAGCGGCCGAACGAGTTCGATACGTCGCGCCCGCATCGCGACTACATGGTGTTCGGCTACGGCATCCATCTGTGCATCGGCGCCGAGATCGCCCGCATCCAGATCGGCGAATGCATCCGCGCCCTGTTCAGCAAGCCGAAGCTGGCCCGCGCGCGGGGCAGGGCCGGCAAGATGGTCAATGTCGGCGCCTATCCGGCAAGCCTCAAGGTCGATTTCGAGCGCTCGCCGCTTTGCCGCACCGCCGATCAGTCGATGGTGACGGTGGTCTGCCCGATCACCCGCCCGGTGCCGCTCGACGCGGTGCGCGACAAGGTCGCGGATCTCGGCAACCCGACGATCGGCGAGCTCAGCGCCGCGCTCGACAAGGTCGGCACCATTCATTTCACCAGCTTGGCCGTCGTTCCGACCGGCAAGGACGAGAAAACGGGGACCGAGACCGGAGCGCTGGTGCTCGAAATCTCGGGCGATGGCAGCACCGACGATGTCATTGCCGCCGTTGCGCAATCGATCGGCCACCGGTTGCGGCCGATCTTCAGGGATGTCTGCGGCCTCCCGGACGGCGGCCCGCTGGAAGAGTTCCTGAAGAGGAACCATATCGAGATATCGCCCTCCTTCGGCAGCGCCGCAGGGCTGGTTTTCTCCGGCACGCCGGGGCATTCCGTGCGGCGGATCCTGGCCGAGGCCAAGCTCGCCGACAGCGTGCGTGAGATCGTGGAGAAGCCGCGCGCGGGCAATGGCAATGCGATGGATGTGCTTGCCGAAGCGCGGCGGCATGTCCGCTGCCTCGGACAATTCGGCTGGGCGTTCGAACCGGCCGAAAGCCTGCTGGAAAGACCGCCGGGCCACTGGGCGCAGGCGCTCACGACAACGCTGCTAACGCCGAAGATGTTCGCCACCGTTGCGATTGTCGTCCTGGCTTTTTGGCGCATGACCTATGTGCTGGTGTTCGGAAACCCGCATGGCCTCACCTTCACCAACATCGCGATCGCGGGCGCTGCGCTTCTGCTTTCGGTGCTCGGCCTGCTGGCCATCCTGGTAGTGTTCGTCGGCCTTTGCTTCCTGGCGCTGCGGCGGCTCGAGGACAAGGACCAGCCGGCGAGCACCCCGGTCGATATCGGCGCGCTGGAAAAGATCCTCGCCAACGAGGATCACACCGCACAGAACAATTTGACGGCGATCTCGACGATGAAGCCGGGGATCTTGCGGCGGCTGGCGCTAAGGCTCTCTTTCTACCTGATCTCGATATCGGCGCAGAAAGTGTTCCGTCCGGGTTTTCTTGCCACCATCAACACCATCCACTTCGCCCGCTGGGTGCTTTTGCCCGGCACTGACAGGCTGGTGTTCTTCTCCAACTACGGCGGCAGCTGGGAAAGCTATCTCGAGGATTTCATCGCCAAGGCCTCGGCCGGCCTGACCGGCGTGTGGAGCAACACCGACGGCTATCCGCGCACGCGTTGGCTGTTCCTGGATGGCGCGCGCGACGGCGATCGTTTCAAGCGCTGGGCGCGGCGTCAGCAGGTGCCGACGCTGTTCTGGTACAGCGCCTATCCGCATCTCAACACCACGCGCATCCGCATCAACTCCAGGATCAGGCGCGGCATCGCGTCGGCCACCGGCAACGAGGCACGCGACTGGCTGAGCCTGTTCGGTTCCCTGCCGCGTCCGCAAGCGCGGCCGGCGGACGCGACCAGCCTGCCCGAACCGCCGGCAGCGCCGCTCGAAGAGCTGGAATCCGGGGAAATCCAGTCCATCTTCTTCGGGCCTCACGGCGCGCTCGGCCATGCGCATATGCTTGCGATCGAGGTGCCGGACGGTTTGCCGGCAGCGAAGCGCAAGGCGTGGCTCGATTTCGTCATCGACAAAACCAGCTTCGGCGACGGCGTGCCCGCCGGCCGAGCCATGACGTTGGCGTTCGGCCCCAATGGCCTGCGCCGGCTGGGGCTCGAAGGCGGGGTCGACGATGAGCCGTTGGACACGTTCCCCGTCGCCTTCCGCCAGGGCATGGGCACGCCAGAGCGCAGCCGCATCCTCAACGATACCGGTCCCGACGCTCCCGACAAATGGCAGTGGGGCTCGCCCAAAAATCCCGTCGACCTCGTCATCGTCTGCTACGCCGAGACGCCGGCGACGCTGAAAGCCGAGATCGCGGCCATCAAGCGACAGACGGCAGGCGCGGGCATGGCGGTGACCGCCGAGCTGCCGCTGATGGTGCGGCGCGAGGGCAAACGGGCGGTCGAGCATTTCGGCTTCACCGACGGCGTTTCGCAGCCGATCGTTCGGGGCACGCAGCGTGCCGCCAAGGGGGCGGCGCCCATGCATCTCGTCGCGCCCGGCGAATTCCTGTTCGGCTACCGGGACGAGCATGGCTTCTATCCGTCTTCGCCATCGGTCGAGGCGGCGCTGGACCGGACTGGCATCCTGTCGCAGGTGCGGCGCAACCGCCAGATTCCGGGGCAGCCGCCTCCGCCGCGCGATTTCGGCCGCAACGGCACCTTCCTCGTCGTGCGCCAGTTCCAGCAGCATGTAGAATTGTTCGACGATTATTGCCGGCAAGCCGCGGTTCAGGCCGCCGGCGACACCGGCGATGTGGCCATCACGCCGCGCTGGGTGGCGGCAAAAATGCTCGGCCGCTGGCAGGACGGCAGCTCGCTGGTGCGCAATCCAAACGGACGTCCGGGCCGCGGCGTCGACAATGATTTCGCGCTCGGTGCCGAAGACCCGCAAGGGCACGCCTGTCCGCTCGGCTCCCACATACGTCGTTCCAACCCGCGCGATTCGCTCGGCGAGGACCGCGAGACGCAGATCAGAATCGGCAAGCGTCACCGCATCCTGCGCGTCGGCCGCACCTATGAGAAGAAGGGCAGGGGTGGGAAGACAGAGAAGGGATTGCTCTTCATGTGCCTCAACGCCGATATCGAACGCCAATACGAGTTCATCCAGCAGACCTGGGTCTCGTCGAGCTCGTTCCAGGGCCTGGTGGGCGAGACGGATCCGACGATCGGCGCGCGAGGCGGCGGCGGCCGGTTCTCGATCCCTTCCTGGGAAAAGGTCACTGTGCTCAAGGATATGCCGCAGTTCGTCACCACGAAGGGCGGCGGCTATTTCTTCATGCCGAGCCGCGCTGCGCTGCGCTACCTGATCTCGCGGCTGTGATCGAAAGGCTGAGGCGGTTCGTTGTTCCGTCGAGACGACAAAAGCCAAGGCAAGGTCGCCGAGCAGCTACGACGAGCCGCCGAGCAGCTACGGCGAATCGCCGAGCCTGCTACGGCGAGTCGCCGAGCGTGATCGTTCAGTCGTCGTCCTGCGATTCGGCGATGTGGTTCAGCGCGGCGAGGTTGGTGATGCGCAAGCCGCCGCGCTTGATGGCGATCATCTGCCGGCTGCGCCAATCGTTCAGCGTCTTGTTGACGGATTCGCGCGTCGCGCCGAGGAACTCGCCGAGCTCCGATTGCGAAATCGGAATCCAGCCGGCTGTGTCGGCCATGACGCCGCTCAGGAACACCAGGCGCTTTGCCAGCCTGGCTTCGATGCCGAAAAAGGCCTGGTCGCCCAGCTCGCCGCTGACCCAGCGCAGCCTTGCGCACAGCAATTCGATCATCGCGCGCGCAAGAGGCGGGTTTTTCTCAATGCGGTCAAAGAGTTGTGTCCGGCTCAGCGAGACCAGCTCGCAGGCGGTGAGGCAGATGGCAGTCGCCGTGCGCGGGCGCCCGTCGAGCGCCCCGATCTCACCGACCAGGCTGCGCGACAGCTCGATATTGGCCACCAGCTTCTGCCCGCCAGGCGAATAGATCGAAATCTCGACGGTGCCGCTCATCACCCCGTAGATGCGGTCGGACGCATCCTCCTGGACGAACAAATGCTGGCCGGCAGCATAGCGCTCCAGCTTGCAGCCGCTGAACAGCAGGTCGAACTGGCGCGGGTCGATGCGCGCCAGGCGCGGCAGGTTCCTGTCGTCCGCGCCGTTTGTAGCCATGATGCGATTCCGCCTCTCGTTGAGCGGAAATTGTAGGATAAGTGCGTGCTCGATCAAAGCGTCGTCTCCTTCTATGGTGGCTGACCGAATTCGGCAGGCGGCGGACGAAGGTCAGATGTCACGCCCGACACGCCGAAATTGGACAAGCCGGCAAACTGTAAGGAGACCGGATGCACTGGCGGTTGCGGGCCGATCCTTGGAAACGCCGTCCGCGCGCTTGGGTGGGAGGTGCCCATGCGCGCAGACAGCAAATCTGAAAATGGCTAAGTGATCGAAATTTCTTCTCGCGAACCCTGTGCAATATCTGCGCAGATCCTGTTCGGCGTATGTGAAGGCGCTCACAGATACGCATGTCGCGCGGAGCGACTGTCGTTTCCATAATATGTGGGTCCATGTCTCGGTCGGCTTTGCTTGAAGGACAGGCTGCATGATTGCCTAGCCGGCAAAGAGATCAATCGAAGCATGGCAGGAACCTTGGCTTGACTGGAGCGGATGGTCGGCGCCATGGTTCGCTTGGGGAAGGGCACGCCATGGCAACCGCGAAGGGACTCCTTGTAAAGGTTCATGGCGACGGCGCGGGACTCCCGGTGCGAGGCGGGCCGCCCCAGATTGGCGGGATCGAAGCCGAACCGATCCTTGCTCTCCCGCCTGGTGTCGGTAGCGCTGGTCCGGCCGCGGCCGGGGATCGCGGCGCCATATGGTTGCGGCTGGCCACGAATGCCGCCGATACGGACAATCCCTGGGACCACGCCCACGATCTTGTCGCCCGGACTCCGGAGCTTGCGGCCGCGGGCAGTGAGGTGCTCGCGGTCGAGCCCGATATCCTGCAGCAATGGGATTACAGGAATGGCGCCGGCGACCGCGGCATGGCGGCAAGCGCCAGTCCTGTCTGCGCTTTCGACGATCAGGACCCGCAGGGCGGACAGGCGGTGGTCGCGGGGCGCATCGCCTGGAATGCCGCTCCTGATTTCAGCCAGTTCGCGGCGGCGCGCGAACGGGTCGGCGCCAAGCAGGCCAACATCACCATCGCGCATCTCGATACCGGTTTCGATCCCGGTCACGAAACCCTTCCAGCCGCGCTCCTTACAGCGCAGCAACGTAACTTCGTCGACGACGGAGCCGGCGCCAACAACGCGACCGACCACGCTCCGGCCGGCACGCTCACCAGCAACCGCGGCCATGGCACCGGCACGCTCAGCCTGCTTGCCGGCAACAAGCTCGACGGCACGTCGCCGCATTGGCCGGGTTTCACCGACTTCGTCGGCGGCGCGCCGTTGGCGAAGATCCTGCCGGTGCGCATCGCCGACTGGGTGGTAAGGCTGACCACCGGCACCATGGTGCAAGGCATCGACTATGCGCGCCAGCAGGGCGCGCAGGTGCTGTCGATGAGCATGGGAGGCTTAACCTCGCAGGCCCTGGTCGACGCCGTTAACCTTGCCTACGACCAAGGCCTGGTCATGGTCACCGCGGCGGGCAACAATTTCACCATCACGCCGAGCAGCATCGTTTATCCGGCGCGCTACAACCGCGTGCTCGCGGCATGCGGCGTGATGGGCGACGGACGCGCCTATACCGGGCTCGCCCTCGGCACAATGCAAGGCAATTACGGGCCGCCGTCCAAGATGGACACGGCGCTCGGAGCCTACACGCCGAACGTGCCCTGGGCCGAGATCGATTGCCGCAAGATCGTCGACATGGATGGCTGCGGCACCTCGGCCGCGACCCCGCAGGTCGCTGCCGCTGCCGCTCTGTGGCTCGCCGAGCATTGGGATGTGGTGCAGAATTATCCTCAGCCGTGGATGCGTGTCGAGGCAGTCCGCAAGGCGTTGTTCGCGAAGGCCTTGAAGTCGACCGCCAAGATGAATGCGGCGGAGACGAAAGAGAAGATCGGGCAGGGCGTATTGCGCGCTCTCGACGCGCTGGACTTCCTGCCGCCGGAGGCGGGGAGCCTGACGAAGCTCGCCCCCGCCACTTACACATGGATCTGGCTCGACCTTCTGACCGGCGGGAATTCGTTGGCGGCGCCAACGCCGTCGACGCAGCGCCAGCGGATGATGTTTGCGCTGGAACTGACGCAGATGGCGCAAGCCAAGGCGGCAATCGAGCAGACAATCGCCGACCCGGACGGCGATCCGGATCAGGTTTCGGCCGCGGCACGCAACCGTTTTCTCGAAGCGGCGCTCGACCAGGGCAATCCGTCGAAACCGCTCAAGGCGTTTCTGGAAAGCTTGCTCGGCCGGCCTGGCGCCAGCGTAGCCGTTCCTGCACCGGTCACAGGCCCGGCGCCGGCCATCAAGCGCAAGCCGCGGCCGCTGCCGCCGCCGCAACGGCGCCTGCGCATTTACGCCCTCGATCCGTCGGTCGCCAAGCGGCTGGATTCCGTTTCGGTCTACCAGGCGACGCTTTCGGTGCCGTGGGACGACGAGCCGGCGACGGACAAGCCGCTGCTGCCCGGCCCGATCGGCGAATATCTCGAAGTGGTCGATGTCGACCCCGCGTCCGACCGCGTCTATGATCCGGTCGACCTCAACGACAAGATGCTTCTGGCGCAGGACGGCCTGCCGCCGTCGGAAGGCAATCCGAAATTCCACCAGCAGATGGTCTACGCGGTCGCCATGACCACGATCGGCCATTTCGAGCGCGCGCTTGGCCGGCGGGCATTGTGGGCGCCGCATTACGCCGAGGCTCCCGGCCGCACCGGCGACATGACGGTGAAGGCGCACTACGTGCCGCGCCTGCGGATCTATCCGCACGCGTTGCGCGCCGAGAATGCCTATTACAGCCCGGAAAAGAAGGCGCTGCTGTTCGGCTATTTCCCAGCGGCCGGCAACGAAGGCGACGTCACCACGCCCGGAACGACGGTGTTTTCGTGCCTGTCCAGCGATATCGTCGCGCACGAGATGTCGCATGCGCTGCTCGACGGGCTGCATCGCCGCTTCCAGGAAGCATCCAATCCGGACGTGCCGGCCTTCCACGAGGCTTTCGCCGACATCGTCGCGCTGTTCCAGCATTTCACGCTGACGGAATTGGTCAGCTTCGAAATCGGCAAGGCGAGGGGCGAATTGTCGGCCGCCTCGCTGCTCTCCGGCATCGCCAAGCAGTTCGGCGAAGGCAGCGGCCGGGCCGGGCCGTTGCGCGAATATGGCGGCGCCGGCATGGCCGATCTCGACTATGACAAGACCTTCGAGGCGCATGACCGCGGCTCGATCCTGGTCTTTGCCGTCTACCAGGCCTTCCTCGCCATTGCCGACCGGCGGACCGACGATCTTATCCAGCTTGCCACAGGCGGCTCCGGCATCCTGCCGGCAGGCACCTTGCATCCGAGCCTGGTCGAGCGCCTGACCGACGAGGTCGCCAAGACCGCCAGGCAGATGCTGACCATGTGCATCCGCGCGCTCGACTATTGCCCTTCCGTCGACATCACCTTCGGCGAATATCTGCGCGCGCTGATCACCGCCGACCGCGACGCCTATCCGGACGATCCGCTCCACTATCGCCTGGCCTTCCTGGAATCGTTCCGCAAATGGAAGCTTCTGCCGCGCGACGTCCGCACCATTTCGGAAGAGACGCTCGCCTGGAGCGCGCCGGAGGATCCGTCGCCGGCCTGGCTGAAGGGTCTGCTCAGCAAGATCGATCTCGGCTGGAACCAGAAATTGAAGCGGGCCGAGATCTTCGCGCTCAACGACAAGAACCGCTATGCGCTGTGGAAGGCGATGCACAAGGCCTTCGCCTCCAATCCGGACCTCTACAAGCAGTTCGGCCTGCTGCCCGACCTGCCGCGCTACAATGAGGACGGCACGGTCATGCATGCGCCCAAGAAAGGCGAGACGACCTTCGACATCTACAGCGTGCGTCCGACGCGCCGCGTCGAGCCGGACGGTTCGTTCCGCGTCGAGGTGGTGGCGGTCATCCAGCAGCGCATTCCGGTTGCGCCGGACGGCACGGCGATGCCGCAAGGCATGGCCAAGGGCGACGGCTTCTTCTGGTTCCGCGGCGGCGCCACGATCATCATCGACCCGCGCGAGGGGCTCGAGGAGATACGCTACGCGATCATCAAGAACACCGGCAGCGCCGACCGGCAGAAACGCCAAGCCGGGACGATGGCGGCCAATTATCTGTCGCCGCTGCGAGCGCTCTATTTCGGCGGCGAAGTGTCGGAGCCCTTTGCCTTGCTGCATGCCAGCGACGGAGACGACGACCATGTCTGAGGGATCAGCGACGAAGACAGGGCCGGCGGATACCGCCGCCGCGCCGGCACAGGCATCGGGCGTTACCGTCCGGCATTATTGCCAGGGGATCGGCGACTGCCATCTGCTTACCTTCAAGAAGGCGGATGGAGAGCCTTTCCGCATGCTCATCGACTGCGGCATTCATGTTTCGATCGCGGGCGGTCCGGCGCTGGTCGCCGACATTGTCGCCGACCTCAAGAAGGAGACCGGCGGCAAGATCGACATTCTCGTCGTCACGCATGAGCACTGGGACCATGTCTCCGGCTTCCTGACCGCGCAGGACCTTTTCAAGGATTTCGTCGTCGCCGATGTCTGGATGGCATGGACCGAGAATTCCGCCGACGCCGAAGCCGCGGAACTGGACAAGTTCAAGGGCCAGGCGATCGCCGCGCTGCAAGGCGTGGGCCAGAAGCTCGACGGAATGCAAGGGCTCAGTTCCTACATGGCCGGTGTGCGCGACGGCCTGCAGTCCGTGCTCGGCTTCCAGTTCGGCGCCGCCGGCGAGCGGGTGCGCTCGGCCCGCGATGCGGCGGCCAGGCTCTCGCAAAAACCGTCGCCGACCTATTTCGAGCCCGGCGGGCCGCCGGTGACGATCGACGCATTGCCCAACCTTCGCGTCTATGTGCTCGGCCCGCCGCGCGACAAGGCGGCACTTCGGTTGGAGGAGAAGGCGAGCGAGATGTTCCCGCTGGCCAGTGGCGGCCCGTTCGCGCTGGCGCTGGTGAGCGGCCTCAAGATGAACGAGGCGGCCGATGCCGGTTACGTCGACGAGCTCAGTCCGTTCGAACGCAATGTCGGCACGCCGCTTTCCGCGGCGCTGAAAGGCGACAAGGGCAGCGACCCGGCCATCGATGTCGGCGCCTATGTCCGCAAACATTATTCCGGGCCGGTTTCGGCTGCGGCATCGATGGAAGATCGTGACCAGTCCTGGCGGCGCATCGACGCCGACTGGATGGGGATCGCCGCCGACCTTGCCCTGCAGCTCGACCGCGGCGTCAACAACACCAGCCTGGTGCTTGCCTTCGAGTTCATCAACTCGGGCCGGGTGCTGCTGTTCCCGGGCGATGCCCAGATCGGCAACTGGCTGAGCTGGAAAGACCTGTCTTGGCCGGTGGGGCAAGGCACCGTCACGTCAGCCGACCTTCTGGCGCGCACCGTCTACCTCAAGGTCGCCCATCACGGCAGCCAGAACGCCACGCCGGAAAAACAGGGTTTTGACCTGCTGACCAGCGCGGATCTTTCGGCCTTCATCCCGACCAACAAGGTCGACGCGGTGAAGGTGCATTGGGGTGAGATGCCTTATGACGGCATCCTGACTGCGCTGGAGGCAAAGACCAAGGGCCGCGTCATCCGCGCCGACGATCCATGGCTGGCGGACAAGGACGGAAAGCCGGCCTTTGCCGCGCCGTCCGGCTCGATCCAGGCGGTGCGCAGCGCGCCGCGCGATGCGGCACGCGGGCTGGGCGGGCTATGGGTGGAGTTGGATCTGGCCTGAGCGTACGCGATCGAGCCGATTGCGAAAGATCGAGAACCGCTCTATGGAGCGAGCGGCTGAATGAGGGCGGCCGCTCAACACATTGCACAAGGTCGCCCCATGCCCGATGCCTTCTCACGCTTCATCGCCTTCCTTGCCGTGGTCATGGCCCTTTTGTTTGCCGGGCTGCATTTCCACCAGGGCCACATCATCGCCACGCTCTATTTCATGACCGGCGCCGTTCTGGTGACGGCGGTGACGCGCATGAATGTGAGGCGAGGGGTGATTTAGGCGCTAGCGCTGGGAACTCCAATCAAAGTCTGCCTATTGCGTTTGCTAGTCGCTTAATAGTCAGATCGTTCACAAAAGACTTTGCTGCGTCGGTGGCGGCCCCGACCTCCGATGCGTTACTTGGATCGTCAACTTTCGAAAAGGCTAGGGTTAAGGTATCCTTGTTCTCACGCTCTATCGTAAGCAATTTGCCAGGCCCCTCGAAATGGGCAAGCGTCCAAGTTGGACCCACGCCATTGATATTTCGTATGACGTCGAACTCAATCGAACCGCCAAACAGCTTTTTGTCGGACTGCACGGCATAAGGTGTCGTAACACCCAATGTGACTTTATTCTCTACACCGAGATCGCCAGCTAAATTAGTGTCGGAAAGAGGGCATTGCCCGAATGAGTGATCTTTTTTCCACTTTCGATTGAGGTCTGGAATCGAAAAAATCATCTCTTGCGAGAATTGATCTGTTCTTGATCTGCTGTATTTCAAGCCAGCGTCTATTCCAAAAATATTCGTAGTAGAATATGTGAAGCTCGGACTTAACTCTCCGCTATTTGTGACATTAAGTTCCAAATCTGCGACAACCTGATAGTTTCCACCCAAAAGAGCTAGTCGGTGATCGTATGGCCGCCAATTCGCCGGATCATTCGGACCACGTTCGGTTTTGATTAGGTCAACGAGTTCGCACTGCAACCTTGATACTACCGATTGCACGGATGGCGATCCGTTGGACTCCCCAACGTCGAAATTCGATACACATCCAATTAGTGTCCATGTGCTGCACAATACAACCCACGCAGCCGACCGCCGCCCGATTCTCATGCTGCCCTCCCAAACCCCAATTATTAGATTGGGCAATGCCCTTTTTGCCAATCAGCCTTTCCTGCTTGTTTCTTTTTGAGTTGGGCGTCAACATAGTCGCATTCGCCCTTGCGCAATTCGCGGCATTGATCTGGATTACCATATGTAACCGCTATACAGGCCCCCACAGGGCCTAGCGTGTTTACATTTGCTTGTGGATTACCCGCGGCATCTTTGCCGACCGCATCGTTGTAGATTTGATCTAGTTCTGAAATGCCTATGTAGTTAGACATGATCCTCCCCCTTCGTGAAATTGCTACATATGGCAATCACGAACGCTTCCCTTAGCTGACGATGGTATCAGCTTCGCTTTGTTGCGCAAGTAGATTCTAATATAATATTTGGAAATTATTTTGGAGGGCAGCTGAGGTGCTGGACCAAAAACGAGATGCAGTATTTCGAGCGGTTTTGTCCCGCCTTGACTTGCACGGGTCACTAGATAACGAATGCGGAAAGTATGCTCAAAAAACAAATCATCTAACCATTTCGGGAGGTTAGATGGTGGGCGATGCAGGGATTGAACCTGCGACCCCACCCGTGTGAAGGGTGTGCTCTCCCGCTGAGCTAATCGCCCGCCTTAGGCCCGAAGGCCGAAGCGAGCCGCGATATAAGGTAGGCCGGTGAGTGAAGTCAAGGCGATGCGCCGACGATCTTGGGACTGAATTTTCCGGATCGGGAGGACGTAGAGTCGCAGGCTCAGTCTGCCGCCGCCATCAGCCGCTTGGCCAGTTGCGGCGTCAGCGTGTCGAAGTGGGAGATCACCAGGGTCGGTTCGAATTCGCGTACATGGCGGTCGGTATAACCGAAATCGACCGCCACCACGGGAATGCCGGCCGCCTTGGCGGTGTCGATGTCGGTCTGCGAATCGCCGACCATCACGGCGTTGTGCGGATCGCCGCCGGCCAGGCGGATCGTCTCGGTGAGATGGCGGGGGTCGGGTTTGCGGAAAGCAAAGGTGTCCTGGCCGCAGATCGCGGCAAAATAGCTCGACAGGCCAAGCGCGCCGATCAGCGTCGCGGAATTGGCTTCGTATTTGTTGGTGCAGACCGCCATCAGGTAGCCGGCGGCCTGGAAACGGTCGAGCGCGGCGATGACGCCCGGATAGGGGCGGGACTTGCCGGGGATGTTCAGCGTGTAGTGGTCGAGGAACAGTTTTAAGAGCCGATCGTGCTCCTCGGCCACCAGAGCCTTGTTCTGCGCGGCATGCGCGCGTTCGATCATGACGCGGCCGCCATGGCCGACGAAGCGCCGGAAACCGGCTTCATCGACAGCGGCGAGATCGCTTGCCGCCAGGCTGTGGTTGAGACTGTCGAGCAGGTCCGGCGCGGTGTCGATCAGCGTTCCATCCAGGTCGAAGACGATGATCGGGCGTGGCATGGGGCGTTCCTGTGGCAATTGAGTTGCCCGAGCCGATACAGGTTGGGCCGGGTTCAAGCAAGAAGCCTCGATCGGTCCACAGCGCGACCCTTTGATGGCCTTTGACGGGGCAGGCAAAAATGCTAGGAGGCGCGCGAAACCGGCGAAATCGGGGTTCTCCATGGATGCAAGGCAGTTGAAGGTCGAAGCCGCGCGGGCAGCGCTCGCCCATGTCGGCAGCGGCATGCGGCTCGGCATCGGCACCGGCACCACGGCGGAAGAGTTCGTGCGGCTCTTGGCCGAGAAAGTCGCGACGGGCCTCAAGGTCATCGGCGTGCCGACTTCCGAGCGCACCGCGGCGCTCTGCCGCGAGCTCGGCGTGCCGTTGTCCACGCTCGAGGACACGCCGGAACTGGACCTCACCATCGACGGCGCCGACGAGGTCGATCCGGACCTGACCTTGATCAAGGGCGGCGGCGGCGCGCTGCTGCGCGAGAAGATCGTCGCAGCGGCGTCCGACCGCATGATCGTGATTGCCGACAAGTCCAAGCTGGTCGGGACGCTCGGCCGGTTCCCGCTGCCGATCGAGGTCAACCAATTCGGCTTGCGCGCCACCGAGATCGCGATCAACGCGGCAGCGACGAAGCTCGGCCTTTCCGGCCCGGTTACATTGAGGATGACGGGCGGCCAGCCATTTGTTACAGACGGCGGCCACTTTATCCTCGATGCATCTTTTGGCCGCATTCCGGATACAAGAGCGCTTTCGAATGCTCTCTTCGCCATTCCAGGCGTTGTCGAGCACGGTCTATTCATCGGGCTGGCGTCAACGGCCATCATCGCCGGCGGCGACGGTATCGAAACCGTCCATGCAGCCTGAAACCAGGGAGTTCTACCGACTATGATGTTGCATAAACGAGTTCGCCGCTTTTCGATGCTTCTGGCGGCCTCGGCCGTCCTTGCGCTGTCTTCGCCGGTGTTTGCGCAGGACGTCAGCGAATCGCACCTGAAGGCCGCCCGCGCGGCCGTCGCCGCGATCCATGCGACGGACACGTTCGATAACATCCTGCCGCAGGCGGCTGCTGCGCTGGAATCGCAGCTCATCCAGAAGAACCCCGACATGCAGGAGCTGATCGGCAAGACCGTGACCGAGAAGGCGCTCGGCATGGCCTCGCGGCGCGCCGACCTCGAAAAGGAGGCCGCGCTTGCCTACGCCAAGGTGTTCTCCGAGAAGGACCTCAACGATATCGCCGCCTTCTATAATTCCGATGCCGGCAAGAAGCTTCTGGACAGCGGCCCCGCGGTGACGCGTGACCTCGTCAAGGCCGCCGATATCTGGCAGAACGGCGTCGCCCGCGATCTGGCACAGCAAGTCGGCGAGACGCTTGCTGCCGCAGCCAAGGCCAAGGCGCCGGCAGCACCGGCTCCGGACGCCACGGCGCCGGCTGACAATTCCGCTCCGGCCGACAACGCGGCTCCGGCTGACAATTCCGCTCCCGCAGACAATTCGGCCCCCGCGGACGATTCGCAGAACTGATCCGCGCCTACCGGCCGACGGCCGCTGGACTACAAAGCCCGGGTCTGCCCGGGCTTTTCTTTTGCCGTTTTGCAGCCTACCTGTGACCCGTCTTTCTCATCCGCAGGAGCTCAAGCGATGGCCGCTTACGACTATGATCTGTTCGTCATCGGCGGCGGCTCAGGCGGGGTGAGGGCGGCCCGGGTGGCAGCGTCCCTCGGCAAGCGGGTCGCCATCGCGGAGGAGTACCGCTTCGGCGGCACCTGCGTCATCCGAGGCTGCGTGCCGAAGAAGCTTTACGTCTATGCTTCGCAGTTTCCCGAACATTTCGCCGATGCCGCCGGCTATGGCTGGACCGTGCCCGAGGCGAGCTTCGACTGGCGGACGCTGGTTGCCAACAAAGACAAGGAGATCGCGCGGCTCGAGGCGATCTACAAGAAGAATGTCGAAGGCGCCGGCGGCGATACCTTCCATTCGCGCGCGGTGCTCGTCGACCCGCACTCCGTTTATCTGGTCGCGGAAGATCGCACCGTCAGCGCCGACCAGATCCTGATCGCTACCGGCGGGCGGCCGGCGTCGCACCCGGCGCTGTCCGGCCACGAATACTGCATCTTTTCCAACGAGGCCTTCGATCTCAAGGAGCTGCCGAAGGCGATCATGATCGAGGGCGGCGGCTACATCGCCGTCGAATTCGCCAACATTTTCCATGGCCTGGGTGTCGACACCACGCTGGTCTATCGCGGCCAGGAGATCCTCAGCCGCTTCGACATGGATCTGCGCCGCTCGCTGCATGAGACGATGGAGAAAAAGGGGATCAAGATCCTTTGCCCCGCGGTTTCGGAACGGGTGCGCAAGACCCCGGAGGGCAGGCTGGACGTGTTGCTGTCTTCCGGCCAAACCCTGACGGTCGACCAGGTCATGCTGGCGATCGGCCGTATTCCCAATACGGAGAATATGGGCCTGGAAGGCGTCGGCATCGAGCTCAGCAAGACAGGCGCGATCGTGGTCGACCGATATTCGCGCACCAATCTCGACAACATCTGGGCGATCGGCGACGTCACCCATCGCGTGCAACTGACGCCGGTCGCCATCCACGAGGCGATGTGCTTCATCGAGACCGCCTTCAAGGACAATCCGACCGCGCCGGATCACGATACCATTCCGACCGCGGTGTTCTCGCAGCCGGAGATCGGCACCGTCGGCCTGTCGGAAGACGATGCGATCAAGCGCTTCCCCGACGTCGAGATCTATCGAGCATCATTCCGTCCGATGCGGCATACGCTGTCGGGGCGCGAGGAGAAGATGCTGATGAAGCTGGTGGTCGACGGAGCGTCCAGGAAGGTGATCGGCGCGCATATTCTGGGGCCTGATGCCGGCGAGATGGCGCAGCTTCTCGGCATCCCGCTGAAGGCTGGCCTGACCAAGGACGATTTCGACCGCACCATGGCCGTGCATCCGACCGCGGCGGAGGAACTGGTGACGATGTACAAGCCGACCTATCGCGTGAAGAACGGCGAACGCGTTTAAAGCGCGTCGCGATCTTTCAGATTCGCTCCATACGCTTTAGGTTTTTGATTTTGCGCATGTCTTTATCCCGAAACCGGTTCCCACTTTCGGGAGACATGCTTTAAGCCCCGGATCGGGAAACCGCCGCCGGCATGACTGGCGGCGATAAGTCCCAAGTCTACAGCAGCGTGCCGCGCAGGATCACCAGCGCCACCGAGAAGTAGATCACCAGCCCGGTGACATCGACCAGCGTAGCGACGAACGGCGCCGAGGCGCTCGCTGGGTCGAAACCAATCCGCTTCAGCGCGAAGGGCAGCATCGATCCCGACAGCGAGCCGAAGGTGACGATGCCGACCAGCGCCGCGCCTACCGTCGCCGCAATCAGCATCCAGTGCGGACCGTAGTCGTAGAAGCCGAAATACTGCCAGAGCCCGATGCGGCAGATGCCGACGATGCCGAGGATCGAGCCGAGCACCACCCCGGTCGGCAACTCGCGCAGCGCCACCCGCCACCAGTCGCGCAGCCCGATCTCGCGCAGCGCCAGCGCGCGGATGACAAGCGACGTCGCCTGCGAGCCGGAATTGCCGCCGGAACTCATGATCAGCGGGATGAAAAGGGTGAGCACGATCGCCCGTTCCAGCTCGCTCTCGTAGCTCTGCATGGCGTTGGCCGTCAGCATCTCGCTGAGAAACAACGCGCAGAGCCAGCCGGCGCGCTTCTGGATCATGGCGAGGAAGCTCATCTTCATATAGGGCTCGTCCAGGGCCTCCATGCCGCCGAAACGATGCACGTCCTCGGTCGTCTCCTCGATCATCGTGTCGATGATGTCGTCGACGGTAACGATGCCCAGGATCCTGCCGTGGTCGACGACAGGCAAGGCGAGCAGGTCGTATTTGGAGATGGTCTGCGCCAGGTTCTCGCGGTCGGTGAGCGGCGTCACCGTCACCGGCATGCGGTCGGGCGCCACCGACAGGATCGAATCCTCCGGGTTGCCGGTGATCAGCCGGCGCAATCCGGTCGAACGCAGCAGGAGCTGCGTGTCCGGATCGACGATGTAGATGGCGTAGATGGTTTCGCGCGTACGCTCGACCTTGCGGATGTAGTCGAGCGTGCGGCCCACGGTCCAGTCGGAAGGCACGCTGACGAATTCCGTCGTCATGATCGAGGCGGCGCTGCCCTCCGGGTATCCCAGGATGGACAGCAGCGTCGCGCGCAGCGGCGGCGCCAAGGCGCCGAGCAGCTCAGAGCGGGCCGGTTCGTCCAACTCGCGCAGGATGTCGGCCGCGCGGTCGACCGACATGGCGGTCAAAAGCTTGCTCGCCTTGGGGCGGGGCAGGGCCTCGGCTAGCTCGGGCGCTGCTTCGAGTTCCGGCTGGTCGAAAATCTCGACCAGACGCTCGAACGGCACGGCGCACAGCAGCTCGATGGCTGTCTCGCGGGGCTCGTGGTTGAGGGCTTCGACGACGTCAGCGACGTGATCGTTGGCTAGAACACGGGCGACGGCGACGGCTTCGTCGTCCAGTACGGGTGCGAATTCGTTCATGGCTCACTCCTTGCCGTCCGGCAGGACGTGAGCCATCAGGTCACGTCAGGGCGGACGGCGGTTGCGTTCGACTGTGACTGTCGCCAGGCATGGCGGGTTGACCTTTCTGCTCGCGGGGTTCGCGCATGACCCCGAAAATCGGTTTCGATTTTCGGAAAGGATCATGCGCAAATTCTAAGTTTCTACAGCGTCTTTTGCCCGTCCAAGCGACGCGCGGCGCTGTAGGTTTGAATTTGGCGAGCGGGCGCAACATAGGAGCGGTTTTTGCCGAGTCAATCGCGAAGCATTGGAAAACGCACGCGGATTGCGCTGATCGCGAGACTGTGATCGGCGGCGCCCTCTGGCGCAGCCATCGCCTCACCCAAAGGCTTGGTATGACTGTTATTTCTGCTTCAGCCGGCGGAAGCGCAGCCACTTGTCCTCGACCGGCCGCGGCTGGGTGAGAATTGTGGTGAGCTCGCGCGGCAGGCTGGGAGCAAGCGGCTTCTTGGTGGCCACGCCGTCGGAGATCGAAACCACGCTGTGGTAGAATTCCTCGCCGGAAAGCGAGCGCGGCGCCACGGCCTCGTGCATGACGCTGATGACGGTGACGTTCGGGCAATTGTCCTTGATCGCCTGGTGGAAGGCGATCTTGCCTTCAGGATCGAGCGCGCCGGTCGCTTCGTCGAGGAAGAGAAGCCCCGGCTGCCGCAGAATGATGCGCGCGACCACCAGCTTCTGCTTCTGGCCACCCGAAAGCACTTGGTCCCAGGTCTTGCCCTCGCGGCTCTCGTCGGCCAGATGTTCGATAAAGTCGCCCAGGCCAGCCTTGTGCAGGGCGGCCGCGACCTGCGTATCGCTGTGGTCGTTCTCGGAACCCGGCAGGCAGACGAGCTGCTTCAGCGAGACCTGCTGCAGCTTGACCTCCTGAGCGGCGTAGAAGCTCGTCACACCCTCCGGGAAGACGATTGTGCCACGGCCATACGGCCACAGGCCGTTGATCGCCTTGATCAGCGAGGTCTTGCCGCAGCCGGACTCGCCCTTGAGGAAGGTCCATTCGCCGCGGCGGAAGCGCAGATTGGCGGCACTGAGGAAGGGCGTCGCGTCCTCGCCCTGATGCGCCAGCTCGAGCTTCTGGATGGTCAGGCCGAACACCGGATTCTGGCTGGCGTAGCTGAAGTCGGAGCGGCCGGTCTGCTGATAGAATACCCGCGGGTGCTGGACGTTCTCGATGGCGTTGGCGAGTTCGGTCACGCGCTGGCTGTTGGCCCTTAGCGTCGCGATCGCCGGCATCACGTGGATAAACCAAGAGCACTGGCTGATCAACTGAGCGACCATTTCGGAGCCGGTGATGTAGCCTTTGTAGTCCAGGCGGTTATGGATGAACGACACGAGGCCCGGGGCATAGGCAACGATACGGGCGCCGACGAAATTGTAGATCAGCTCGAACGACGTGTAGCTGGTGTTGACGACATTGAGCCGCCCCCACGTCTTGTCGATATCGACATAGAGCCTGTCATGCATCGACTTTTGCACGCCCTCGCCATGCGAGGCGGCGACATGGAAGCTGCGGCGCAGGAATGTCGTCAGCTCGCTGCGGTAGCTGCCCTCGGCCTGCTGCATGCGCACATTGAGCCGCTCGAGCATTCGCCCGAGCTTGACGGCGATCCAGGTGTTCAGCGGCACGTAGGTGGCGACCGCGAGGAAGGCTAGCACCGCTGTGCCATAGCTGCCCAGGAATTCCAGGCCCTTAACCTCGACCGAGGATCCAATCAGGTTTTCGCCGATGAAATAGAGCGAAGTCGCGACACCCAGCACGCCCATGGCAAGCCCGATAGCGCCGCCGGTCATGTCCTTGATCGATTCCTGGATGCGTTGGTCGATGTTGTCCGGAGCGACGATGCCGCCCGCCACCGAGCCGTGCTGCGCATGGAAATGGGTATGGTTGCCGTCGAGCAGGGCCTGGTTGAACTGGTTGTTCAGCCAGCCTCGCCATTTGCGGTGCAACGTCGTTGAAACGAGATTGCGCACGCCGGTGAAGCCGGCATCCTTCAGCACAACCAACAGCACCAAAATACCGGCATTGGTCAGAATGGTCTGCAAGGGGTGGGGGTTGGCTGCGTCGTGGAGGAAGGCGATCGAGTTGCCCAACTCGCCCAACGCCACGGCAAACCAGACGCCGGCCTTGCTGGATAATGCCGTCAGCAGCGCGATGACGATGGTGAGGGTCCAGGCTTCCTTCCACCGGTCGGAGAACCAGTAGGCTCGCATCAGCCCCCAGAATGTACGCATCGACGATACCGGCGTCAGGGACGAGGCCTTTGCCTCGTTGGATGTTTGCTCCGGTACTGTACGTTGCGGTCTACCGACCTCAGTCACGATCCCGCCCAAACCTTTCTAGTTTTGTTACACAGGGTAACACCAATTGATCATTTTCCATTAATTTTCTGCCGGAGAATGTGAACAGGGTTACCCGCCGTGGCGCGATGGCAACAGAAGAGCTGTGCCGAGGGGCCGCTCATCGAGCCGATTTTGGCTTTTATTCCAGTATGTTAAAGGTAATTATGCCAGCCGGCAAAAAGCTTCCCCAACGGAAGCAAAAAACACGAGTTTGTGAACGAAAGAGAGGTGCCAATCTGCCGAAATGACTACTGCGCGGTGACCGGAATGCCCGAAAATTTACCGTCCGTGAGCTCTTCAAGCTTGTTCGATTCGCCCTTTCCCGAAGCACTGAAATGACCGGAAACTGTCTTTGCGGCGGGGTCGTATTTGTCGATGACGATCTCGCCAATGGCGAAACGGACATGGCCGACCATGGCGCCGGCATCGAGGATGTTGAAATTGGCGCTGTTCGCGGTCGACCCGGTCTTGAGCTTATAGCTGCCGGCAAGGTCGTTCGGATCCTTGAGCACCAGCATCGAATTGAAGGTCATGGTCGGCGAGCCCTGCTCGGTTCCCGACAGGTTCAGCATCGGCTTGCCGGCCATCTGCATCGTCTGGGCCAGGGTGAAAGACGCTGTCCAGGGTTTACTTTCGAAGGTCGCCGACATGACGGCTTCCTCGGCGGACACATGCTGCAATGTCAGCGGAAGGCCGAAGGCGAGAGGCAAGCACAGCAGCAACAGTGCGCGACGCCTGACCGCCATTTCGTGCCCCTCAAATCAGCTAAACCCTTGCGGGTTTTAGCTTAGCGCCGTGTTCAAGGCGATTCACCAGATCGTGTGTGGCGAGCCGACTGTTAAATAGGGGCGATCCAGGAAAAATGCGCGACGGCTTGCCGTCCGGAATTGCGTGGAAGAAACACTCAGCCTGCGGTGGTTTCCAGCTCGCCGCGCGCCTTGGCCTGGGCCACCTGGCGGATCGCGTCGGCAAGCGTGTCGGCATCCTGCGCGCCCATCACCGCATATTTGCCTTCGAGCAGGAAGCAGGGTACGCCGGTGATGCCCATGCGCGAAGCGGTGGCGATCTCGTTGCGGACTGCCTCGACGTCGGCGTCGGTCGGCAGCAGCGTCTCGACCACGGACGCATCCATGCCGGCCTCGCCTGCGGCCTTCGCCAGCACGGCATGGTCGCCAATGTTCACGCCTTCCTCGAAATTCAGCTGGAAGAGGCGGCCAACCAGCCGGTTCTGCACATCTTCACCGGCGGCGCCGGCCCAGCGGATGACGCGATGAGCATCCAGCGTGTTGGCGGCGACCTTGATGGCGCCAAAGGCAAAATGGATGCCCTCGGCCTCGCCGAGCGGCTCGATGCGCGCGTGGATCTGCTGGATGCGTTCCTCGCTGCCGAACTTGCCGAGCATATATTGGCGGCGATCCATGCCCTGAGGCGGGATGGTCGGATCGAGCTGGAACGGCCGCCAGCGGACATGCACGTCGACATCACTTGTAGAAGCGATGGCCGTGTCCAGCCGCTTCTGGCCGATGAAGCACCAGGGGCAGACGACATCGGACACGACATCGACGGTGATGGAGTTCTCGGCGCTCATGCTCGTCTCCTGTTCGGGCCCGATTGGGTTGGGTTGGTCAGTTGAGCTTTCGCCACCAGGTCGGCAGCTGATAGCCGAATATGGGGGTCTTTTGCGGATGTTCCAGATAACTCCAGTAAGCGAGCCATTGCTGCGTGTTGTATTGCATCGGCACGATATAGTTGCCTGAGATCAGCAGCCGGTCGAGCACGCGCACCGCGGCGATATAGTCTTCCTTGGTCCGGGCGTTGAGCATTGCGTCGATCACGGCGTCGATCGCCGGGTCGGCGACGCCGGCGAGGTTGAACGATCCTTCCGTCTTCGCGGCGACCGATCCCCAGCGGCCGAGCTGCTCACTGCCGGGCGACAGCGAATTGCTGAAGCCGCTCGTGCCGATCAGCGCCTCGAAGTCATAGCGTTGCTTGCGCGACTGGATCTGGTCGCCGTCGAGGGTGCGGATGCTGACACCTATGCCGATCTTCTCCAGCGTGCGCTGGTAGATGGCGGCCAGCCGCTCCTCGTCCTGCGAGGAGGTCAGTATCTCGAAGCTGAAGGGATTTCCCTGCGGGTCGAGCATCTTGCCGTCCTGCACGTGGAAGCCGGCGCTCTTCAGCAATTCGAAGGCAGCTTTAAGCACCTTGCGATCCTGGCCCGAACCATCCGTCACCGGTGGGTGCCAGGTGCCGTCCATCACGTCGGGCGGCACGCGATCCGGGTAGGGGGCAAGCAGCGCCTTTTCGCGATCGTCGGCCGGATGGCCAAGCGCGGACAACTCGGAATTCTGCCAATAGCTCATGGTGCGGTTGAACTTGCCGCCGAACAGGTTCTTGTTCGCCCATTCGAAGTCGTAGAGCATGCCGAGCGCGCGGCGCACGACCGGATTGGCGAATTTCGGCAGCCTGGTGTTGAACAGGAAGCCGGTCACCACCGGGGGGATGCCGGTGTTGAAATATTCTTCCTTCACATCGCCCTTTCGGAAGGCCGGAAAGTCGATGTCGCGCTCACGCTTGACCGGATCGGTCTCGTCATCGAGGGCGCAGATGCCTTTCTTGAACGCTTCCGTCTTGGCGTTGGCGTTGAGAAAATACTCGATGGTGACCTGGTCGAAATTGTCGAAGCCGCGCTTGGACGGGACGTCCTTGCCCCAGTAATCCGGATTCCGCTTGAAGACGATACGCTGCCCCGGCAGCACCTTGTCTACAGTGTAGGGACCGCTGCCGATCAGCGGCTTCAGCGTGGTCTTGTCGAACGTGTCCTTGTCGAAGGCGTGCTTCGGGACGATCGGCGTTAGCGCGATGATCAGCGGGAATTCACGGTTGGCCTTGTCGTTGAAGATGAACTTCACGCTGTGCTCGCCGGTCTTCTCCAGCTTGGCGATCATGCTCATGCGGTCGCTGTAGGGCGGGCGCCCCTTCTCGGCGAAGACGTCGTAGGTGAAGAGCACGTCCTCCGGCGTGACCGGCTGGCCGTCAGACCATTTTGCGTTGGGGTTGAGATGGAACTCGATGCTCTTGCGGTCCGGATCCATGTCGGCGCTGTCGGCAAGCAGTCCGTAGAGGCTGAAAGGCTCGTCATAGTTGCGCTGCATCAACGGCTCGAAGACGAGATTGCCGTAGACCGTATCGATCATGCCGCGCGCAGTGGTGCGCAGGCTTTTCAGGATGAAGGGATTGAGGTTGTCGAAGGAGCCGACGACGCAATAGGTGACGCTTCCGCCTTTTGGCGCGTCCGGATTGACGTAGTCGAAATGCTTGTAGTCGGGCGGCAGCGCCGGCTCGCCCTGCATGGCAATGCCGTGCTTCGGCTCCGACTGTGCCGGAAGGAGCGAAAGAGCCAGAAACGACGTTGCGGCGATCAGCCGAACGAGAACGCGGTCCATGACCGTCTCCTTGCCGGGCGGCTTTGTGATTCGCCATGCACCGTAGAGCATTTCGCTATCCGATTGAATCGGCGTGCCAGCGGGAATCGGGTTCAGCCGCTCCATCGCCGATATGCTCGCCAACGGGAGAGGAAACCGCGAAGAAATCGCGGAAACCGGGCTGGATTCGACGCCGCTGGCAGTGTAACACGCGCTCCGAAGTCATCCTGTTGCCTCATTTGGGCAACAGGTAGCTGGACCACACGGCACGAAGAAGCCGGTCCCCGGGATCATTTGAGAGGAAAGTGCACCATATGACGATCAACGCGTACCGCCTTTCGGTGCTGGCCGCAGGCGTGGTCGGCGTTCTGGGCGCCGGGCTTTTCACCGCCTCGGCCCAACAGCAGCCGCAGATTCCTCAGGGCTGGTTCAAGGCCTGCACCAAGCAGGAAGACGTCGACATCTGCAACGTGCAGAACATCGTCACCGCCGGCAACGGCCAGCTCGTCACCGGCGTCAGCCTGATCGAGCTCAAGGGCAAGGTGAACCGCAAGGTCTTCCAGGTCACGGTCCCGACCGGCCGCCTCGTGCCTCCCGGCATCGCGCTGCAGATCGATGCCGGCAAGGCGCAGAAGCTCGACTATGTGATCTGCTTCCCGGATCGCTGCGTGGCGGAGGTGCCGCTGAGCGACCAGCTCGTCGCTTCCTTCAAGAAGGGGCAGGGGATCACGCTCACCTCGATCAACTTCCAGAACCAGCCGAACCCGATCAAGATCGCGCTCACCGGCTTCAGCGGCGCCTATGACGGCCCGCCGCTGCAGCAGTCGGACATCGAGGACCGGCAGAAGAAGCTGCAGGACTTCGTCGCCAAGAACAACCAGGACTTCGCCAAGAAGCTCAAGGACGAGCAGGACAAGGCCAAGACCGCGAACTGATCGCGGAAGCGCGTTTTCAGAACAAAAAAGCGGGGCAAATGCCCCGCTTTTTTGTTGCCAAGGCGCTGTCCGCCTTGGGCGATGTGCTTTGCGCTTCAGTGCTTCGACTGGCGCTTCGGCTCGTAGCGGCCGTCCGGGAGCTTGTCGAACATCTCGCCGATCTGCGGATGCCGCACCGGCTCGCCGGACCGGTCCTCGAGCAGGTTTTGCTCCGACACATAGGCGATGTATTCGGTCTCCGAATTCTCCGCCAGAAGATGGTAGAAAGGCTGGTCCTTGCGCGGACGCACGTCGGCGGGAATGGCTTCGTACCATTCCTCGGTGTTGGCGAATTCGGCATCGACGTCGAAGATCACGCCGCGGAACGGAAACAGCCTGTGGCGAACCACTTGCCCGATCGAGAATTTGGCCGTTTTCATCACGTTCACCACTTAGGTTCCGAGGCGCCCCTTCGTGGCTGCGCGCAAGGCGCCTAAGAGATTGATTTTACACGTCACGCGGCCAAAAATCGACCCCGACTTTCGGCTTGGGCCTATTTGGCGCAGGGTTAGCCGCAATTCAATTGCCGCGCTCCATGCTGCAAGCCACGGATGGGCTACGCGTAAGGTTTCGCAGACGGACTGAAAACACGCGGCGATCGGCTTCTAGTGCGCGGTCGGTTTGCGCAGCCCGCCGGCAATGGCGCGAAAGCCGCTGCCCGGCCGCAGCCCCTCGCGCATGAAGAAGGCGCGTAGCGGCGCGAAGCTGCCAAGCGCATTGAGCCCGGCGCTGCGCGCCAGCTGCGCCGGCAGCATGTCGGACAAGAGCGACATGTTGAGCAGGTTCACCGCGCCGCTGCGCGCCCATATGTCGGGCCGGCGTCTCGTGTCATAGGCGGCGAGGGTCCGGCGCGATCCGGGATCGCTGCTGTTTTCACTCGCGATTCCAATCAGATCTTCGATATCCCTGATGCCGAGGTTGAGGCCTTGCGCGCCGATCGGCGGAAACACATGCGCTGCTTCACCGACCAGCGCCACGCGGTTTTGCGCGAAACGGCCGGGCGAGGCCGCCGACAACGGATAGACCTGGCGACCTGGCTCGACCGAGACCCGGCCGAGCATCGATTGCATCTGTTCCTCGATACGCGTCGACAAGGTGGCATCGTCGAGCGCCGCCAGCTCCTGCGCCGTCTCCGGCTTCACCACCCAGACAAGGCTGGAGCGCCGGCCGGGCAGCGGCACCTGCGTGAACGGCCCCGTTTCGGTGTGGAATTCGGTCGAGACGAAGCCGTGCTCGCTGCGGTGGCCGAAATTGAGGACAAGCGCCGACTGCGGATACGACCGCGCGGAGGCGCGAATGCCTGCGGCTTCCCGCGCCGGAGACAGGCGGCCATCGGCGGCGACCGCCAGCGACGCCGAGACTTCGCTGCCGTCAGCCAGCCTGGCATGGGCCTGGTCGGCGTCAAGCCTCCAGGACTCGACGGTGGATTTCAGCCAATGAATGCCATCATGAGCTGAAACAGCCCTGGCGAGGATGGGGATGAGAGCCTTGTTCGGCAGATTGAGCCCGAACTGTTCCTCGTCGATCTCGCTGGCGCGGAAAGTCACGGTTGGACTGCGGATCAGCCGCCTTGTTGCGTCGACGATACGCATCACCTTGAGCGGCGCGGCCTGCGGCCTCAGCTCGGCAAGGACGCCCAGCCGGTCAAGGACTTTCAGGGCGGGATTCATAAGGGCTGTGGTGCGGCCATCGGCGGTGTTGGCTTCAGGGCCGACCAGCGTCACGTCGAAGCCGGCCTCGGCGAAGCCGAGCGCCGCGATCAGGCCGGCCGGACCGCTGCCAGCAACCAGGATGCGGGCTTTGTCGTTGTGCTCCACGCCAGGCTTCCACAATGAGAGGCGACCCGTCGGGCCTTTATCTGGATATAGGGCAGATCAGCCGGCTTGATCAACGCGGCGATTCAGCCCATTCGATTGTCATGAGCGGCGAGCAGCATGATTTCAGCCATCTCGACCGCGCGGGCCGCGCGACGGCGGACGTCGCGCGCAGCCCGCGTCTCGCGGTCACGCTCACGATTGGTATCGGCGTTGCCTTTGCCTGGTTCCTTCTCGGCGCGATGGCGATCCGCGGTGCCGAAAGCCGCCCTGCCGGCGCGCCCGGCGATATGTTGCTGAAAAATCTGCCCAGCCTGCCGTTGCCGGATTTCCTGGACCGGTTCTTCACTCTTTGCCTCGCGCCGGCACCGCTTGCCGGCCCGGCCGTCGTGCAAGCATCGGCGCTTGTGCTGATGTGGTTCCTGATGGCCGTGGCGACAATGCTGCCTTCGGCGGCGCCTTTGATCCGCACCTATTGCGAAATCGCCGATACGGCGAGGATGAAGGGCGAGCCCGTCGTTCATCCGCTGGTGCTTGTCGCCGGGTATCTCACCACATGGCTTGCCGCGTCCATGGGTTTCACGATGTTGACGCTCGCGGTCTACGCCTTTGCCGGTTCCGGCCGGATGCTCGATCCCGCCGTCGGCCTTGCTGGTGTCGCGGCGCTGCTTGTCGCCGGCCTCTATCAATTCAGCGGCCTGAAACAGGCATGCCTGGAGAAGTGCCGCAACCCGTTCTCGATCCTGTTCGCCAACTGGAGCGCGAAACCGGCCCGCATCTTCCGCCTGGGATTGGAGCAGGGCGTCTGGTGCCTCGGTTGCTGCTGGGCGCTGATGCTGGTGATGTTCGCTGTCGGAGCGATGAACGTCTTCTGGATGGCGCTGATCGGCCTGTTCACACTGATCGAAAAACAGACCGCCGGCAGGGTGGCCAGCCGGGTTGCCGGTGCGATACTGCTTGTGTGGGCGGTGGCCCTGCTATTAGTTTCGGCGTGAGGGAGAATTCGATGACCGACCAAAGCTGGGCAATGAAAGGGGAGCTGGTACTCTCCTGCAATTGCACGGTTTTCTGTCCCTGCGTGCTGTCGCTCGGCAGCCATCCGCCGACAGAAGGCTACTGCCAGACCTGGGCCGGCTTCCGCATCGACGCGGGCCATTTCGGCGAAGTCGACCTTTCCGGCCTCAATCTCGGCCTGGTCATGGAGATCCCCGGTTACATGAGCCGCGGCAACTGGACGGCCGGCCTGTTCATCGACAAGCGCGCCTCGGTCTATGCGGTGAAGGCGCTGACCAAGATCTTCACCGGCAAGGCCGGCGGCACCACCTCGCTGCTGTCGATCCTCGTCGGGAAATTCCTTGGCGTCGAGCAGGTGCCGATCACTTATGAGACGCGTGACAAGACGCGCGTCTTCCAGATACCGAAGATCATCGACGGCGCGGTGACGCCTATCCCCGGCAAGGACCGCGAGAAGGATACGGTGATCACCAATTCCGAATACTGGATCGCGCCGGAGATCATCGTGGCGAAGTCCGACAAGAGCAAGATGCGCGCCTTTGGCCGCAACTGGAATTTCGCCGGCCGCTCGGCCGAGATCTGCAAGCTGGACTGGCGGGGACCGTGAGCAAGAACACAACGGCCAGGAAAGCGGCGAAAAAGATCGCGCAGCGGATCCCGTTGCCGAAGAAGAAGGTGACGTGGCCGCAGGCGCGCGCGTTCTCCGTGCATCTGCTCACGGCGTCAGGATCGTTCCTTGCCTTCCTGTCGCTTGTGGCGGCGAGCGAGGAACGCTGGACGGCGATGTTCTGGTGGCTTGGGCTGGCGCTGTTCGTCGACGGCATCGACGGCCCGATCGCCAGGAAGCTAGAGGTCAAGGAAATCCTGCCGACATGGTCGGGCGAACTCCTCGACAACATCATCGACTATGTCACTTACGTGCTCATTCCGGCATTCGCGCTCTATCAGCGCGGCCTCATGGGCGAGAACCTGTCCTTCCTGTCGGCGGCCATCATCGTCGTCTCCAGCGCGATCTACTATGCCGACACCGGCATGAAGACGAAGGAGAACTTCTTCAAGGGATTCCCCGTCGTCTGGAACATGGTGGTGTTCACGCTCTTCGTCATCGAGCCCGGGCAATGGGTGTCTTTTGCCGTGGTGGTGGTCGCCGGCATCCTCACTTTCGTGCCGATCAACTTCATCCATCCGGTGCGCGTCGTGAGGTTGCGGCCGGTCAATCTCGGGATGACGCTTTTGTGGTGTGCCTTCGGCGCGCTGGCGCTGGCACAGGCAGCCCTTGCAGCCTTCTATGACAAGATCGGCGTTCTCAGCGAACAGGTCAGCGACTTCACCAAGATCGGCATCACGATCACCGGCCTCTATCTCGCCAGTATCGGCGGCATCATGCAGATGTTCCCCAATCTGGGCGCCAGGAAATCCTGAACTGGCTTTTGCCGAAGCATGATCTTTCCGCATCATGCACCAGATCCTGTCCATAACCTTCGGAGAGTTGAGCGATGTCCAAGGCAGTCCGTATTCACGCCAATGGCGGCCCCGAGGTCCTGACTTATGAAAATGCCGATCCCGGCCAGCCGGGAGAAGGCCAGATCCTGATCCGTCACACGGCGATCGGCCTCAACTTCATCGACGTTTACTATCGCTCCGGGCTTTACCCGCCACCCGGTGGTTTTCCTCTGATCCCGGGCGGCGAGGCGGCAGGCGTCGTGCTGGCGCTCGGCACCGGCGTCGACTGGCTGAAGCCGGGCGACCGCATCGCCTATGCCGTCAATGTGGGCGCCTATGCCGAGCAACGGGTGATCGCCGCCGACCGCGTGGTCAAAGTGTCGGACGGCATCAGCGACGAGCAGGCCGCGGCGATGATGCTGAAGGGCATGACGGCCGAATACCTTCTGCGCCGGACCTTCCCGGTGAAGGCCGGCGACACGATTCTTTACCACGCGGCGGCCGGCGGCGTCGGCCTCATCCTCGGCCAGTGGGCAAAGCATCTCGGCGCGACCGTGATCGGCACCGCGAGCTCCGCCGACAAGATCGAGCTTGCCCGGGCGCATGGCTTCGATCACGTCATCAACTACAAGGAGCAGGATTTCGTCGCCGGCGTCGCGGCGCTTACGGGCGGGAAGAAATGCGACGTCGTCTACGATTCCGTTGGCGCCGACACTTTTCCGGCGTCGCTCGATTGCCTGAGGCCGCTCGGCATGTTCGTCAGCTTCGGGCAGTCGTCCGGGCCGATCCCGCCTTTCTCGATGTCGCTCCTGGCGCAGAAGGGCTCGATCTACGCAACCCGGCCGACGCTGTTCGTCTACAACGCCAGGCGCGAAGATCTGGTGAAGTCGGCCGAAGCGCTTTTCGACGTGGTCAAGAGCGGCGCCGTCGAGATCAAGATCAACCAGCGCTATGCGCTGAAGGACGCCGCAAAGGCGCAAGCTGATCTCGAGGCTCGCAAGACGACGGGAACGACGGTCCTCATTCCCTAGAGCGTTTCACCGTTCACACCTTTCGGCA
Source organism: Mesorhizobium vachelliae (assembly GCF_033977325.1). Classification (NCBI taxonomy): domain Bacteria; kingdom Pseudomonadati; phylum Pseudomonadota; class Alphaproteobacteria; order Hyphomicrobiales; family Phyllobacteriaceae; genus Mesorhizobium; species Mesorhizobium vachelliae. The sequence goes on from NZ_JAVIIR010000004.1 coordinate 57,443, forward strand.
CCATAGCCGGCTGCCTTGTTTTTCAGCGGCTTGCCGTGCCCGAAGGCATAGCTTGCCCGAAAAGCGATGCGGATTTGCCGTTGTTCTCAAGAGGTCTATCTTAGCCCTTGAGTTTCCGCAGAAATTCTTGAAGCTCTTTCAAGTTGGGTGCTGCTTTCCGATGGGAGCCGGCCGCGCATACCATGCTTTCGGGAACACAGAACATATCCGGGAAACTGGATGGGAGGCACTGTGAGTGCAAATCATGACAGGGCGAACCTGCTTGAGGTTCGTGGCCTTACCAAGATTTTCGGCGCGCTGACGGCGTGCGATCACATCGATCTCAATATCGCGAAGGGCGAGATCCACGCGCTGCTCGGCGAGAACGGCGCCGGCAAATCGACACTGGTCAAGATGCTGTTCGGATCGCTCGAACCGAACTCGGGCGAGATCTTCTGGGACGGCAAGCCGGTCAAGATCACCAGCCCGGGCGTGGCCAAGAAGCTCGGCATCGGCATGGTGTTCCAGCATTTCTCGCTGTTCGAGGCGCTGACGGCGGCCGAGAACATCGCGCTCTCGCTCAATGACGGTTCGCCGATCAGCACCATCGCGGCGAAGGCGCGGGCGCTGTCCTACAGCTATGGCCTGCCGCTCGATCCGGATTCGCTGGTCGGCGACCTTTCGGTCGGCGAGCGCCAGCGCATCGAGATCATCCGCTGCCTGCTGCAGACGCCGCAGCTCATCATTCTCGACGAGCCCACCTCGGTGCTGACACCGCAGGAAGCTGACAAGCTGTTCGAGACGCTGGAGCGCCTGCGATTGGAAGGCAAATCGATCCTCTACATCTCGCATCGGCTGGAAGAGGTCAAACGCATCTGCGACCGCGCCACGGTGCTTCGCCACGGCAAGGTCGTCGGCCACTGCAATCCGCGTGAGGAGACGGCTGCATCGCTCGCCCGCATGATGGTCGGCAGCGAGGTGAAGGCGGTGGTGCGTGCGCCGGCCGAAGGTATCGAAACGGCGCCGGCGCTCTTGGAAATCCGCGGCCTCAGCCGCAAGCCGGCGACGCCCTTCGCCATCCCGCTCAAGAACATCAATCTCAGCGTGCGCGCCGGCGAAGTGATCGGCATCGCTGGTGTGGCCGGCAACGGCCAGGGCGAGTTCTTCGAATCCGTCTCCGGCGAGGTGCTGCAGCAGGATACCGGTTCCGTGCGCATCCGCGGCAAGGATGCCGGAGGCCTGCCGATCACCGGTCGCCGCTTGATGGGGGCCGCCTTCGTGCCCGAAGAGCGCCTGGGTCATGGCGCGGCGCCGCGCATGAAGCTTTCGGAAAACCTGCTTCTGTCCCGCCACGCCACCGACGGCAAGGCTTTCGTCGGCTCGGCCGGCATGGTCAGGAGCGGCGCGGTTTACAGCGCCGCCCAGCGCATCATCAAAGCCATGGACGTGCGCAAAAGCGCGCCCGATCCAGAGGCGGCAGCACTTTCGGGCGGCAATCTGCAGAAATTCATCGTCGGTCGCGAGCTCGACCGCAAGCCGAGCGTCATGGTCGTCAACCAGCCGACCTGGGGCGTCGATGCCGGTGCCGCCGCGCACATCCGCCAGGCCCTGATCGAGCTTGCCCGCAGCGGCTCGGCGGTCCTCGTCATCAGCCAGGACCTCGACGAATTGTTCGAGCTGTCGGACGCGATCGCCGTCATGCACAACGGAGAATTGTCGACGCCGCTGCCGATCGCCGACGCGACTTTCGAGAAGATCGGCCTGTTGATGGGCGGCGCCGAACCCGGCCACGCCGAACACAGCCTGGAGGTGGCATGATGCGCATCGAACTCGTCAAACGCCCGCAGCGCTCGGCGCTGTTCTCGGTGCTGTCGCCCTTTATCGCCTTCGCGCTGACGATGATCGCCGGCGCCATCATGTTCGCCTTGCTCGGCGTCAATCCGCTCAATGCCTTCGAGATCTACTTCGTCGAGCCGATCAGCCAGGTCTGGCAGCTGCATGAGCTTGCGATCAAGGCGGCTCCGCTGATCCTGATCGCGGTCGGCCTGTCGGTCTGCTACAAGGCCAACATCTGGAACATCGGCGCCGAAGGGCAATTCATTTTCGGCGCGATCTTCGGCTCGATCATCCCGGTGCTGTTCCCGCAATTTGAAGGTCCGCTGGTGATCCCGCTGATGCTTCTGCTGGGCATGGTCGGCGGTGCCTTCTACGCATCGATCCCGGCGCTTTTGAAGACCCGCTTCAGCACCAATGAGATCCTCACAAGCCTGATGCTGGTCTATGTCGCGCAGCTCTTTCTCGACTGGCTGGTGCGCGGTCCGTGGCGCGATCCGCAAGGCCACGGCTTCCCACAGACCATCCAGTTCGGCGATTCCGCTGTGCTGCCCGAGCTGATGCCCGATGCCGGCCGCGCCAATTGGGGCTTCGTCTTTGCCCTGGTGGCCGCCGTGGCGATCTGGCTGATGATGAGCCGCATGCTGAAAGGTTTCGAGGTGCGCGTTCTGGGCTCAAGCCCGAGGGCAGGGCGCTTCGCCGGCTTCGGGTTCAACCGGATGGTGTTCTTCACCTTCCTTCTGTCCGGGGCGCTCGCCGGTCTGGCAGGCATCTCCGAAGTCTCCGGCGCCATCGGCCAGTTGCAGCCGGTGATCTCGCCCGGATACGGCTTCACCGCCATCATCGTTGCCTTCCTTGGTCGCCTCAATCCGCTGGGCATCGTGGCCGCGGGCCTCGTGCTGGCGCTGACCTATCTGGGCGGCGAGGCGGTGCAGAGCGCGCTCGGCATCTCCGACAAGGTGGCGCGCGTCTTCCAGGGCATGCTTTTGTTCTTCGTGCTCGGCTGCGACACGCTCATCCATTACCGCATTCGGCTGATCGGCATGGCGCTGACGAAGCCGAACGGCGCTGCGCAACTCGAAGCAGCGCCCAAGCTCGGAGAGGCCCGCTGATGGACATCACCGTCAACATCCTTTTGACCATCGCGACCGCGGCGACGCCGCTTCTGATCGCGGCGATCGGCGAGCTGGTGGTCGAGCGCTCCGGCGTGCTCAATCTCGGCGTCGAGGGCATGATGATCATGGGCGCCGTCGGTGGCTTCGGCGCCGGCTACCTCACCGGGTCGCCGTGGATCGGCCTGCTTGCCGCCATCATCGCCGGCGCGCTGTTTTCGCTGCTGTTTGCCGTCATGACGCTGTCGCTCGCGACCAACCAGGTGGCGACCGGCCTGTCGCTGACACTGCTCGGCCTCGGCCTCTCCGGCATGATCGGCACCAGCTTCGTCGGCCAGCCGGGCGTGAGATTGCCAAATCTCGACATCCCGGTGATCAGCTCGATCCCGGTCGTCGGCAAGCTGATCTTCGGCCAGGATCCGGTCTTCTACATCTCGATCGCGCTGACCGCGGCGGTGATGTGGTTCCTGTTCAGGACACGCACGGGGCTTACGCTGCGCTCGATCGGTGACAGCCATACGTCGGCGCACGCGCTCGGTATCAAGGTCATCCGCTACCGTTATCTGGCCGTGATCTTCGGCGGCGCCTGCGCCGGCCTGGCCGGCGGACACCTGTCGCTGGTCTACACGCCGCAATGGGTCGAGAACATGAGCGCGGGCCGCGGCTGGATCGCGTTGGCGCTGGTGGTGTTCGCGTCCTGGCGCCCGTGGCGGGTGCTGGCCGGCGCCTATATCTTCGGCGCGGTGTGGATCGGCCAGCTTCATGCACAGGCTTTTGGCATTCCGGTGCCTTCGCAGTTTCTTTCTTCGCTGCCCTATCTGGCAACCATCGTGGTTCTCGTTCTAATCTCCCGCAACAAGCGGCTGACGATGATGAACACGCCGGCTTCGTTGGGGCAGCCATTCGTTCCGGATCGTTGACAACAACAAAAAGACGGGAAGCTCCAAGGCTTAACTCAGAGAGGTAACACAATGAAAAAACTGCTTATTGCGTTGATGACCACGACTGCGGCCCTGTCGCTGGCGGCAACCGCCGAGGCCGCCGGCAAGCTCAAGGCCTGCTGGGTCTATACGGGTCCGATCGGCGACTTCGGCTATTCCTACCAGCACGACCAGGGCCGCCTCGAGGTCGAGAAGGCGCTCGGCGACAAGGTCGAGACCGCCTATCTCGAAAACGTGTCGGAAGGTCCCGACGCCGACCGCGCTTTCGAGCGCCTGGCGCGCGAGAACTGCAAGATCGTCTTCGGCACGTCATTCGGCTTCATGGATGCCGAGGTGAAGGTCGCCAAGAAGTTCCCCAAGGTGATGTTCGAGCATGCAACCGGCTTCAAGACCGGCGACAACCTCGGCATCTACAACGCCCGCTTCTATGAGGGCCGCTACGTGCTCGGCCAGATCGCGGCCAAGGAATCGAAGAAGGGCCTCGCCGGCTACATCGTCTCCTTCCCGATCCCGGAAGTGGTGATGGGCATCAATTCCTTCATCCTCGGCGCGCAGTCGATCAATCCCGACTTCAAGGTGAAGATCGTGTGGGTGAATTCCTGGTTCGATCCGGGCAAGGAAGCCGACGCCGCCAAGGCGCTGTTCGACCAGGGCGCCGACATCATCGTCCAGCACACCGACTCGACCGCCGCGCTGCAGGTCGCCGAGGAGCGCAAGCTGCATGGTTTCGGCCAGTCGTCCGACATGATCAAGTTCGCGCCCAACGCGCAGCTGACCTCGCTGACCGATGAATGGGGCCCGTATTACATCAGCCGCGTCCAGGCCGCGCTCGACGGCACCTGGAAGCCGGACAATGTGTGGCTGGGCATCAAGGACGGCGCGGTCAAGCTCGCGCCCTACACCAACATGCCCGACGACGTGAAGGCGATGGCGGAAGCCACCGAGAAGAAGATCGCCGGCGGTTGGAATCCCTTCACCGGACCGATCGCCAAGCAGGATGGCTCGCCCTGGCTGAAGGACGGTGAGGTCGCCGACGACGGCACGCTGCTCGGCATGAATTTCTACGTCAAGGGCATCGACGACAAGCTGCCGCAATAAGCGACAAGTTACTGATATCAAAAAGAAAAGGGCGCCGTTCGGCGCCCTTTTTCATTTGGCATGCCTCGCTGTCGGCGACGATCAGACCGCCGAGCCGTAAAGATCGTAAGCGTCCGCCCGGTCGATCTTGACGGTGACGATCTCGCCGGCGCGCAGCGGCCGCCGCGACTGGATGTGCACCGAGCCGTCGATCTCCGGCGCGTCGTATTTGGTGCGGCCCTTGGCCGATGTGCCGTGCGCCTCGTCGATCAGCACCGGCAAGCGCTTGCCGACTTTTTTGGCGAGCTGCGTTGCCGAGATCTTCTGCTGGCGCTGCATGAAACGGTGCCAGCGCGCTTCCTTGACCTCCTGAGGCACCTGCTCGAGCCCGAGGTCGTTGGAGCGCGCGCCCTTGACCGGTTCGTATTTGAAGCAGCCGGCGCGGTCGATCTTTGCTTCGTCCAGCCAGTCGAGCAGCATCTGGAAATCGTCTTCGGTCTCGCCGGGGAAACCGACGATGAAAGTCGAACGGATCGCGAGGTCCGGGCAGACGTCGCGCCAGCCGCGGATGCGCTCCAGCGTCTTTTCGCCATGGGCGGGACGGCGCATGTTCTTCAGCACCTGCGGCGAGGCGTGCTGGAAGGGAATGTCGAGATAGGGAAGGATCTTTCCTTTCGCCATCAGCGGAATGACGTCGGCGACATGCGGGTAGGGGTACACATAATGCATGCGTATCCAGATGCCGAGCTTGCCGAGCTCCTCGGCGAGGTCGAGGAATTTCGCCCGCACCTCGCGGTCGCCGAACATCGACGTCTGGTATTTGATGTCGATGCCGTAGGCGCTGGTGTCCTGCGAGATGACGAGGATCTCCTTGACGCCGGCCTTGGCGAGCTTCTCGGCCTCGCGCAGCACGTCCGCGGCCGGGCGCGAGACGAGATCGCCGCGCAGCGCCGGGATGATGCAGAAGGTGCAGCGGTTGTTGCAGCCTTCGGAGATCTTCAGATAGGCGTAGTGGCGCGGCGTGAGCTTCACGCCCTGCGGCGGCAACAGGTCGACATAGGGATCGTGGCTGGGGGGAGCGGCCTCATGCACCGCCGCCATCACGCTCTCATAGGCCTGCGGACCAGTGATCGCCAGCACATTGGGATGCTTCTCACGGATGACCTCCGGCTCGGCGCCGAGGCAGCCGGTGACGATGACGCGACCGTTTTCGGAAAGGGCGGAGCCGATGGCATTGAGCGACTCGTCGCGCGCGGAATCGAGGAAGCCGCAAGTGTTGACAACGACGAGGTCGGCGCCGTCATGCTTGCGCGCGATCTCGTAGCCTTCGGCGCGGAGCCGCGTGATGATGCGCTCGGAATCGACGAGCGCTTTCGGGCATCCGAGACTGACGAAACTGACGCGTGGGGCGGACATAAATTTTGTTTTCCAAGAGGTGAGAGCGAGATCGAGGATTGAGCCTCAGGCTCTTAAGATCGATCTACGGCGCTCGGCTTTGAGCCATTTCGCGCGGCGCAATAGCACGCTTCGGCCCAGAAGCAAACCTGCCGGTCGGCCGGGGCAAGAGACGCGCCGGCAACGTATCCTCTTAACGAGCGTCAGTGGCCGTCCGGTCCGAACCAGGGCGTCAGGAAGGCAAAATGGTCGGGAAACTGTTGCACGGCGCCTCCGAGCAGCATGTTGATCGCCACGTACAAGATGATCAGCAGGCCGATATAGGCGATCCAGCGATACCTGTGCAGCAAACGCGCGACAAAGGAAGCGGCAAAACCCATCAGGGCGATCGAAAGGGCCAGCCCGATGATCAGCACGGTCGGATGCTTCATGGCGGCGCCGGCGACCGCGAGCACGTTGTCGAGCGACATCGAGACGTCGGCTATGACGATCTGCCAGGCCGCCTGCGAGAAGCTCTTGCGCGGCGTCTTGCCGGCGATCCTGCCATCCTTGTTGTAGTCGCCGTTCGACAGCGCCTCGGTCGCGTCGCGCTCATCCTCATGGCTGACGCGCAATTCGCGCCACATCTTCCAGCACACCCACAGAAGGAGCAGCCCGCCGGCGATAAGCAGCATCGGGCCGATGCTCAGCAACCATTGCGTGATCAAGGCAAAGATGATGCGCAGGACAGTGGCCGCCGCGATGCCGACAAGGATGGCGCGCTTGCGCTGATCCGCAGGAAGGCCGGCTGCCGCGAGGCCGATCACAATTGCGTTGTCGCCGGCGAGGGCGAGATCGATTGCGACGACCTGGAGGAGAGCTGAAAGGCCTGCGGCAGTGAATATTTCCATCGACTAGAAATCCTTGCCTGAAATGAGCGTAGCCCTTTACCCGGACGGGCCTAAAGGCATGGTCCACCGGCGTCAAGCCGCAGGCTCGGACATTGCCGGAAAACAACGTCGCCGGCGCAAGCCCTCAAGGATTTCGCGTGGTTGCCGGCAAGGGGCGCGGCCGAAAACTAGTCGTAGAGATTATATTTGGCCCAGTCGGATTCCGGGATTTCGTCGCCGATCTTGTAGCGGAACTGCAGCACCTGCATGTGGTCCGGCGCGGTCAGGCATTTGAACTTCAGCCGGTACCATTGGCCCTTGCTGCGGAAGGCGGCGCCGGAGCTCTTGATGGCATCGACGCTCATCTGCGGCGTGGCGAAGGCGTAGGCCACGACGCGGTCGGCCTTGTAGCTGCGATCGTCGTGACTGATCCGGTCGAGCACTTCGGCGTCACACCGCTGCTCGAGGCGAGTCTGCGGGTCGAGTTTCATCAGGCCGGCGCGCAACGCATTATCCATCGCCTTGGCCGGTAAGGCCAGCGTCAGCGACGCCAGAACCATCAGGCAGAGCTTTCTCATGGGCGCGACAAGCAGCATATTTTGTCCGAGAAATCAAATAAACGCTCTTTCACCAACCGTTGACCACCTTGCCGGTGCGCGGAGACGCTCCCGGTGCGATTATGGCAACGATAGCGTAGCAGAAATCCGGTGCGTCAGCGCAGTTTGACTGAAGGCGCGTTGCTCACCGCGCGTCGCCAAGCGGCCGGCCGTGCTCCAGGTTTTGCCGAGCTCGAAATTGATCTCGGCCTCCACGCAGAATCGCTTAGTTTCCTTTTCGCGGCTTGGTGTCTTGTGGGTAGGGGCAATTCCCTCCGCCTAGCCTGTCGGAGAAGTGATGAAAGACTGCTGCTTGTAATTGGATTCACGTTGATTGCTTCGGGCGCTTCCGCCTCGGGCATGGGGGTTTCATTTCAATGAGGGCCGACCAAAAAGTGCTTCGACCCGAAGTCACCCCCAATAACGCTATCGGGTGTTCCCAGCGGAACCGCAAAACTTCAAATAAGAATGACCGACAGTAATTCTGCGTTTGAACATGGCGGCGGAACGGTCGCTTATAAAGGACAAACGTCATTGCCGTACGGGGAGTTTCGGTACAAAGGGCCGTGCCCGGATAGTGGAACTCATTTCTACAACATCACCGTGAAGGCGGTGGATGCGTCAGGAAAAGTGTTGGCTAGCGGCTCCGCTTCGCAGCCGTTTTCCTCAAAATGATCTGAGTGTTGGCCGCTCCGCACCTTGGTCGGGGCGACCCCTTGTTCAAGCTAGCGCTACAACACGCACCCGTGCATCGCTTGCAGAAGGTCATCGTGGCTTTTCAAGTCGGCGAGGATGTCGCGGATCGAACCCATCCGGACATTGCCCGCCTCGTCCTTGCCCACGGGATCACCGTGTCCATGTCGACGGCGCCCGACCGCTGACCAACTTCATGGACTATGACTTGGGATATTTCGACGACGAGACATGCAGGCTCGAACCGCTCCAAAACACTTTCGGGCCAAAAGTGTTACCCATGTCTCCGGTATAAACCGTAACCTATGTGTCCGGGTCGGACAGGGGTTGACTGGCGGAGGGAGTGGGATTCGAACCCACGGTGAACTTGCGCCCACGCCGGTTTTCAAGACCGGTGCCTTAAACCGCTCGGCCATCCCTCCATCGTGATCTTCACGAGGCGCCGTCCCGTTGGCCGCGAGGGCCATGTCGAAAGGGCTGCGAGCCATGCTCTAGTTCGTCGCGCAAAGACCTGTCAATCACCAGGAGCCAATCTGGAGGAAAGGACCGGCGCTGGAGAACCGCGAGCATTCCATCCACCGACGTTGACAATTCGGCCAAAGGTCGGCCAATCTCGGTTTGCTAATATATTCAGGCAGGGGGAAATCATGAAGAAAAGCTACGAGAAGCCGATTCTGACGAAGCGCGAGATGCTGTCGCGTGCGACCGCACAGCAGGCTCCGTCCGAACCACCACCGCCGCCGCCGGCATAACTTGCTTTCGGCTTCCTCCCGCACGGTTCACTGCGGTGGCAAAACCTTGTGGAAGCGGCGCAGGCAGCATGCGGGGGCGCCTTGCCATAATCTTGCCCTGTTGCGGCCATAATCGATTAACATCGTGATAAGCAATTCCTGTGCAAAAAGGATTGGGGATCAAGGTGTTGGCCTGACGGGCGACTTCTGGCTCCGTCGGGTGTGGCACGGTAGGGGACAATCGAAAATATGCAGACTCCGGCGCGCCCGCGTCTTCGTCGCGCTTCTGCTTTCGCCCTGTGCGCCCTTTCGGGCCTGCTTCTGGCTGCCTGCGCCTCACAACCTGAGCCGAAGGGGATGGTCTACAAGAAGGCCCGCTCCAAGGAATATTTCGCGGAATCCGAATATGGCGTGAAGGCGAGCCCGCGCGTCCAATTCATGAGGCGCGGCGGCGGCCGCGACCAGCTCGGCAAGCCCTATCAGGTGCGCGGCAAGTGGTATTATCCCAAGGAAGATAAGAAGGGCTTCACCAAGGTCGGGCTGGCCTCATGGTATGGCGACGCCTTCCACGGCCGTCTGACCGCCAATGGCGAAGTCTATGACATGACGCATCTGACGGCGGCGCATCCGACGATGCCGCTGCCGAGCTATGCCCGCGTCACCAATCTGGAGACCGGCAGCTCGGTGATCGTGCGCGTCAACGACCGCGGTCCCTATCATGAAGGCCGTATCATCGACGTCTCCGAACGCGCGGCGCAGATGCTCGACTATGACAAGGTCGGCACCGCCAAGGTCAAAGTCGAATATGTCGGCCGCGCGCCGCTCGACGGCGACGACGACCAGTATCTGGTGGCCTCCTACCATCCCGGCAACAACCGCCCGGATCCGTCCGACGGCCTGCCGACCGGCGTGATGGTGGCCATGAACGGCCCGTCGCCGAGCTTGTCAGCAGGCGCGCCGCCGGCCGCCGTGCCGTTCCCTGGGCAGTTGACCAATTCAGGCCAGGCCTTCGCCGCGAAGCCGGGCCTGTCGGAGCAGCCGACCGTGCAGCCGGCGGCATTCCAGGTGCAAGGCGCCGGCGATGTCGCGCTGCCCGATTTCGGACCGATCGTGCCGGAACGGCCGGATCTCGGTCTTCCCGCGAACTCGCCTTTCGCCATGGCTTCGCTGTCTTACGCGGATGAGCGGGTGAAGCGCGCCGATGTCTTTGCCGCGCTCGATTCCGGCGGCATGTCGCCGGCCGATATTCTTCAGTCGTGGAAGAAGTCGAACCGCCAGGAACAGGCGCCTGCGACCGACTATGTCGCCGCCGGTTCCTTCGACCAAGCCGCGGAGGCAAAGCGCGTGGCCGCGGCGCTCAAGCCGTTCGGCCGGACCGAGATCCAGCGCACCGAGCTCGACGGCAATGACTGGTATGCGGTCAATGTCTATCCGGACGGCCACGGCAGCATCGACGACCTGCTTCAGGCAGCCTGGTCACATGGCGCGCCGGACGCGCTGGTTGTGCGTAACTGATCAAATTTGCGGTGCCGGCGATCCGGCCGTAAAAAACCCTGATAGCTTAGGCACGGGGTAGTCTTTGCGCAATTCGGGCGAAAGCCACTCGGCGTCGCCGGTATTGCTCAGATTGGGTCGACATTTCATGCAACTGCGCATTCTTCCGCCTTTCGCCAGCCTTCTGGGATTGGTGCTGGTGTTGCTTTGTGCCGTTCCGGCGAACGCGCAGCTTTTCGAAACCAAGGCGACGCAGGCGTTCATGATCGATGCCGACACCGGCACTGTGCTCTTCGCCAAGGACCCCGACAAGCCGATTCCGCCGGCCTCGATGGCCAAGCTGATGACGATGGAAATGGTCTTCAACGCCATCAAATCGAAGCGCATGACGCTCGACGACACTTTCGTCGTCAGCGAAAACGCCTGGCGCACCGGCGGCGCTCCGTCCGGTACCTCGACCATGTTCGCCAAGCTCAAATCCGCGGTCCGCGTCGAGGACCTGATCCAGGGCGTCACCGTGCAGGCGGCCAATGATGGTTGTATCGTGCTCGCCGAAGGCATGGCCGGGTCGGAGGCGAATTTCGCCGCGCAGATGACGGATCGCGCCCGCCAGCTCGGCCTTCGGAAATCGACCTTCGTCAATTCGACCGGCCTGCCGGCCGACGGGCAACAGACGACGGTGCGCGAACTGACGATGCTGGCGCTGCATCTGTGGCGCGACTATCCGGAATTCTTCCACTATTACGGCCAGCCGGACTTCACCTGGAACAAGATCTCGCAGAAGAACCGCAACCCGCTGATTGCCATGGGCATCGAAGCAGACGGCTTCGTGGCCGGCGCCAGTGAGCAGGCGGGCTTCGGCCTGGTCGGCACGGTCAGCCACGACGGCGTCCGCGTGATCGCCGCGCTCACTGGGCTGGCGAATGACCGCGAACGCTCGGAAGAGGCGCGCAAGCTGCTCGAATGGGGCTCGCGGTCATTCCAGAAGACCGAGATCTTCGCCAAGGACGAGGTGGTCGGGAAAGCGCAGGTTTTCGGCGGCGCCAAGTCCGATCTGGCCTTGAAAGCCAAAGGCCCCGTGGACATCTTTCTGCCGATAGCCAACCGCGACAAGCTGACCGCCAGAATCGTCTACCAGGGTCCGGTATCGGCGCCCGTCCAGGAGGGGCAACCTGTCGGGGAATTGCGCGTTTGGATAGGCGATACGCTGAGCCAGCAGACGCCGCTCTATGCGGCCGAGTCGGTGAAAGTGGGCACGCTGCCGCAGCGTGCGCTCGACGCGGCCAAGGAACTCGCTGTCGGCTGGCTGCGTCAGAAACATTTGTGATTGGGCAAGTTCGTGGACCTTTTGCCGGACGGGAGCTATGACAGCGGCCAGCACGAGCAGAGGCAGTCTCGATTGGCGAGCGGGTTTTTCATCACCTTCGAGGGCGGCGAAGGAGCAGGCAAGTCGACGCAGATCGAGCGGCTGGCGCGGCGCATGCGCGCCAAGAAATACGAGGTCCTGGTCAGCCGCGAGCCGGGTGGATCGCCCGGTGCCGAGGCCGTAAGACATGTGCTTCTGTCGGGGGCGGCCGAGCCGTTCGGCCCGAAGATGGAGGCGATCCTGTTCGCCGCCGCGCGCTCCGACCATGTCGAGCAGGTCATCCGGCCGGCGGTCGAGCGCGGCTCGATCGTGCTATGCGACCGTTTCATCGATTCCTCGCGCGTCTACCAGGGCGTCACCGGCGGGCTCGATGCCGATTTCATGAAGGCGCTGGAGGCTGTGGCCATCAACGGCATGATGCCGGACATGACGCTGATCTTCGACATCGATCCCGCCGAAGGCCTGAAGCGAGCGGCCGCACGGCGCGGGGCAGGGGATGCCGCCGATCGCTTCGAGAAGGAGACTTTGGCCATCCACAGGCGACGGCGCGAGGCTTTCCTGGCCATCGCCGCGGCGGAACCGGAGCGCTGCGTCGTCATCGACGCCTCCGCCGATCCCGATACGGTGGAGAATGTCGTCACCGCTGCCGTCTTCGCGGCGCTGGAAGAGCGGATGCCGGCGCAAAAGATTGAGACGGCGCCGGCATGATCTTCGAACGCATCGCCCCTGAACAGCACGACACGCTGGACGGCGTGCCCGAGCCCGCCGAAACGCCGCGGCTGATCGGCCATGCGACGGCGGCCGGGATGCTTGCCGGCGCCTACCGCGCCGGCAAGCTGCCGCATGCCCTGATTTTCGCCGGGCCGCAAGGCATCGGCAAGGCGACGCTCGCCTTCCACATCGCGCACCATCTTCTGAGATATCCGGATTTCAAGACGGCGCCCGAAACGCTCGCCGTTCCCGATCCGGCTTCGTCGCTGTTTCGCCAGATCGCCACCGGAGCGCATCCGGGTGTGCTGCACCTGACGCGCCCAGCCAACGACAAGACCAAGAGCTTCAAGACGGTGCTGACCGTCGACGAGATCCGCAAGGTCAGCCGCTTCCTGTCGATGACCTCGCATGACGGCAGCTACCGCGTGGTCATCGTCGACCCGGCCGACGACATGAACACCAATGCCGCCAACGCGCTGCTCAAGAACCTCGAGGAGCCGCCGGCGCGCACTTTGTTCGTTCTGATCGTGCATGCGCCGGGCAGCCTGTTGCCGACGATCCGCTCACGCTGCCAGGTGGTGCGTTTGGCGCTTCTGGCCGCTGACGAGCTGATGGCGGTGCTGGAGAATGTCGAGCCGCCGCCGCCGGACGAGCCGGCCGCGCGCGCGGCACTCGCCGAGCGGGCAGGAGGCAGCGCCCGCAATGCGATCCTGCTCACCCAATATGGCGGGCTGGAGATCGCCGGCGCGCTCGATGCGCTGGTGGCGGCCCGGAAGCCGGACATCGCTGGCGCGCATCGCCTTGCCGAGGCCGTGGCGGGGCGCGACCAGGAGATCCAGTTCGACATCTTCAACCGCCGCGCGCTCGACCTGCTTTCGGCCGCCGCCAGCGAAGCGGCGTTGTCCGGCGACCTCGCCAGAGCCAAAACGCTGTCCGAGGCTTGGCACGAGGCGCTGAACACGATATCTGAGGCTGAGACTTACAACCTCGACAAGAAGCAGCACGCCCTGACCATGATCGACCGCCTGAATTCTGCGATGCGAATGTGACGGCTCGTTCGATGCATGCCGTTGGCCCAGTTTCGGGCGGCATGCATTGGCCTCGGGATGGCAATCGACGTTCCGATGCGATATCCACCGCCACAACTCACATTCAGATATTCATGTCGGTTCATTCATGTCACGCGACACATTCTACATCACGACCGCGATCTCCTATCCGAACGGCAAGCCGCATATCGGCCATGCCTATGAGTTGATCGCCACCGACGCGCTTGCCCGTTTCCAGCGACTGGACGGCAAGGACGTGTTCTTCCTGACCGGCACCGACGAGCACGGTATCAAGATGCTGCAGACGGCGCGCAAGGAAGGCATCACGGCGCGCGAACTCGCCGACCGCAACTCGGCCGAGTTCAGGCGCATGGCGAGCGCGCTCAACGCTTCCAACGACGATTTCATCCGCACCACCGAGGGGCGGCACTACGCGTCCTCCCAGGCGATCTGGAAGGCAATGGCCGCCAATGGCGACATCTACAAGGGTGGCTATGCCGGCTGGTATTCGGTGCGCGACGAGGCCTATTACGGCGAGGAGGAGACCGAGGTCCGCGCCGACAATGTGCGCTATGGCCCGCAGGGAACACCTGTGGAATGGGTCGAGGAGGAGAGCTATTTCTTCCGGCTGTCGGCCTACCAGGACAGACTGATCGCGCTTTACGAAAGCCAGCCCGATTTCATCGGCCCGGCCGAGCGTCGCAACGAGGTGATGAGCTTCGTCAAATCGGGGTTGAAGGACCTGTCGGTCTCGCGCACCACTTTCGACTGGGGCGTGCCGGTGCCGGGCGACGAGAAGCATGTGATGTATGTGTGGGTCGACGCCTTGACGAACTACATCACCGGCGTCGGCTATCCTGATGAAAAGGATGATAAATGGCGCTTTTGGCCGGCGAACGCGCACATCATTGGCAAGGACATTGTGCGCTTCCACGCCATCTATTGGCCGGCCTTCCTGATGTCGGCGGGAATCCCGCTGCCGAAGCGCGTCTTCGGCCATGGGTTCCTGTTCAACCGCGGCGAGAAGATGTCGAAGTCGGTCGGCAACGTCATCGACCCTTTCACGATGGTGGAGCACTACGGCGTCGACCAGGTGCGCTATTTCTTCCTGCGCGAGGTGCCGTTCGGCCAGGACGGCAACTACAGCCATGAAGCGATCGTCAACCGCACCAATGCCGACCTCGCCAACGGCCTCGGCAATCTGGCGCAGCGGTCGCTGTCGATGATCGCCAAGAATTGCGGCGGCGCGGTGCCGAAGCGCGGTGAGCTGGCGGAGGCCGACGCGGCGATCCTCGACCAGGCGATCGAAGCGCTGGCCGTCTCGCGCCGGACGATGGCGGAGCAGGGGATCCATCTGGCGCTGGCGGCGATCTTCGGCGTCGTCGCCGAAGCGGATCGTTATTTCGCGTCCCAGGAGCCGTGGGCGCTGAAGAAGACCAACCCGGAGCGCATGGAAACCGTGCTGTGGACGACGGCCGAGTTGGTGCGCCGGGTGACGGTGCTTTGCCAGCCGTTCATACCCGGGTCGGCCGCCAAGCTGCTTGACCTGTTGGCCGTGCCCGCGGACAAACGCAATTTCGAGCATGTCCACGCACAGCATGCGCTGGTGCCCGGCACCGCATTGCCTGCTCCGGAGGGCGTGTTTCCGCGTTATGTCGAGCAGAGCGCCTGATGCTGGTCGACAGCCATTGCCATCTCGACTTTCCGGACTTCGCCGAGGAGCGGGCGGCTATCGTCGCCCGCGCCCTCGCCGCCGGAATCGGCCGCATGGTCACGATCTCGACGCGCGTGAGGCGATTTCAGCAGATTCTTGAAATCGCTGAGACTTTCGACGAGGTCTATTGCTCGGTCGGCACCCATCCGCATCAGGCGGCGGAAGAACTCGACGTGACCGCCGACGAACTGGTGCGGCTATCCGGCCACCCAAAGGTGGTGGCGATCGGCGAAGCCGGGCTCGATTATTTCTATGACAAGGCGCCGCGCGATGCGCAGGCGCAAGGTTTTCGCACCCATATCGCCGCCGCGCGCCGGACCGGCCTGCCGCTGGTCATCCATGCGCGCAATGCCGATGACGACATGGCGTCGATCCTCGAGGACGAAACAGGGAAGGGCGCCTTCCCCTTCATCCTGCATTGTTTTTCGTCCGGGCGCAGGCTGGCCGAAGTCGGCGTGGCGCTGGGCGGCTATGTTTCGTTTTCCGGCATCCTGACCTTCAAGAATTCCGCCGATCTGCGCGCGATCGCCGCCGATGTCCCACGCGACAGGCTGCTGGTCGAAACAGACGCGCCCTATCTTGCGCCGATCCCGCACCGGGGAAAACGCAACGAGCCGGCCTATGTGGTGAACACGGCGAAGGTTCTTGCCGAAACCATCGGCATCAGCGAGGCCGAAATCGCCGATATCACCACCGGGAACTTCTTTCGGCTGTTCACCAAGATGCCGCGTCCCGACATGGCGGCGGGCTGAGGCATGGGCGACCGGCTGCGCTTCACTGTTCTTGGCTGCGGCTCATCGCCCGGCACGCCACGCATCACCGGCGATTGGGGCAATTGCGACCCGAAGAATCCGAAGAACCGGCGCATGCGCACGGCCGCGCTGGTCGAGCGGATTGCGGCCAATGGCGCGCGCACCACGGTCGTCATCGACACCGGGCCGGATTTCCGCGAGCAGATGCTGCTGGCCTCCGTCAAGCGCCTCGACGCGGTCGTCTACACGCATCCGCATGCCGACCACATCCACGGCATCGACGACCTGCGCGGTTATGTGCTCGAGCAACGTCATCGCATCGACATCCATGCCGACGAGCCGACGATGGAGCGGCTGCGCCAGGCGTTCGGCTATTGCTTCGAGACGCCACCCGGCAGCTCTTATCCGCCGATCGTCGAGGCTCACATAATCGATCACGCGAGGCCGGTCGTGATCGAAGGCGAGGGGGGCGCCCTCACCCTTGAACCGCTGCCGCAGTTCCATGGCGACATCATCTCGCTCGGCTTCCGCATCGGCGGGCTTGCCTATTGCCCTGACATCAGCGGCTTCCCGGACGCCACCGTCGAGCGTTTGGGCGGCCTCGATATGCTGGTGATCGACGCGCTGCAGTACAAAACCCATCCCAGCCATCTGTCGCTCGGCCAGGCGTTGGAGTGGATCGAAAAGCTGGCGCCCAGGAATGCCGTGCTGACGCATATGCATGTGCCGCTGGATTATGCCGCCGTGATGGCCGAGACGCCGGAGCACGTGGCGCCGGCCTATGACGGCATGGTTGTCGAAATCCCTTATAAATCAGAACGATAAGAGAAGACCCTCACCGCCGCCATTGACTGAGTCGTCATTGCTCGGTCCGGTGCTTAACCGGCGTGGCGCGCTGATCATTCTGGCCGCCAATTAGGGGTGGCGCAGATTTCCAAAGAGCCGCATCGTCGCACTCAGGGGGAATCTCGACCGATCTGTGTCGCGTGGCTTGATAAGCAGTCTTTTTTACATAAAATCCTAAAATATACATTGGGTTCAAGAGCCGCTAATCTTTCCTTGTTTTTTGAAAAGGAGAGTCACTATGATTCGCAAACTCGTTGTTACAGCGATGCTTCTTGCGCCTATGGCTGCTGGAGCGCAGGAATTGCCGACCGCGCCTTACTTGCCGCTCGACATGGCGACCAAAGCGGCACAAGCCGCGCTGCAGGCCTGCGTCGCCGAAGGCAGCAATGTCAGCGTTGCTATCGTGGCACGGAGCGGCGGAACCCAGGTGCTGCTCAAAGCGGATAATTCCGGACCGCATACGGGATCCAGCGCCGAAGGCAAGGCATTCGCATCGGCCGCGCTGGGCCGCGACACAGCCGGGCTCGCCGATTTTATCGCGTCCAAGCCGGCCAATGACGGAATGCGCGACATGGATCCGCGCATGGTGATCCAGGCCGGTGGCTTGCCGGTCAAGATCGGCAATGCGCTGGTGGCCGGCATTGGCGTCGGCGGTGCTCCTTCAGGCGACATCGATGCCAAATGCGCCGCCGCCGGCCTCAAGGCGATCGGGGCCGCCGAGTAACTCAATAAAGCCATCGATGCGGCTCGCCGGACTGCGGGCCGCATCACGGGCTTATCAAGCAGTTCCATAATCTATCTTATGCGACTTTCTGATATAGGTCGCCGTGCAATCCCTCGCTGTCTTTTGACCCATAAGTTGCGGTTTTAACCCATAAGCTGACTCTCCCGCAGCCGCCCGCTCATCGCGGCCGCCGTGGCTGCCCCACGCTTATCGCTCATCAGTCTTCAAGGTCTTTGAGCAGTCGGTGCTGCTCATTGGGCTCTCCGAACGGACCAAGCCCGTCCCAAAGGCCTGGCGCATTCAGCTTGCCGAGTAGCATCAGGCTGAGGTCGCTGGATGACTGGCGGTCGAACCGAAACCAGTCTTCCATCCGACCCGTTTGGCGCACAACGACGCGTCTCCTGCGAGACGGGTTCAAATCCCATGCCTTCACGTCGTTTGGCGCGATCGCCTTACCCTCCGGAGTGACGACGCCGCCAGGCGGGCAACGGGTGATCTCGACGAGAAACCCGCCTCCGTGCCTGTCGAATTGGAAAGTGAGAAGATCGATGGCCTTCTCTTCAATTCGCCGGAAATGGGGAAAATTCCCGGTGAAGCCGGCACGACGTAGCCAAGGAACTACCGTGGCCCGCAGTTCGCCGACCATGTCCGCCTTCGACGCACTCATACGCTGACACCATTCGCTCTTGCGCGGTCCGAACTATGATCCTCATAGTTTCGTAGTCAACCAGCCTGACAGGCTATGAATATCGTAGCGATTTCAAATAGTTGACAACGCCACCTCATGTCGCTGGCGACAATTTGTTAGGGATTTCGTGATGTCCTGCTGAAGGATTCAAAAGGAATCCTTCAACGGGTGCTCCAGCGTTGCAGGTCGACGACATGGCAATCCAGAAACTGAAGTGCTGCCGTCCGCCCGGCGGAAGCGCCCTCGCCCCGCGCGGCTTTCCTCTCGCGGCCGGGTACCCGGCGTGAAGTCGCCTCGAGAGGGCTTCTCTCTACTTTCCGCCGGGCTATCGCCCAGGCGGAAATGGGCCACCCGGCAGGTGACCCATTCCAAGGTCCTGCATGCCTTCAGGACCCAATCTCCGATCATCCACCTAAAAGAAAGAAAGGAGGCACGCCATGTAGAGCGCAGCTACACTCCTAGCGCATAGAGGTTAACCAATCACCGGCGAAATTCGCCGACCTGGTTGACTCCCAAAATCGTGTTCTGTATTTGTTCCAGCCTCACAGATCCATCCCAACACGGGCTACGCCCGGCGGACACAGGAACGGACCGCGATGCTGTCCCTTCGAATACGGACCTCGATAGCCTAGCGCCGACGCGCTTTTGGCCTCCGCTCAGGAGCCTCCCACTACATAGACCCTGAGTCCGCTCCGACACGCATTCGTGCCGGGCCACCTGCCCTCACGCGTGCGTGCCGAGCGGACAAGGTCACTCGTTTCCGATTTCCCCGTCGTCCGACCCTTCCCGGTTGGCGAACGATGGAGCAGTGCCATGAGTAAAAGTCCGTCGGGGCAGCCCGACTGGCCGCCGGCAGGCGATTTCAGCCTCTACCGCACCAACGTCCCCTACCGGAGCCCCGAGCCTCCGCTCGCCCACACGAAACCGAAGGGCCGATGGACGGTCGCCAGCGGGTTCCCTTCCCGCAGGAGCGGCTACTGCGTCAGCTACTGGGGGTTCGAACAGCACCAGTTCCTGACGCTTGCGGAGGTGAATCCGTCCGTGAGGTCGATCCGCGCCCGGCCGGAGACCCTGGAGTGGTTCGACGGAAGCAAATGGATCGAGCACACGCCGGACTTCGGCGTCTATACGAGCGCGGGCTGGCTCTACTGCGACATCGCCAACCCAAAACATGCGGAGTCGGACCTCGTCGCGAAGCGGACCCGGGCGCTAGACGCCGGGCTGGCCCGCGACGGCGGCCGCTATCGACGGTTCATGCCAGCCGACCTTCGTGTGGAACCCAGGCTGTCCAATTCGAAGCAGATCAACGACTGCTCCGGTCCGGACATCCCAGAGGCCGATCTGAACAAGGTTTCGAGGGTGATGCCGCCGGATGGCGCCGTCGACATCCATGGCGTTGCTTCAATGACGGGAATGCCGGAGGGCGAAGCGCTCGCAGCGGTTCTCTGCCTTGCTTGGCACGGCGTCGTCGGCGCCGACATGAGCGCCTTTCTTTCGTTCTCGACGAGAGTGTGGAGGCGTCGATGACAGCGATGCATTTCGACAAAGGCACCTTGGTGACGTGCCGCGGAATTCCTGGCTTCATCGACAACAGGAGCGTCGACCCGCCCGGCTACTGGATTCGGCCCATTAACGGACCTTCCGTGCCGTTCGCGATCTCCGACCTCGAGATCGAGAGCAGCTACAATGACAGCTTTCGCGTGGGAGCCGAGAAAGACGACCTACCGGATGACCTCGTTGCGCTTTCGACCGTGGACCCTTCGAAGGTTTCGGACGTGGACATGGCAACACAAGCCTACCGCCTGCGGATCATCGAGGCGATCGACGACAGGATCAGGCGGAACCCGAAAGCCCTACGCCGGAAACGGCTGCTCTTTGGCGAGATCGCCGCTTCGGTCGAGCCGCCTGAAGGCGTCGAGCCCATTCTCGGGGCGAGCGCCGAGCGCCTCTACAACGTGTTCAAACGGTCAGGCTGCAACCCTGCGTCCCTCTTTCCCCGCACCGGATACAGGGGAAACCGCGACTCGAGAAAGCCTGATTTCGTGCTCGAGGCCATCGAGCAGGCCATCGACAATAAGTACACAGGATGGGGAACGCTTCCTGCGGTGCAGACCGAGGCGATCCGGATCGCCAAGCTCAACCTGCCGACCGACCTGTCGGAGTACACCTACCAGGTCGGTTTGAGCGACGGCACCGCCGAGCAGCGTTCGATGATCGACCGCAACGGAGACGGCTTGATCGACTGGATGACGCTCGTCTCCTACGCGATAGTCCGGCGGGCGCTGAAAAAGCGGCACGCCGTCGACAGGATTATGAGAATCTACGGAGCCGAGGAAGGCAGACGTCTGCTGCGCGTCGTCGGCCCGGGACCGGGCATCGGACGGCCACTGGAAACGGGAGAGACCGACGACAGCTGGCTCTCCGGGCTGTTCGTGGTCGACGACGAGAACTGGTTCCCGCTCGGATACCCGTGCTTCACGGCCATCATCGAGCTGGCCACGAGAGCGATCCTTGGATGGGATGTCCATTTCATGCCGCAGAACAGCGACGGCGTCGGGCGTGTTCTCAAGCACGCCATCATGCCTAAGGACCTCTCGTGGATGGGTGCCCATCCCGACGGCATTCCTGTGGTTGCCGGCCGCTATCCGATGTTCGGCAAGCTGAACGAGCTGCGTTGCGACCAGGGTGGAGACTTCATCTCGAAGCACACGCGCGACGCCGCGTTCCGGTGCGGCACTTCCTTGACGGTCCTGCCCCCGAAATCTCCGGAGCTGAAGCCTTTCATCGAACGGTTCTTCGGGACGGTGAAGCGCGGCGAGTTCGCGGCGGCGCTCGGCATCCTGCCGAAGAAGCTCCGCGAGGCGCTGGCCAAGTCACGCAAGGGCCGGAAGGACCCTGTCGTTGTCACGCTCCGGGAGCTGAAGCTCCTTCTCGGCTTCTGGATCGTGGAGGTCTACCACCACACCGTCCACCGCGGCCACGGGATGACCCCGTACGAGGCGTGGGAGAAGCTGACGGCGGAGATGAAGGTGAAGCCGCCACCTGCCCCCGCCGACCTGGCCTTGCTCACTGGCAAATACGAGCCGTCGCGCGTCATCAATGCCAACGGCTTCCGCATTCACGGCCTCGAGTACAACTCCAAGGCGCTCGGAGCCTTGCGCGAGCGCTATGCGGACGAGAACGGCATCCTGCGGGATGTCGAGATCAAATACGACGCCCAGGACGTCTCGAAGGCGTGGGCCTTGGGCCAAGACCCGCACAACCCGAAGCGCACCGTGGCCGTCCCTGCGGAATGCAAGCAGATGCGGTACGCGAAAGGCCTCAGCGAATACCAGCACATCGTCATCAAGGCCCACGCTAGGGCCAAGGCAGGCAAAAGGATCCTGACCGTGGAACAGCTCATCCAAGCCCGGCTCGAACTCGAGCAGATGGCCCGGAAAATGATCGCCGAGCGCAACGCGGGAGGAAGCTCCATCAAGCTCGCCCGGTACCTGAACGCCAACCGCGCCTACCTCAACGATCCCGCGGAGATCGACGAGGCGACCGCCTCCGCGAACTACCTTTCGCTGGTGGACGAGGAACCGATCAAGGCCTCCGACGAGCTCCCTGCCCGCCGCGGCAAGACGGTCGCGGCAACCTCCCATGATACGCCCGCCGAACCCCCGGAGGTTGAGCCTATGGGCACGGAAGTCCTCAGAGCGGAAGCCAATGCGGGTCGACGCAAGCTGGGGTTGATCGCGGATGACTAAGGCTGTCGCGTTCGAAGAATTCGAGATCCCTGCGGGGATCGCCAGGTACGTCAACGTTCCCCTTGTCGGCGAGGCAGCGAAACGCGCCAAGGCCGTGCGACGCCTGCGGATTCCGCATTTGCGGTTCCAGGAGGGCCTTGAGGCCCTTCTTGCGCACCACATGATGTTCGATCCGGCCGGATCGGAATCATCGGTCCTGATGTTCGCGGGCAAGACCGGAGCGGGCAAGTCGAGGACGCTGCGCCACTATGCGAACCAGTTCCCGCTGATCGAGACGGAAACGGGCGTGGTGCGTCGCGTCCTTTACGTGCACGTGCCGCCGGGCGTCGACCGATACTCCATCCAGCGACGCATGATGGCCGCGCTTGGAACGCCGGTGCTCGGACGAATCCATCCGGACCAGCTCTCGCTGGCGATCGACCTTCAGCTGGTGGAGCAGAAGGTCGAATTGATCATCTTCGACGAGTCCAACCACATGGTCGACATGAGGACCAACAAGACCCAGTTCCTCGTCGCCGACGTCGTGAAGGAATTCACGAACTGGAACAACGGCCAGATCGTGATCGCCGGGCTGATGAGTTCCCTGATGATCGTGGAGGTCAACCTTCAACTGCATCGCCGCGTCAGCGGTCGGTTCGAGGTCAAGCAATATTCCTGGCACGAGGAAGGCGACCAGAAAGAATTCCTGAACTTCATCGCAGAGGTCGCCGACCAGCTTAGCTGGTTCGCCCGGCGCCCGCCTCTGGACGACAAGAAGGATCTCGGCTGGCGAATTCATCTCGCCACGGCCGGCTTGGTCGGGCTGGTGATCGTGCTGACGGCGAAAGCCGTCGAGATCGCGACCCGGCTGGAGGCCTCCAATCTGGAACGCGCGCATCTCGCGGATGCCTTCGATGTCCTGAAGCCCGTCGGCACCATCGGAAATCCGTTCAGCAGCGGGCGGCCCAACGTCAAGTTTCCGGACGGGTTCGAGGCCATCTTCGACCGCAACCCCGACGAGACGTCGACGGTCCGCCGCGAGCTGGTGCCGTAACGAGATGGAGGACACCCTCCAGCCGATCGAGACGTTTGCCCAGATGGAGGCATTCCCCCTTCGGGTGGTCCCGCATCCGATGGAACCCTCCCATGCCCTGTTCGCCCGGACGGTGGAGCGCAACCTGCGCGGCGCCGTTTCCGCCTTCGGGTTCGCTGCCGGACTTCCCTATTCCCATCGCGTCGCCAACTTGGCGCTTTCGGAAGTCGCCAGGCTGTGCAAGGCGGACCCCGGGAAGCTCGCGTTCTCGTCGCCGACGTTCGACGGCAACTGGACGTGGCTCATGGGACAGAGGCTCCGGCGAGGCGACCTGAGCTTCGGAAGGAGGCGCTGGTGCCCGCGCTGCTTCCGCGAGACGGCGGTCCATCGCGCCTGGTGGGACATCGACGAAGTGACCTGCTGTCCCGTCCACCTCTGCGAACTCGTGGAAAGCTGTCCATGCGGGTCGGCCGTGACATGGCGGACGTCGGGATACTTCAACTGCGGCTGCGGCCGCAGGCTCGAGTTCGCGCCAGCGCAGCCGGTTCCGCCGGAGGAATGCTTGGCCGACGCCTACATCATCGGAAGGCTGGCCCGCGATGCGCCCCCCTGCCCGCTGCTCGACCCGCTCCCTTTGGACGAGGCGATCGCCACGATGATGGCGGTGGGCAGGTTCGGGCTCGATCCGCATCTCAGGGGTCACCTGACGGGAACGCCGTCACAGCGTCTGCGCCGCATCCTTTCGAAGGGATTCTCCATCCTCTCAGATCCGGATGACGGCTTCCCGGCCGCGATCGCCGCGGCGGAGTCGTCGCGCCCGGAAATCGGCACGTTCGTCCCGCCCGTTTACTCCGACGAATTCCGGTACTGGCTGGTGCTCGACCAACCGGGCGGCCTGGAAGGCGCCCTCTCCCGCTTTTTCGACAACACGCTGTCCTCGGACGATCCGCGATTGCCGTACGGCCACTTCACCTACCGCGAGGCCGACCAGGTGTGCTGCGTCGAGTTCGGAACCGTAAAGGCGGTCATGCGACAGCGCCGGGCGAAGGCGGGCCTGGCCTGCCTGCCGCTTCCGCGGAGCGTAGACCCGGAATTCGTCCGTTCATTCGCGGCCGATCTCGCCTCGGGCATTACGCTCAGGGAGGCGGCCCTGGAACTCGGCATTTCCTTGCGTGAGGCGCGAAAACTTGTCGACGGGAACCGCCTGGCGACGGTCATTGATCCGGAACCCGGCCTACGATGCGTTATTCGCGGTGACGGGCCGGGTCTCCTGATGGGATGGCCTGACCGTCGCCGATGCCAATGAGGGTCGTCGCACAGCGCAGCTATCGAACTGGCGTTACCCGCCTAGAAACGCCAGGTCATGCCAAGCACCGGTCCCGACAGTCGCGAGTTGAAGACATGTCCGCCAGACTCGTAGTCGACGTCGAGCACCTTGTAGCCGACTGAGGCGGAAAGATTGTCGGTGACGATGTAGTTGGCTGTCGCCAGCACCTGCCACGTGCTTTTCGAGCCTACGTCGAACCCGCCTATGTCGGCCTGGGCTTGAACCGAAAGCTTGTCGGTCAGCCGAAGGAAAGCGCGGGCGCCGATAACCGGGTCCGCCCATCCGAAGCTCTCGCCGTAGCTGCCGGACAGGCCTGCCGCCTGCACCGTGACCCGATTCGAGATATGCCAGAAACGCACGCCACCCAAGGCATCCAGGGTGAAGGACGGGCTGTCATAGACGCGGTAGCCCGCCTGCAGCGTCGACATGAATTCCTTTGTGTCGACGCTGGCATCGACGCTGGGAATTGGCGGCAGGGGCGGCGGCAGGGGCGGAAGTGGCCCGGACGTCTTTTCGTCGGTCGTATCGACATACATCAGGTCGCCTGAGAAGACGAAACGGTCGTACCTGCCCCAGACGTTGACGAAGGTCCCGAAGTTAAGATCGTGCATAACGTCCGAGAACGACTTGTCGATCCCGATCGTCGGGCCTGACCGAAACGGCGATATGTCCCCCTTGATCCCGGCCGCCCAGAGGTAGGGCGTGACCTGCAACGCCCAGTTCCGGTCAGGTCCCGCGGTTGCATCCGGGCCGCCGGCAAGAGCGTCGGCGGCCTTTGCCTCCGCCGAAGCGAAGGCGGCCGCGCCAAATATCAATAGCCCAAGGAACTTTCTCATGGTCACCCCGCCAAAGTGTTCTTGTGGATGCGCCCATCCTTCATGATGAGCTTCAAAGTCCGGTCCGGATCCGCGATCAGGGAAATGTCGTCGAGCGGGTTGCCGTCGACCACGAGAATATCGGCGTAGGCCCCGGCTTCGATGCGTCCGAGTTTTCCAGGATAAGGATTGCGGGGTCCCGAGAGGCCAGCCAGGTCGGCGTTGCCGCTTGTCAGCAGCCGCAAGACGTCGACATTTTCATACCAGCGGCTGAATTTGGCGAGCTGTTTGCCCTGCGTCGCCGTGCCCTTTGGGTTGAACAGGATATCTGTCCCCAGCGCCATCTTGACGCTGTGTTTTTTCCCAAGCTCGACCGCCCGCGCGGTTCCTTCGGCGATCATCTGCTGCTGCGCGCGCTGATCTGGCGAGGAGTAGGTGTTGGCATCCTCATCAGCAAGGAACGGCTGAATGCTCCACCACGCGCCTGCGTCCGCGATGCGTTTGGCGGTCTCCTCGTCGATCAGCTGGCCGTGCTCGATCGATTTTACCCCGCTTGCGATGGCACGCTGGACAGCCGCGGATGTGTAGGCATGGATGGCGACATAGGTGCCCCAATCCGTCGCCGCTGCAACGGCGGCTTTCATTTCCGCCTCCGTATATTGAAGGGCATCGATCGGATCGTAGGCCGAGGCTACGCCGCCGCCGCCCATTATCTTGATCTGGCTGGCGCCGAGCATGAGCTCCTCGCGTACTCGACGCAGCACCTCCGCCTCGCCGTCGGCAATCGCCGCGACCCCCGCCTGCTCGGCGGCGCTCAGGTCGCTTTGCGGCGTGCGGGGCAACTCACCGCGCATGCGGAAGTCACCGTGCCCGGAGGTCTGCGAGATCATAGCGCCGGAAGGATAGATGCGCGGACCCGGCATACGGCCTTCGTCGATCGCCCGCTTCAAAGCGAATGAGGGCCCACCGACATCGCGCACCGTCGTGAAGCCACGCATGATGGTGCGCTCGGCCTCCTGCGCGGCAACGAGATGGACATAGGGAATATCGGCGGTCATCGCGGCAACTTGCGAAATGCCGGCCAGCAGCGCATGCCAATGCGCGTCGATCATTCCAGGCATCAGCGTGCGGCCGGCGCAGTCGATCACGTCTGCGTCGGCCACCGTTTCGCTTGTGCCGGGCAGCGACTTGATCGTCTTGCCGTCGATAAGAACCGATTTGCCTTCGGCGAGCTTGCCTGCAACACCATCGAAAATGCGGGCGTTCTTGAGAAGCACCGGCTTGGCGGTCGCCTGGGCGAAGGATGGCGAAGCGAGGCCAAGTGCCGAGGCACCCAGCGTTGCGGCGATGCCGGATAGAACCGAGCGGCGCGACAAAGCTTTGTTGACCGTTTGAAACAGGTGGAGCGCAAGCGGGCTATGGCATGCGCACCCCATGCCGTGCGCCAACCCTGAATACTTCGGACCGAAGCTCACCCTCATATCTACCTCCAAGCCTCATAAGGCAGGCGAGACGAGGGCGCTCAAAGGTTCGATCGATTACTGTCGCCGACGCACTGGTCTTGATGACAGAGCTTCGATCAAGGGTCAATCACAAGGATCAGCGTCTACGCATCCACGAGGCTGCGTTCTTTAGGCGTTCCAATTGATCGATAATGATCCCCGACATCGTGTTCTCCAGAGAACGCTACACAAAGATATCGCCATAAGTTACCGCCGCTTCTGTGCGAAGTCGCCCCCCAACGGTCGCCGTATACCTGCAATTGCAGTTCGCCCGACACATCCTTGTCAGGCCCGGCCGGACTCTCTCTCCAGGCACTCGTGGCAAAGGTAGAGATACGGCAGGGTCAGCACCAGAACTGTGACTGGCCGACCGCAACGGCCGCAGAGGAGGCTGGTCCTGAGCGGTTCCGCCGGATCGCCGCGATCTCCCGCAGGGCTTTCCTCATTCTCGCTCATTTACATCCCTGCGTTGCCGAAGGGCAAGCTTACGTATTCGAAGGTTGCAGTCAAGGACATCGCGGCTGCCAAGAGAAGCAGTATCCCCCGCAACTGTCGCCCCCGAACTCGTTAGGTACGCCGGATCGTCCTGGCGAGTCCCATTCGATGGCTTTCGGCCAGATGGCTGGTGACTTGTTTGAACCAGTCGCTCGGCAGAGCGCCGATCACGCATGTCCCCCGCGCAACGGGTGACCGCGAAAGGTGTTCGGCGGGCCGGACATCAGGCCCAGGCCACGCGAACACATTGATTTCGTCGGTGTATATCCATGATGGCTGGTCATCGAGTCCGAGGTGACGCTTCAGCTTGGGAGGAACTTCAAGCGCCCGCCTCCCTTCCCTCGGCGGCGTATGCGAGATGCCCAGGACATAGGCAACAGGAGTTGGACCGACATCGTGCCTGGCGAGAACGACCGCGACGGGGTAAGTCTTCTCTCCGTCTTCCCGCTGGCCGACTTTGGATCTCCAAAGATACTCGTAAGCGATTACGTGACCGACAGGAGGAACGGCAGGAATCTTCACTCAAGATTCCTAGATTCTTGGACCTGCAGGCGCGTCGTCCTGATCGGGAATATCATCCAGGCTATAAGGCTGATCCGTAGCCACTTCCGAACTCAGGATCATGTCAACTTCGCCGGACGACAGGTTGGCCGTCGGAACGGCTTGCCGGAACGAAGCCCACATCGCCTTGAAAAGCGGGGCGGACACAAGGAAAGCGGACGTTCGACCGTACTTGGTGATTTCGACCGGGCCTTGGAACGAACGATCGTGCCACTCTCCAAAATTCTTCTGGATTTCGGATGCCGCAACGGAAACCATGGCGCTTCTCCATCTAAGTTTTCTGCATGTTACGTAACATACGTATTTCTGTCAAGCGTGACAGCCTTCGCATTAGCCTGAAGGGGTAGCACTGCGTGCCGCACGCCGACCTGAAAGACCGCTTGGGACTCAACTCTCCCGCTTCCGAGCAATTGAGCACATGGCCGTCGCCGCTGCCGATGAAGGATAACAGGCCAACTTGGCGCGGCCGTAGCCGATCAACTGCTTGAAGGTGGCTGGCAGGTTTGGGGCGCGGCACGCGGCAACAGGATGGCTTTCGTTGAACACCAGGGCAAGCTGGAAAAACTTATCGAGCTTATGCGTCAAAGTTCACGTTTTGCCGTACTTATGGGTCAAAATCCGCACAGCTTTTGGGTCAAATCGCGGTTCGTGCCTCAGCGAGTTTCCTAGGCTCGGCGAGTCAGCTTATGGGTCACGGGACACTCGCGATGCGTTCGCCCTCAATGCCGCATCACTGCAGGTCCGACAGCTCATCATCGAGGATCAGCGCTTGCCTGGCCGTCGCGTCGAGCGCGCAGCTGACGATGATGTTGCTTTGACGATCGGTGTTGACGGTTTCGGCGGATGCCTCGGCCGCGCATCGCGCGTCCCGATAAGCGATCCAGGCGCGCTGCATCTTGCGATAGCCTTCGCGCGCCTTGGGCGCGGCCTTGGCCATCAGCGCCGCATAGGTCGCGTTGAGACGATCCTCCCACACGCGGACCTCGCGGTTGGCGCAATCGATCAATCCCAGCTGCGAGCGACCGTCGTCGCTCTCAAAGGAGCACAACTCGGTCACGTAGTTGATGCATGAGGCAGGCTCGTGCCCGGTGAGCTTGATTACGTTGTCGATATGGATGGCCGGCGTCGGCGTGTCGTTCACGCCGGGAACATTGCCTTGAAAATCGCTGACATATTTCAAGCACCCGGCAAGTGCCGCCTTGTCGGAAGCACGTAGCTTCTCCTCGGCCGCCACCGGCGACCCGGCGGCAAGAAGCAAACCAAGACCCGCCAGCATCAGAAGGCTCTTCATCGCCGCAACTCCCCGCTTCCGCTGCAGCGTTGCAGAATACGGCTTTTGCAACAAGAGCTGAGCTCTTGTCAGTTCCGCCGGCGCTAGAAGAACCCTTCGAGAAGCGCCGCCGCCTCGTCTGAAACACCAACGATCTTGTTGGTCGCCTGGCGGTAGAATTTGAAATTCAGCTCGGTCTCGGGCCGGCCGTCCTTCCAATCCTTGAAGCGCTTGAGCTCATCGCGTCCCAACCGCTTCGTCGCCAAGGCGGTGCGGCGAATGGAAACGCTGACGCGCGGCGTCTGGCGTTCGAGATCGGGGCGCCTCGGTATGGGTTTGCAGGATGTCACCACGCCCCGCGCGACAAGCCCCTGCCCGCCTTCATTCTCGCTGGCGAACAGAAAGATGACGTCGCCTTCGGTAATATGCTTGCCGCCATACATGGTTTTCTGGGCGGCGAAGACGAATGTCTCGGCCTGCGAGTCCTCGATCTCGGCCTTGATGGCATATGCCATGCCTCACGGCTCCCGGGTGAGGCCGATCCGGTAGCTCAGCACACGCCGGCCGCCCGGCTCGATCAGCATGACGCCCGGCTTGTCGGCGAACTCGCCGTCGAAATCGACGGGGCTGGCGATGCCGTGCCAGGGCTCGATGCAGAGGAACGGCGCGCCGCCAGGCTTGGACCAGATGCCCAGCTCGTTGAATTCCTGCCACGACACCTCGATCGCCGGCCCTCGCCCGGCGGCATAGCGCACGCTCTTGCTCACCGGCTTGTCGAGGATGACGGCGTCGTCGACAAACAGTTCTTCGGAAAGCGTCAGCGTCGTTCCCTCGATGGGCGTCGGTTGCGGGTCCGGCAGCAGCAGGCCGTTCTTCAGGCGGCGGATTGGCGCCGGCTCATTGTCGGCGAAGGTCAGCCGATAAGCCTCCTTTGGCAGTTCCGGCTGCAGCGGCCAATTGAACGCCGGATGCGCGCCGATCGAAGCCGGCAGCGGTTCGTCGCCGGTGTTGCTGATCTCGAAGGTCACTCCGAGTTGCCTTGGCTTCAGGTCGTAGCCGATGGCGAGATGAAAGGCGAAGGGATAGCGCGTCCGGGTTTCGGCATCATCCGTCAGCACCAAGGTGCAGGAGGTCGGCCCCTGCTCCGCCCAGGCAAACAGCCTGTCCCGGGCAAAGCCGTGCTGCGTCATCGGATAGGTTTGGCCGCGATGCCGCAACTGGTCGCCCTTGAGACGGCCGACGATCGGGAACAGGACCGGGGAATGACGGCGCCAGGCGGGGCCGGCCTGCCACAGAAGCTCGGTGCCGTCGCCATCGCGCAGCGAGACCAGCTCGGCCCCCTGCCCGACAATGGTCGCCGAAATGCCGTCAGCGTGAAGCGTCAGCTGTTCCATTTGCGTCCTCGCGGCTGGCTGGTCTGGCCGGCAGGCTAGCAAAAGGCCGCGCGTGAACTCAAGCGCGGCCACGCCTTACATTGCTTCGTCGGTTTGATGGGAGGCCGACCAACAGAAAGGGCCGGAGGTTTCCCTCCGGCCACGCCGAGGTCAGCAGTGTTGCCTGCTACGGTCCGGCTATTCACGCTCGCCGGTGAAATTCAACAGCAGCTGGAAGATGTTGACGAAGTTCAGATAGAGCGAGAAGGCACCGAAGACGGCGAGCTTCTGCTGCGATTCCGCGTCGAAATTCTCCGCATACTGCTCCTTGATGGTCTGCGTGTCCCAGGCGGTGAGGCCGACGAAGACGGCAATGCCGATCACCGAGATGGCGAATTGCAGCGCGGTCGAACCGAGGAACAGGTTGACCAGGCTGGCGATCACCACGCCGATCAGGCCCATGATCAGGAAGGACGAGAACTGCGTCAGATCACGCCTGGTCGTGTAGCCGTAAAGGCTGGTGGCGCCGAACATCGTGGCGGCGATGAGGAAGGTGCGCGCGATGCTGGTCGAGGTGAAGACCAGGAACACCGAGGCGAGCGACAGGCCCATGACGGCGCAGAAGGCCCAGAACATCGCCTGGGCGCCCGAGGCCGACATCGTCTGCATCTTGAAGGAGAAGAGCATGACGAAGGCGAGCGGCGCCAGCATAACCACCCATTTCAGCGGGCTGGAGAAGATCGGCACATAGAGTGCCGGCGTCGACGCCACGAAGAAGGCGACGAGGCCAGTGACGACGAGACCGAGGCCCATATAGTTGTAGACGCGCAGCATGTGCTTGCGCAGGCCCTCGTCATAGACGGCTCCGGCCTGGGCGCCGGTGCCCATTCGATATCCCATATTGGGGCTGTTCATTCGGTTCTCCTTGGTTCTCCGTAGAGCGTCGGTTTCAGTAGAGCGTTTTGGCGAGTTTTTCGGCGGCACGGTCGAGACTGCCGGCGTCGCCGCGTCCGACCACCGCATAAGCAACCTCGCCGATCTGGAAATAGGCCGATGAGATGTCACCGGAGGGCGCGAGCGTCGGCTTCACGACATCGAATGTGCCCGGCCTGATGGCGAACAGCGAGACAAGACCGAGGTCCCTGGTCTCGACCGCGATCTCGACGCTCGGGCCGAATTGCGAGGGGTAGACCTGGACGTCGCGGATCTTCCAGTCGTCGGGCAGCGAAGGCATGACGATCGCGGTGGCGGCGCGGATCTCGTCGGCATCGTAGCCCGGCGCTTCTTGCTGCGACGGCATCGTCTCGCGCACCAGTGTCGTGCGGTGCGCGCGGACCGCATCCTCGACATAGGCCGGCGGCTGCGTCGAGGCGACCACCTTGGTGACCGCGATCGGCCCAAAGATGCCGTTGGCTAGCCAACCTGCCGCGACCAGCACGGCAGCGGCCGCGGCCCGTTGCAGCACGGCAAGGATACGCCCCCTGGCAAGCGCCCTTTCCACTCGCCGCGCCGCTTCTGTCGTGGCCGGACGCGCCATGCCGACAGGTCCCGCAAGCGCAACACGCAGTTCGTCGCGCGTCCTCAGGTCGGACATCACGCGCGCCGCCGCTTCCGGGCGCGCGGCGAGGTGAGCCTCGACCTCGATACGGCGAGCGACATCCAGCTGATCATCGACATAGGCGTCGAGGTCGGCATCGGTCACGGGGTCGACAATGGCGGTCATTGATCGTCTCCCACGATCCTGAGATGCGGCTTGGCTCTCGGCGCTCCTTCCTCCATCTCGCGCAGCGCGGCACGCGCGCGGCCGATGCGCGACATCAAGGTTCCGAGCGGCACGCCGATGACTTCGGCGGCCTGCTGGTAGGAAAGTCCTTCGATGGCGACGAGATGCAGGGCGGAGCGCTGTTCCTCCGGTAGCGAAAGAAACGCTTCGCGGACCTGCGACAGGCGCACCGAATGATCCTGCGAGGCCGGCACGCTCTGGTCGGCGACGAGGCCGGCCTGTTCGATGCGCGCCGCCTCGGAACGGCGCGAACGCATGCGGTCGATGAAGATGTTGTGCACGATCGCCAGAAGCCAGGCGCGCAGATTGCCGCTCGAGCGAAAGGTCGTGCGCCGCTCATAGGCGCGCACCAGCGCGTCATGAACGAGATCCTCGGCCTCAGTGCTGTCGCGCGTCAGCGAGCGCGCGTAGCGCCGCAGCGACCCCAACTGTCCGACGATATCGAAGCGTGCCATCGACCGTTTCATGCCCTGTTTACGGAGCATGTAGGGATTTTAATCCCCTGCCCGACGTTTCTTTTCGTATCGCTGGAGCGGAGGAAACCGCTGGCGCGGCGAGATCGATTTGCGTATCACTCCGCCGCCATTGGAGTCCTTTTCGATGTTCGAGACCCTGCAGCCCGCGCCCGCCGACAAGATCCTTGCCCTGATCGGCCTCTATCGCAACGATCCACGGCCAGGCAAAGTCGATCTCGGTGTCGGCGTCTACAAGGATATCGACGGCAGGACGCCGGTGATGCGCGCCGTGCGCGAGGCCGAGAAGCGGCTGCTGGCGAGCCAGGATACCAAGACCTATCTCGGCCTTGCCGGCGATACCGGCTTCAACGCCGCCATGATCAAGCTCGCCTTCGGCGAGAAGGCCGACCATTCGCGCATCCGCGCGGCACAGGCGCCGGGGGGATCTGGCGCGCTCAGGCTGGTGGCAGAGCTTTTGCAGCGCACGCGCGCCGGCGCGACGGTTTGGCTGTCCGATCCGACCTGGCCGAACCATCTGCCGGTGATGCGCGCCGCCGGCCTCAAGGTGCGCGACTATCCCTATTTCGATGCCGCTTCCGGCGCTGTGCGCTTCGACGAGATGCTGGCGACGCTCAAGACGGCCAACAGCGGCGATGTCGTGCTGCTGCATGGCTGCTGCCACAACCCGACCGGCGCCAACCTCGACGCCACGCAGTGGGCCAAGGTCGCCGACGTTCTCCTGGAGCGTGGCCTGCTGCCTTTTGTCGACATCGCCTATCAGGGCTTTGGCGAGGGCCTGGACGCCGATGCCACCGGCCTGCGGCTGCTGGCCGGCAAGGTGCCGGAAATGGTCGTTGCCTCGAGCTGCTCGAAGAATTTCGCCGTTTATCGCGACCGCGTGGGCGCGGCGATGATCATGGCCAAGGACGGCGCCCAGGCCGATGTGGCGATGAGCCAGATGCTGGCGGCGGCGCGCGCGCTTTATTCGATGCCGCCGGATCACGGCGCGGCGGCGGTGCGCATGGTGCTCGAAGACGCTGCCTTGAGGAAGGACTGGGAGACGGAGCTCGAGGAGATGCGGCTGCGCATGCTGAGACTGCGTGTCGCTTTCGCCGAAGCGTTGCGCCGGCAGTCCAACTCCGACCGCTTCGATTTCGTCGCCGATCACCGCGGCATGTTTTCCAGGCTTGGGCTGACCGAGGCGCAGGTCGAACGCCTGCGCACCGAGCATGCCGTCTATATGGTCGGCGACAGCCGCATCAACGTGGCCGGCCTGCCGGAGGACGGCATGGACGATCTCGCCAAGGCAATCGTCTCGGTGCTCGACTGACTGCTGTGGACAACTCGTTTCAGGGTGCGGCCAGGATTGGTCGGACGCCGGTCGCGGGATAGGCTCGATCCATGAAGCCCTCCAAGGACATTTCCCGGCTGATCGAGATCATGGCGGCGCTCAGGGCGCCGAAGACCGGCTGCCCGTGGGATATCGAGCAGAATTTCGCGACCATCGCGCCCTACACGATCGAGGAGGCCTACGAAGTGGCCGACGCGATCGCGCGCGGCGACTTCGACGATCTGCGCGAGGAACTTGGCGACCTGCTGCTGCAGGTCGTCTACCACGCGCAGATGGCCGAGGAGATCGGCGAA
This sequence comes from Mesorhizobium vachelliae, assembly GCF_033977325.1. NCBI lineage: Bacteria > Pseudomonadati > Pseudomonadota > Alphaproteobacteria > Hyphomicrobiales > Phyllobacteriaceae > Mesorhizobium > Mesorhizobium vachelliae. Next base: position 91,999 of record NZ_JAVIIR010000004.1, read on the forward strand.
TTCGCTTTCGGCGATGTCGTCGAGGCCATCACCACCAAGATGATCCGCCGTCATCCGCATGTCTTCGGCGACGAGACGGCGCGCAGCGCCGGCATGGCCAAGGGCATGTGGGAGAAGATCAAGGCTGAGGAGAAGGCTGAAAAGCGCAGCGCCCGCGTCGCGCGCGGGCTTGATCCCGAGGATCACGGCAAGGGTTTTCTCGACAGCGTGCCGGTGGCGCTCCCTGCCCTGACGCGTGCCCTGAAACTGCAGGAGAAGGCAGCGCGCGTCGGCTTCGACTGGAGCGAGGCGGCACCCATCCTAGACAAGATCGAGGAAGAGATCGGCGAATTGCGCGAGGCGCTTGCCACGGGCGACGCAGCACCCATCAAGGACGAGTTCGGCGACATGCTGTTTGCCGTCGTCAATCTCGGCCGCCACCTCAAGCTCGATGCGGAAGCGGCGCTCAGCGGCACCAACGAGAAGTTCCGCTCGCGCTTCCACTATGTCGAGCAGGCCTTGGCGGCTTCGGGCAGCTCGCTGGAGAAGGCCACGCTCGACGAGATGGAAGCGCTCTGGCAGAAGGCCAAAAGCGCCAAGTAAACAGTTGGTTAGCCGCCGTTCTTGCGACGCAGGCGGTTCTCGATTTCCTGCTTGGCGCTGTGTGTGGCTGTCAGCGAAAGGGTGACGCTGCCGTCCTCATTGTCGGTGCGCGAAACGACATCGCCGTTGCGATAGAGCCAGTCGACGTGGCCGAGCTGAGCCGGGCTCAAGGTCACCGTCATCGTTTCCAGCTCGCCCGACACGCGCGTCTCGATAAGCGCTTTCAGCGTGTCCAGCCCTTCGCCGGTCACTGCCGATATGGCGATCGGTGGAGACTTGCCGCTCGCCCCTTCGGCAAGCAGCCGCTCGCGATTGCCCTCGTCGAGCAGGTCGATCTTGTTCCAGACCTCGATCACGCGGGTCGTGTCGGCGGCGTCGACGCCGAGATCGCCAAGGATACGTTCAACATCCTCGGCCTGGGCGGCCGTGTCGGGATCGGAGATGTCGCGCAGGTGCAGCACCAGATCGGCTTCGACAACCTCCTCCAGCGTTGCGCGGAAGGCGGCGACCAGATGAGTCGGCAGGTCGGAGATGAAGCCCACCGTGTCGGACAGGATGATTGGCGTGCCGTGCGGCAGCCGCACGCGCCGCAACGTAGGATCCAGCGTCGCGAACAGCATGTCCTCGGCCAGCACCCCTGCCCCGGTCAGCCGGTTGAACAGCGTCGACTTGCCGGCATTGGTGTAGCCGACGATCGCCACCACCGGGAACGGCACCTTCTTGCGCTTGGCCCGGTGCAGGTCGCGCGTGCGCCGCACCGTTTCCAGCTCGTGCTTCAGCTTGGTGATCTTGTCCTGCAGGATGCGGCGGTCCGACTCGATCTGGGTTTCGCCCGGGCCGCCGAGGAAGCCGGCGCCGCCGCGCTGCCGCTCGAGGTGGGTCCAGCTCCGCACGAGCCGGCCCTTCTGGTAGTTGAGATGCGCAAGCTCGACCTGCAGCGTGCCTTCCTTGGTGCGCGCGCGTTCGCCGAAAATCTCGAGAATCAGCCCAGTGCGGTCGAGCACCTTGGCGTTCAGTTCCTTTTCGAGATTGCGCTGCTGCACCGGCGTCAGCGGATGATCGACGATGACCAGTTCCGCCTTGCGCTCCTTCACGATGTCGGCGAATTCTGCAACCTTGCCGCTGCCGAGCAGCGTCGCCGGGCGCGGGTCGGCGACCGTCACCACCGCCGTGTGGACCGGATTGAGATCGATGGCACTGGCAAGCCCGACCGCCTCGTCGTGGCGGGCATCCGCCGAACGGCTCAGGCGCGGACGACTCGATTCCTCGTCGCCGCGGAGCTGACGGGTAAGCACCGGCACAATGACCACGGCCCGGGTCGGATCCTTGGCTTCCGGCCCGAGCTGATGTCCTTGTTTTCCGCGAACGCTGCGGTCCGCGTCCTTGTCACGTGCCAATCAGGCGCCCTGGCTTTCCTCGCCATCGAACATCTGAACCGGCTGGCTCGGCATGATCGTGGAAATGGCGTGCTTATAGACGAGCTGGGAGTGCCCGTCACGCCGCAACAACACACAAAAATTGTCGAACGAAGTGACGACGCCGGTCAGCTTCACGCCGTTGATGAGGAAGATGGTAAGTGGATTTTTGCTCTTGCGAACTGAATTCAGGAACAGGTCCTGAAGGTTTTGCGATCGTTCCGCCATTTTTCTTGTCTTTCGCCGATCCCCTTCGGTTTGCGGCCAATGCGCCAAATTACGCGGCACCTGTCAAGCGCGCAAACCCCCTCTTGCCGATACAAAGGCAAGCAGAACGAGATAGTTGAGGTTCATTCCAGTTGTGCGGTTATCAGGCTGGACTTTTTTCCGCAACGTCAAAAAAGGCCTGCCGCAACGAAAGTGTCATGGAACCGGGATGGCCATTTGCGATCGGCGCGCCGTCGATTTCGACCACCGGCATGGCAATCGTGGTGGCCGAACTGATGAAGGCCTCCCGGGCGGCCTTGGCTTCGGCGACCGAAAAACCGCGCTCCTCGATCTTCAGGCCGAGCTTGGCGGCGACATCGAAAAGCGTCGTGCGGGTGATGCCGCGCAGGATGCCATGCTCGGCCGGCCGGGTCACCAGGACGCCGTCGCGGGTGACGATCCAGGCGTTTGATGAGCCGCCTTCCTTGACGTTGCCGTCGGTGTCGACGAACCAGGCTTCCTGGGCGCCTGCTTCCTTGGCCTTCTGCTTGGCGAGCACATTGGGCAAGAGGCCCGTGCTCTTGATGTCGACCCGGTCCCAGCGATTCTCAGGCACCGTGATGACCTTGATGCCTGTCTCCACCCGCTTCGTACTCGCGGCCGGATCGGCCTTCCTGGCGGTTATGACCAGGGAAGGCTTCGTGCCGGCCGGCGGAAACACGAACTCACGGCTGGCGACGCCGCGTGTCACCTGCAAATAGACGAGGCCGTTGACCACGCCATTGCGGTTGACCACCTCGCGCAGCAGCATCGGCAGGACGCCTTCCGAGACCGGCCAGGCGATCGACAGTTCCTTCAGCGAGCGCTTGAGTCGGGCAAGGTGGCGCGGCATGTCGACGATATGGCCACGCGCCACCTCGCAAACCTCGTAGACGCCGTCCGCGAACTGGTAGCCGCGATCCTCGATATGGACGCTGGCTTGAGCATGGACGACATAGCGCCCGTTGACATAGGCAATGCGCGGCATGGACACCCTCGGGAAACGTCCGGCTTTCTTAGGCGATTCCACGGCTGCCGTAACCGACAATCGCGTGGGCCAAGCCCCTTGAGAGTTTACGCAATTCCGGACGGAAAACCGCCGCGCACTTTTCCTGGAATTGCTTCTACACACCCAGCGACTTCAGCTTGCGGTGGAGTGCCGAGCGTTCCATGCCGATGAATTCGGCCGTCTTCGATATGTTGCCGCCGAAGCGGTTGATCTGGGCGATCAGATAGTCCTTCTCGAATTGCTCGCGGGCCTCGCGCAGCGGCAGCGCCATGATGTGCTGGTCCGACTGGTTGGGCGTGCGTGGCATGACGTCGCCGATCTCGGAGGGCAGAAGGTCGGCGGTGATCGGGGCTTCCGGATTTTCCCCTCGCGCCAGGATCATCAGTCGCTCGACATTGTTGCGCAACTGGCGAACATTGCCCGGCCAGTTATGCGCCTGCAGCACGGCCAGCGCATCGTCGCCGATGCGGCGCGGCTTGATGCCGGCCTGGCGCGCGATCTGCTTCATGAAATTGTCGACGAGGTAAGGAATGTCCTCGCGCCGCTCGGCGAGCCCCGGCACCATGACCGGAACCACCGCCAGGCGATGGTAAAGATCCTCCCGGAAGCGGCCGTCGGCGATCATCGCCTCGAGGTTCTGCGAGGTGGACGAGATGATGCGGACGTCGACCTTGACGCGCTTGGTGCCGCCGACCCGCTCGAATTGCTGCTCGACCAGGACGCGCAGGATCTTATTTTGCGTTTCGCGCGGCATGTCGGCGACTTCATCGATGTAGAGGATGCCGCGATGTGCCTCTTCAAGGGCTCCGACCTTGCGCTCGGTGCCGTTCGATTCGGTGCCGAACAGCTCGATCTCCATGCGCTCGGGCGTGATGGTGGCCGCGCTCAGCGTGACGAACGGACCGGTCTTGCGCGACGACAGCGCGTGGATGGCGCGCGCCGTCAGTTCCTTGCCGGAGCCGGACGGGCCGACGATCATGACGCGGCTGTTGGTGGGCGCGACGCGCTCGATGGTCTGCCGCAGCTGGCTCATGGCCGACGACATGCCGATCAGGTCGAAGGTCTCGCCGCTGCGCTGCTTGAGGTCGGAAACCTCACGCCGCAGCTTGGATGTTTCCAGCGCGCGCTCGGCGATCAGGATCAGGCGATCGGCCTTGAACGGCTTCTCGATGAAGTCGTAGGCGCCGCGCCGGATGGCCGACACCGCCGTTTCGATGTTGCCGTGGCCCGAGATCATCACCACCGGCATGTTCGGATGCATGGTCTTGATCTCGTCGAGCAGAGCCAAGCCGTCGAGGCGCGAGCCCTGCAGCCAGATGTCGAGGAAAATCAGCCGTGGCGCGCGATCGGCGATCGCCGCAAGCGCGCTGTCGGCATCGTGCGCCGTGCGGGCCTCATGACCCTCGTCGCTCAGTATACCGGCGACAAGTTCGCGGATGTCTTCCTCGTCATCGACGATGAGAATGTCAGACGCCATTTTCGACCTTTTCAGTTTCTCTTTCGTGTTCGTTTCGACCTTCACCGCGTGGCGGCGCGGCTACGACCGTTGCCGGCGGCAAGATGATCGAGATCATCGCGCCCCGGCCACCATGGAAATCCGCTGGCGCGTCGTGCAATTCGAGACGGCCGCCATGGTCCTCCACGATCTTCTTGACGATAGCGAGGCCAAGCCCTGTCCCCTTTTCGCGCGTCGTCATATAGGGCTCGAGAAGCCTTTGGCGATTCTCGCGCGGCAGCCCTTTGCCATTGTCGATAACGTCGATTCGTATGGCGCCATCTTGGCGTCCGGCCTGAATCCGGATTGTGCCGTCCGAACGGTCTTGCGCATCAAGTCCGTCGATCGCCTCGGCGGCGTTCTTGATGACGTTGCCGAAGGCCTGAGCCATCAGGCGGCTGTCGAAAGTGCCCTTCAACGGCTCGCTGCCGAAGCTCCGTTCGAAGGCGATATCGGAGCGGCTGACCTCGACCAGGAAAGAGGCCTCGCGCAACGACTCCCGCAGGTCGATCGCCTTCATTTCCGGCTTCGGCATGCGGGCGAAGGCCGAGAACTCATCGACCATGCGGCCGATGTCCTCGACCTGGCGGATGATGGTGTCGGTGCATTGGTCGAAGACCTCGCGGTCCTCGGTGATGACCTTGCCGTAGCGGCGCTTGATACGCTCGGCCGAGAGCTGGATTGGCGTCAGCGGGTTCTTGATCTCATGCGCGATGCGTCGCGCCACGTCCGCCCAGGCCGACGAACGCTGCGCCTGGACGAGATCGGTGATGTCGTCGACGGTGACCACATAGGATTTCTCCTCCTCGCCGTCGTCACCGGACTCGACCGTGACCTGGACATTGAAGGTGCGCTCCAGGCCGGTGCGGAAGAAGGTCACCTGCTCGCGATAGACCGGCTTGCCAGACTGCCGCCCGATCTCGAAGACGCGGCCGACAAGCGGCAGGACCGCTGAAAGGTTCTGGCCGAGTGTCGCATTTGCCGAGATCGCCAGCATGCTCTCGGCCGAGCGGTTGACGATGGTGATGATGCCGTAAGGGTCGACGCCGATGACGCCGGCGGTGACGCCCTCCAGCACCGCTTCGGAGAAGCGGCGACGCTCGTCAATCAAGTCCTTGGCCGACATCAGCTCGTTGCGTTGCGATTTGAGCTCCAGGATCATGTTGTTGAAAGTCTCGCCGAGCGAGGCGACGTCGCCATCGGACTGGCGCACGGGAACGGCAACGTCGAGATTGCCGGTCGCTACCTCGTCGGCGGCGCCGATCAGCTGGCGGATCGGCCGCACGATCCGGTCGGCGACCGCGATGCCGGTCCAGATCGCCGAGAGCGTGATGATCAGAGTGAGCGACAGATAAGGCAGCGCAAAGGCGACCTGCGAGGTCCGGCGGTTGTCTTCCAGGTTGCGGTATTCGTCGGTGTTGGCCTTGACGATCTGGCGCGCCTTGATCACGTCGGGATCGACCAGCCGGATCGTATAGAGGTAAAGCCCTTCGATCTCGCGCAGCTTGATGATGGCGCCCATGATGTTGCGGGTGCGCGGTTCTATCAGCACTGGCTTGCCATCGGACGCGGTGTCGACAGCGCCCGTGGGCGGCTCCGGCATGGGAAAATCGGCGTCGGTCTTGGCGTTCATGACAAACGAGCCGTCAGGCTTGATCAGGGCCGCATGCGCCAGTCCGCGTCCGACGGCTTCCTTGTTCAGCAGGTCGAGGAAACCGCCCTTGTCGAGACCGTAGAGCGTGCGCGAGGCATCGAGATCGTATGCCATGGACAATGTCGTGCCCTGGAGGTTGCGCGCGTTCTCCTGCACATAGGCGTCGGCAATCGACAGCGACGAGTTGACGATCGTCTTGGTGCGGATTTCGAACCAGCGGTCGAGGCCGATGTCGAGCGTGATCGAGGCGATGATCGCCACCATGATGGCTGGAATGGCGGCAACCAGCGCGAACATCGCGACGATGCGCACATGCAGCCGCGAGGCGGCCCTGCCGTGGCGCCGCGCCAGGACGATGCGGCGCACCTCGCGGGCGATCAGGGCGATGAGGAACAGGACAAAGACGGCATTGGCTGCGATCAAGGCCCAGGTCGCGTCGGCGGTCGGCGCGATCGGCGTCGCGCCGACCAGGATCGCAAACGAGATGGCCGCCGTGATCATCGCGCCGGCAATGGCGACCACGCCGGGCAATGCCAGCAACCGCCGCCCGTCACGGGTGCCGGTCTGGTTGAAAAGCGGTTGGGTCAGGATCGGAGCCTCAGCTGCCATGTCGCGGTACAGAGTCGGTCATAGCGTCGGATGTATGCAACGCATTGTGGCGATTATGCAACAAGTGTGGCCGGGAAGATAATCTTTCCCGGGCAAAATTCGCCGAAAGGACGAAGTGACGCTACGGCTGCCTCGACGACTTGTAGACGTTGACGCCAAGCTCGCGGATCTTCTTGCGCAGCGTGTTTCGGTTGAGCCCCAGAAGCTCCGCCGCCTTGATCTGGTTGCCGCGCGTCGCCGTCATCGAAGCCAGCACCAACGGATATTCAACCTCGGCGAGAATGCGCTGGTAAAGCCCGGCCGGCGGCAAATCGCCGGCAAAGGAGGCGAAATAGCGCTGCAGGAAATGCTCGACCGCCTGACCGATCGACAGATCGTCCGGAATGAGCGCGCCGCCGTCGGGCACCACCGGCCTTTCGCCGGTTTTCAGCTCGGATTCGATGATCTCCGACGAAATCTCGTCCTGCGAGTAGAGGGCGGCCAGCCGGCGCACCAGGTTTTCCAGCTCGCGCACGTTGCCCGGCCAGGGATAGCGCTTCATGAGCTCGATGCCGCCGGACGATATGCGCTTGGTCTGCAGGCCCTCGCTGGCGCCCTGCTTGAAGAAATGCCGCACCAGATCGGGAATGTCCTCGGACCGCTCGCGCAGCGCCGGCAGCCTGAGCGGCACGACATTGAGGCGATAGAACAGGTCTTCGCGGAACAGGCCCTGGTTGATGAGCGTGCGCAGGTCCTTGTTGGTGGCCGCGACGATGCGCACATCGGTCTTGATCGGCGTGCGGCCGCCGACCGTGGTGTATTCGCCCTGCTGCAGCACGCGCAGCAGCCGGGTCTGCGCCTCCATCGGCATGTCGCCGATCTCGTCGAGGAACAGCGTGCCGCCCTCGGCCTGCTCGAAACGGCCGCTGGAGCGGTTCTGCGCTCCGGTGAAGGCGCCCTTCTCGTGGCCAAACAGCTCCGATTCGATGAGGTCGCGCGGGATAGCCGCCATGTTGATGGCCACGAACGGGCCGCCGCGGCGGCGGCCGTACTCGTGCAGCGCGCGCGCCACCAGCTCCTTGCCGGTGCCGGATTCGCCGCTGATCATGACCGTGAGATCGGTCTGCATCATGCGCGCCAGCATGCGGTAGATGTCCTGCATGGCGGCCGAACGGCCGACCAGCGGCATCGTCTCCGGCTGGTCTTCCGCGCGGGCATCGAGCTTCGGCCGCTTCGGCTCGGCAAGCGCCCGGTTGACGATGTTGAGCAGCTCGGTCAGGTCGAAGGGCTTCGGCAGGTATTCATAGGCGCCGGTCTCGGAGGCGCGGATGGCGGTCATGAACGTGTTCTGGGCGCTCATGACGATGACGGGCAGCTCCGGCCGCGCTTTCTTGATGCGCGGGAGCATGTCGAAAGCGTTCTCGTCCGGCATCACCACGTCGGTGATGACGAGATCGCCCTCGCCCGCCGCCACCCAGCGCCACAGCGTCGAGGCATTCGAGGTCACGCGCACCTCGTGGCCGACGCGCGATAGCGCCTGATTGAGCACGGTGCGGATCGCAGCATCGTCGTCGGCGACCAGGATATTGCCGTGAGCGCTCATTTGCGGTCTCCTTCAGCTTCGTCGCCGGCGCCTGGCGCAGCCTCCTTCCAGGCTGGAAGCAGGATGCGGAACGTCGTGCCGCGTGGCGTCGAATCGCATTCGATGATGCCGCCATGCTCGCCGACGATCTTGGCGACCAGGGCCAGCCCGAGTCCCGAGCCGTTCGGCTTGGTGGTGATGAACGGATCGAACAGGATCGGCAGGATGTCCTCGGAAACGCCGGGGCCGTTGTCATGCACGCAGAATTCCAGCGGCAGTGAGACACGGTCCTGCGTTCCAGGCACGGAAACGCGGATGCCCGGGCGAAAAGCCGTCGACAGCACGATCTCGCCCTGCGGGTCGGCGCCGATCGCCTCGGCGGCGTTCTTCACCAGGTTTAGGAAGACCTGGATCAGCTGGTCGCGGTTGGCGAAGACCGGAGGCAGTGATGGATCATATTCCTCCAAGATCTTGATCCGTCTTGCAAAACCGTTCTTGGCAATTGCCTTCACATGATCCAGTACGACGTGGATGTTGACCGGATAGCGCTCGATCGGCCGCTCGTCGGAAAATACTTCCATGCGGTCGACCAGCGAGACGATGCGATCGGTCTCGTCGGTGATCAGGCGGGTCAGCGCGCGATCCTCGTCGGAAGCGGAAAGCTCGAGCAACTGGGCGGCGCCGCGGATGCCGGAGAGCGGGTTCTTGATCTCATGCGCGAGCATCGCGGCAAGGCCGGTGACGGAGCGCGCAGCACCCCGATGCGTCATCTGGCGGTCGATCTTGTCGGCCATCGACCGTTCCTGGAACATGACGACAACCGAGCCCGGAAACTCCGGCACCGGCGCGACATAGAGATCGACCATCTTCTCGATGCCGAGGCGCGGCGACGACACGTCGACGCGGTATTCGTTGACCGGCGCCCGCCGCTCGCGCACCTGGTCGACCAGCGTCAGCAGCGGGCTGCCGAAGGGCACCAGCTTGGACAGCGTGTTGCGGGCGAGCATGGTCGCGCTGGAGCGGAAGAAGTCCTCGGCGTCCGCATTGGCGAAAGTGATGAAGCCGTCGGGACCGACCATGATCACAGGGCGGCGGATGGTGTTGAGCACGATGTTGGCGGCATCCGACATGTCGGCCTGCTGCGGAAGATTCGCCTTCATGCTGCGCTCCGCATCTCGGTCGGCGCGACAATGCCGGCAAATGCCTCGCGCAGTCCGCGCATGACCTCCCAAGGCTCGAAAGAGGTGAGGATCCGCTGGCGCAGCTCGGCGGAAACGCCGGCCACGTGCCGGTCGAGATACCAGCCGAGATGCTTTCGCGCCTGGCGCAGGCCGCTTTCGACGCCGTAGAGCGACAGCATGTCTTCGTAATGTGCGACGACATAGTCGGCGAGCGCTTTCGCCGCTTCGGGAATGCCGTGCGCGGATATGCCAGCGGCGGCGGTCGCGACACTGCCCGCGACCCACGGCGCGCCGTAATGCGCACGGCCAATCATCACCGCGTCGGCGCCGGACTGTTCGAGGATAGTCGCCGCCTCTTCCGGCGATCCGACATCGCCATTGGCCACCACGGGAATCGAGACGGCTTCCTTGATGCGCGCGATGGCGCGCCAGTCGGCCTTGCCCTGATAGAACTGGCAGCGCGTGCGGCCATGCACGGTCACCATCTGGACGCCGGCCTGTTCGGCGCGGCGCGCCAGCATCGGCGCGTTGAGCGCGCTTTCGTCCCAGCCGAGCCGCATCTTGACCGTCACCGGCACCGAAACGGCGCCGACCACCGCCTCGATCAGCGATAGGGCGTGGTCGAGGTCGCGCATCAGCGCCGAACCGGCATAGCCGCCAGTCACCTTCTTGGCCGGGCAGCCCATGTTGATGTCGATGATGTCGGCGCCCTCGCCCGCCGCGATCCGCGCGCCCTCGGCCATATGGACGGCCTCGCGGCCGGCAAGCTGCACCATATGCACCGGCAGGCCGGAGTGGCGGATGCGCAGGTCGCAGCCGGCCCTGCCCTTGGCCAGCTCGCCGCTCGCCACCATTTCCGACACGACCAGCCCCGCGCCATGCGCATGGGCGCGGCGCCGGAACGGCTCGTCGGTGATGCCGGACATCGGCGCGAGGAAAACCCGATTGCGGATTTTTACCCCGCCGACATCGAGTGGCGATGCCAATGTGGTCAGTTCAGCCATGCACAAAAACCAAGCATGTTCGATCGTTGCACATTCTCTAGCCAGAAGTGTGGCATTGTGCAACGCGCAATGACGTCACATTAAGGCGCATTTTGGAAAAAGCTGGCCTTCGGCCATCACCCCGACTAGAGCATGATGCCGAAAAGTGTGAGCGGTTTTCGGCCGACATCATGCTCTACTTCTTTGATTTAGAGACGGATTCAGATTTCAGGTCGAATCGGCCTGAAATCATCCGGCTCTAGGACCGATCGGAATGAGCGAGGCAAGCGAAACGCAAGCGGCGTCCCCAAGCGGCGGGATCGGGGTGGTGATCGTTGCCGCCGGCCGCGGCGCGCGCGCCGGACAGGCCGACGGTCCGAAGCAATATCAGCGCATCGGCGGCCGCGCCGTCATCGCGCATACGCTGGATATCTTCCTTTCCCATCCGCTGATCGGTCCCGTGGTCGTGGCTATCCACGCCGACGACGCCGAACTCTTCCAACGCGCGGCCGAAGCGCATGGCGATCGCCTTGTCGCGGTGATCGGCGGCCCTTCGCGCCAGGCGTCCGTCCGGCTCGGCCTCCTGGCACTGAGGGAGCAGGCGCCGGCAAAAGTGCTGGTGCATGATGCGGTGCGCCCGTTCGTCGACGCCGGACTGATCGACCGCACCATCGAAGCCATCGGCGAGCGCCAGGGCGCGCTGCCGGCGCTGCCCGTCGCCGACACGCTGAAGCGGGAATCGGCCACCGGGATGATCGACGAGACGGTGTCGAGAGCCGGCCTGCATGCCGCGCAGACGCCGCAGGGCTTTCCGTTCTGGCCGCTGCTCGCCGCGCATGAAAAGGCGCATCACCTGGGCAAGACCGAGTTCACCGACGACGCGGCGATCGCCGAATGGGCGCAGATACCGGTCAAGATCGTTCCCGGATCGCCGGACAACGTCAAACTCACCTGGGCAAGGGACATCGCATTGGCCGACCAGCGGCTTTCGAGCGCGCAGACGCGCTTCCCGGATATTCGCACCGGCAACGGCTACGATGTGCATGCGTTCGAGCCCGGCGACCATGTGACGCTCTGCGGCGTCGCCATTCCCTACGAGCGAAAGCTCTCCGGCCATTCGGACGCCGATGTCGGGCTTCATGCGCTGACCGACGCGCTGCTTGCCACCTGCGGCGCCGGCGACATCGGCGCGCATTTCCCGCCCTCGGACCCGCAATGGAAGGGTGCTGCCTCGAAGATCTTCGTCGAGCATGCGGCAAAGCTGGTGCGCGAGCGCGGCGGCCGCATCGCCAATGCCGACATCACGCTGATCTGCGAGGCGCCGCGCGTCGGGCCGCATCGCGCGGCGATGACGGAGGCGCTTTCGGCCATGCTCGGCATCGCCCCCGAGCGCATCTCGATCAAAGCGACGACCAACGAGAAGCTCGGCTTTGTCGGGCGTGGCGAAGGCATCGCCGCGATCGCCACCGCCAGCGTCGTCTATCCGGGAGAAGTGCCAGCATGAGCAACGCCGAACTTGCTATTGCTTTGCTCCAGGCCTGTCAGCAGCGCGGCATCATGCTGGCGACGGCCGAAAGCTGCACCGGCGGCCTGATCATCGCCGCGCTGACCGACATCGCCGGCTCCTCCGCCGTGGTCGATCGCGGCTTCATCACCTATTCCAACGAAGCCAAGATGGAGATGCTCGGCGTTTCCGCCTCCACGCTCGAGGCGCATGGCGCGGTCTCGCGCGAGACGGTGCTGGAGATGGCGGCGGGCGCGCTGACGCATTCGCAAGCAAGCCTGTCGCTCGCCGTCACCGGCATTGCCGGCCCGGGCGGCGGCTCGGCGGAAAAGCCAATCGGCCTTGTCTGGTTCGGGATAGCGCTTGCAGGACAGCCGGTTGTCGCGGAGCAGCAGCTGTTTGGTCAAAAGGGCCGCGAATTCATCCGGCACGAGACGGTGCGGCACGCGCTGCAACTCGGGTTGCAGGCTCTTGGCGAACGTTAGGCCGGCTTTGCACGATAGATGACGTCGGCGCGTTTCTCGAAGGCTTCCGAGAACATGCGGAAGGCCCGGTCGAACATCGTGCCCATCACCGCGCCCAGGATGCGGCTCTTGAATTCGTAGTCGATGAAGAAATGCACTTCGCAGCCTTTCTCGGCCGGGTCGAAGCGCCAGATGTTGCTGAGATATTTGAACGGACCGTCGATATATTTGACGTCGATGGCGTTCTCATCGGGCTTCAGCAGCACCTGCGTCGTGAAGGTCTCGCGGATCGCCTTGTAGCCGATGCTCATGTCGGCAACCAGGATGGTGCGGCCGTCACGCTCCTTGCGTGAGCGCACGGCGAGCGATTCACAGAGCGGCAGGAATTGCGGGTAGGACTCGATGTCCGCCACCAGCGCGAACATCTCATCGGGTGTATGCGCGACGCGGCGTGTCGCCTCGAATTTCGGCATTGAAGGTCAGCTGGCCTTCGCGAGCTGCGCCTCGCGCGCCGCGCGCAGCCTGGCGAAATCCTCGCCGGCATGGTGCGAGGAGCGCGTCAGCGGGCTCGACGCCACGAGCAGAAAACCCTTGGTCTTGCCGATGGTCTCGTAGGACTTGAACTCGTCCGGCGGGATGAAGCGGATCACTGGATGGTGCTTCTTCGACGGCTGCAGATACTGACCGATGGTCATGAAGTCGACATTGGCCGAACGCAGATCGTCCATCAACTGCAGCACTTCGTTCCGCTCCTCGCCGAGGCCGACCATGATGCCGGATTTAGTGAAGATCGACGGGTCGAGTTCCTTGACCCGCTGCAAAAGCCGGATCGAATGGAAATAGCGGGCGCCAGGGCGAACCGTCAGGTAGTTCGACGGCACGGTTTCGAGATTGTGGTTGAAGACGTCGGGCTTGGCCGCAACGACGATCTCCAGCGCGCCGTCCTTGCGCAGGAAGTCGGGAGTCAGAATCTCGATCGTCGTCGAAGGGGCTTCCGCGCGGATGGCACGGATGACGTCGGCGAAATGCTGCGCGCCGCCATCGGCCAGGTCGTCGCGGTCGACCGAGGTGATGACGACGTGGCTCAGCCCCATCTGCCTGACGGCATGCGCCACGCGCGCCGGCTCATCCGGATCGAGCGCGGTCGGGATGCCGGTCGCGACATTGCAGAAGGCGCAGGCGCGCGTGCAGATCTCGCCCATGATCATGAAGGTGGCGTGCTTCTTGTCCCAGCATTCGCCGATATTCGGACAGCCGGCTTCCTCGCACACCGTCACCAGCTTGTTCGACTTCACGATCTCGCGCGTTTCGGCATAGCCCTTGGAAACCGGCGCCTTGACGCGGATCCAGTCGGGCTTGCGCAGCACCTCCTGGTCGGGCCGGTGCGCCTTCTCGGGATGCCGCGGGCGCGGCCGGTTGGCGATCGTGTCTACGACTGTGACCATCTCAAACCCTTCGTGGCTGCATGTTCTACAGCCGCCTGTCTGTCGTCATCTAGGACTTTTCGAAGCAAAGAAAAAGGCCGCGGCGGCGCATGCCGCCACGGCCTTTTTCGCATAGCGGCTTTCGTTCAGCGACGCATTCGCGCGCCTTAGCGACGCATCCGCGCGCCTTAGCGACGCATTTGCGCGCCTTAGCGGCGAACAAGCCGTCCAACGAAGATCAGCAGGCAGGCGCCGATGAAGCCGGTGATCAGATAGGCGACCCAGCCGACGCCGAACGATTGGATGTTGAGAGCCTGCAGGATCGCGTTCAGCACCACAGCGCCGACGATCCCCATGATGATGTTCATGAAGATGCCGGTGTTGCTCTTCATGACCATCTCGGCGAGCCAGCCAGCCAGGCCGCCGACGATGATGGCTGCGATCCAGCCGACGCCATTCAAATGCATATGCCAGTTCCTCCTCGATCAGATGAAAATGCATCCGGATATGAACTGTCTTGCCGTCAGCTTTCTCCGGCTGCCGCGTATGAGTCTCGCGCAGCCAGTCTATCATGCGTTCAAAGCGCGGCCATAGGCGTCGAGCACGCTCTCCTTCATCATCTCCGACAGCGTTGGATGCGGGAAGATCGTGTGCATCAGCTCTTCCTCGGTTGTCTCCAGGTTCATCGCCACGACAAAACCCTGGATGAGCTCGGTCACCTCGGCGCCGACCATATGCGCGCCGAGAAGCTGCCCGGTCTTCTTGTCGAAGATGGTCTTGACGAAGCCCTGGTCCTCGCCGAGCGCGATGGCCTTGCCGTTGGCGCTGAACGGGAAGCGGCCGACGCGGATGTCCTTGCCCTCGGCTTTGGCCCTCGCTTCGGTCAGGCCGACGGACGCGACCTGCGGGCTGCAATAGGTGCAGCCGGGGATCTTCAGCTTGTCGATGGCGTGCACGCCGGGGAAATTGGCGATCTTCTCGATGCAGACGACGCCTTCATGCTCGGCTTTGTGGGCGAGCATAGGCGGCCCGGCGACGTCGCCGATGGCGTAGATGCCAGGCACATTGGTCTTGCCATAGCCGTCGACGACCACGCAACCGCGATCCGTCTTCACGCCGAGCGCCTCCAGGCCGAGATTTTCGATGTTGCCCTGCACGCCGACGGCCGAGATCATGCGGTCGGCGGTGATCTTCTCGACCTTGCCGTCCTTCATCTCGACATGTGCGGTGACCGAATTGGCTGATTTCTCGACCTTGGTCACCTTGGCTTCGAGGATGATCTTCATCCCCTGCTTCTCGAACTGCTTCTGGGCGAATTTCGAGACCTCGGCGTCCTCCACAGGCATCACTGCCGGCAGCAGCTCGACGACCGTGACGTCCGCGCCCATGGTGCGGTAGAAGGAAGCGAACTCGATGCCGATGGCGCCCGAACCCATCACCAGCAGCGACTTCGGCATTTCCTTCGGCACCATCGCCTCGAAATAAGTCCAGATCAGCTTGCCGTCCGGCTCGATGCCCGGCAGCGCGCGCGGCCTGGCGCCGGTCGCGAGAATAATGTGCTTGGCGGTGTAGGTGCCCTCGCCCTTGATGCCCTTCGGCACCGGCGGCTGCGGTTCCATCGGCTTCTTCGCGGTCTTCGAAACGACGATTTCGCCCAGTTTGTCACCGGAAGGAGCCTTGGAAAGCTTCGCCTCGCCCCAGATGACATCGACCTTGTTCTTCTTCATCAGGAAGCCGACGCCGGTGTTCAGCCTGAGCGACACCTTTCGCGAGCGGTCGACCACGGCGGCCGTGTCGGGGCTGACCTTGCCGCCCTCGAGCTTCAGGCCGTAGTCCTTGAGGTGGTCCGAATAATGCATGATCTCGGCCGAGCGCAGCAGCGCCTTGGTCGGGATACAGCCCCAGTTCAGACAGATGCCGCCAAGGTGTTCGCGCTCGACGATCGCCGTCTTGAAGCCGAGCTGGGCGGAACGCACCGCCGTGACATAGCCGCCGGGGCCTGAGCCGATGATGATGACGTCGTAGGATTCAGCCACGGGTTTTCTCCCTGATCTTTCTGAGGGTTAGAGTGAGAGCATGACACGCACGAGCGGCGCCAGGGCCTGGCCGATCCGCCGCGTATTTTCCGCATCGAGATGGACGCCGTCGAGCGGCGTGGTGGTGGCGACCGTGCCGGCGTCGAAGAAGCCGCAGCCGGCCTCGTCGGCCAGCGCTGAATATTGCGGCGCCAGACGCTTGGAGGCATCGTCGCCGCCGGCGAACATTTCCTTGAATTCGGCATTGTCGGTGCGCGTCACCGCCGGTGGCGCGACGATGAGGATCTGCGGCGCGTCCCAATCGAATGGGAAATCATGGCCGCGCACGATATCGATCAGGCGCTGCATGCCCTGCTTGGCGGCAACCGGATTGCCGTGGATCCAAGGCTTCATGTCATTGGCGCCGAGCATGATGATGACGAGATCGAGCGGCGCGTGGCTGGTCAGGATCGTCGGCAGGACGCGGGCGCCATTGCGATCGGCGCCGGCCAGATGGTCGTCGAAGGCCGTGGTGCGGCCGTTGAGACCTTCGGCGATGACCTCGACGTCGTCCCCGAGCTCGGCCCCGAGCACGCTCGGCCAGCGGTCCTTCAGCGCATGACGGCCGAGGCTGGCGGCGTCGTAGCCCCAGGTCAGCGAGTCGCCGTAGCAGAGAATTGTCTTCATGCGGTTGCCCCACCCTTGCCGAAATCTGGCTGCGAACGCCTGACGCGCCGGCGTGCGAAGAGCTCGCCGGCGGGATCGAAAATGATCAAGGCGAAAAGGCCGGTGAAGAACTTCCGCACCGCCTTTTCCTTCCTAGACCAGCATGCTCATCGGGTTCTCGATCATGCGCTTGAAGGCGCCGAGGAGCTCCGCGCCGAGCGCGCCGTCGACGGCGCGGTGGTCGGTCGAAAGCGTCACCGACATGACCGTTGCAATTCTGATCTCGCCCTTCTTCACCACTGCTCGCTCCTCGCCCGCGCCGACCGCCAGGATCGTCGCATGCGGCGGGTTGATGACGGCGGCAAAGTCCTTGATGCCGAACATGCCGAGATTGGACACCGCCGTCGTGCCGCCCTGATATTCTTCGGGCTTCAGCTTGCGGTTCCTGGCGCGGCTGGCCAGGTCCTTCATCTCGTTGGAGATGACCGACAGCGTCTTTTCATCGGCATGCCGGATGATCGGCGTGATCAGGCCGCCGGGGATCGACACCGCGACGCCGACATCGGCGTGCCTGTGCTTGACCATGGCGTTCTCGGTCCAGGACGCATTGGCATCCGGCACCGCCATCAGCGCCATGGCCATGGCCTTGATGACCATGTCGTTGACGGAGAGCTTGTAGGCGGGAACCTCGCCCTTGTCGGTCTTCCTCACGGGGGCTGCCGCATTCAACTGCGTGCGCAACGCCAAGAGCGCATCGAGCTCGCAGTCCAGCGTCAGATAGAAATGCGGGATGGTGGACTTGGCCTCGACCAGGCGGCGCGCGATGGTCTTGCGCATGTTGTCATGCGGCACAAGCTCGTAGGAGCCTTCGGCAAACAACTTCAGCACCTGGTCGTCCGACATCGGCTTCGGCGCAGGGGCCGGAGCGGACGGGGCGCCGGCGGGCGCCTTCGCTTCCGGCGCGGCCTTGGCGCCGCCGGAAGCGATCGCCGCCTCGACGTCGACCTTCACCACGCGGCCATGCGGGCCGGAACCGGTCAGCGCCGTCACGTCGACGCCGGCATCCTTGGCGATGCGGCGGGCCAGCGGCGATGCGAAGACGCGATCGCCGGCGGCGTGGCCGTTGGCGACGGGAGCAGGCTCAGCCTTCGCCGGCGCGGGCGCGGCGGCTGCTGCCGCCGGCTTGGGTGCTTCCTTGGGCGCTTCGGCCTTCGGAGCATCCGCTTTTGGCGCTTCGGCCTTTGGCGCGGCGCTGCCGCCGCTCTTGGCCGCGGCGCTGGCATCCTCGCCTTCGCCGGCCAGGATGGCGATCAGCGCGTTGACCTTGACGCCTTCGGTACCGGCCGGAACCACCAGCTTGGCGACCGTGCCTTCGTCGACGGCTTCGACTTCCATCGTCGCCTTGTCGGTCTCGATCTCGGCGATCACGTCGCCTGGCGAAACCTTATCGCCTTCCTTGACCAGCCATTTTGACAGGTTGCCCTCTTCCATGGTCGGAGAGAGCGCCGGCATGGTGATGTTGATTGGCATGATGTCCTCCCGACCGGCTCAGCGATAGGTTACGGCTTTGACCGCCTCGACGACCTCGCCGACATTGGGCAAGGCCAGCTTTTCCAGATTCGCCGCATAAGGCATCGGCACATCCTTGCCGGCGATGGTGATCACCGGCGCGTCGAGGAAGTCGAAGGCGCGCTGCGAGACCTGGTTGGCGATATGGTCGCCGACCGAATTCTGCGGAAAACCCTCTTCCACCACCACGAGACGGTTGGTCTTCTTTACCGAGGCGATGATCGTGTCGAAGTCGAGCGGCCGAATGGTCCTGAGATCGATGATCTCGGCATCGATGCCCATGCCGCGCAACTCGGCCTCGGCCTTGACCGCATAGGTCATGCCGATGCCGAAGGAGACGAGCGTGACATCCTTGCCCTGCTTGTGGACACGCGCCTTGCCGATCGGCAGCACGAAGTCGTCCAGCTTCGGCACGTCGAAGGAATGGCCATACAGAATCTCGTTCTCGAGGAAGATGACCGGGTTCGGGTCGCGGATCGCCGCCTTGAGCAGGCCCTTGGCGTCGGCAGCCGTGTAGGGCATCACCACCTTGAGGCCGGGGATATGGCTGTACCAGGCGGCATAGCATTGTGAGTGCTGGGCGGCGACGCGGGCAGCGGCGCCGTTCGGGCCACGGAAGACGATCGGCGCGCCCATCTGGCCGCCGGACATATAGAGCGTCTTGGCGGCCGAGTTGATGATCTGGTCGATCGCCTGCATGGCGAAGTTGAAGGTCATGAACTCGACGATCGGCTTCAGCCCAGCCATCGCAGCGCCAACACCGACACCGGCAAAGCCGTGTTCGGTGATCGGCGTATCGACGACGCGGCGCGGCCCGAATTCCTGCAGCAGGCCTTGGGTGATCTTGTAGGCGCCCTGGTATTCGGCGACTTCCTCGCCCATGACGAACACGTCGCCGTCGCGGCGCATTTCCTCGGCCATGGCGTCGCGCAGCGCCTCGCGCACCGTGGTGGACACCATTTCGGTGCCGGCGGGGATGTCCGGATCGGCGGCGACCTCCGCCTTCGGCGCGGCGGCGACGGGGGCTTGCGGCTTGGCGGGAGCTTCTTCCTTGGCGGCGGGCGCCTCGGCCTTTGCCGGTGCTTCCGCCTTGGCGGGCGCCGCGGCCTTGCCGACATCGGCAGCACTCTCGCCTTCCTGCAAGAGAACGGCGATCGGCGTGTTGACCTTCACTCCCTCGCTGCCGGCGGCAACCAGGATCTTGCCCAGCGTGCCTTCATCGACGGCTTCGACTTCCATCGTCGCCTTGTCGGTCTCGATCTCGGCGATGACGTCGCCAGCGACGACCTTGTCGCCTTCGTTCTTCAGCCATTTGGAAAGATTGCCCTCTTCCATCGTCGGCGAGAGCGCGGGCATGAGAATTTCGATCGGCATGTCCTTGCCCTCTCCTTAGAGTACGATGTCGGTCCAGAGCTCGGACGGATCCGGCTCGGCGTCGTTCTGGGCGAATTCGGCGGCGTCGGCGACGACGTCGCGGACTTCCTTGTCGATGGCCTTGAGCTCGTCCTCGCTTGCCCACTTCTTGTCGAGCAGCCGCACCCGGACCTGCTCGATCGGGTCGTGCTCGGAGCGCATCTTCTGCACTTCCTCCTTGGAGCGGTATTTGGCGGGGTCGGACATCGAATGGCCGCGATAGCGGTAGGTCTGCATCTCAAGGATCAGCGGGCCATTGCCGGCGCGGCACCATTCGGTGGCGAGCTCGCCGGCCGACTTCACGGCGCGGACGTCCATGCCATCGACCTGGATGCCCGGAATCTTGAAGGAAGCGCCGCGGTGCGAGAAGTCGGTCTCGGCCGACGAGCGCGAGACGGACGTGCCCATGGCGTAGCGATTGTTCTCGATGATGTAGATCACCGGCAGCTTCCACAGCGAGGCCATGTTGAAGCTTTCATAGACCTGGCCCTGATTGGCGGCGCCGTCGCCGAAATAGGTCAGGCAGACGTTCTTGTTGTCGCGGTAGCGGTTAGCGAAGGCGAGACCGGTGCCCAGCGACACCTGCGCGCCGACGATGCCGTGGCCGCCATAGAAATGCTTCTCCTTGGAGAACATGTGCATGGAGCCGCCCTTGCCCTTCGACAGGCCGCCGCGGCGGCCGGTGAGCTCGGCCATGACGCCGCGCGGCGACAATTCCATCGCCAGCATATGGCCATGGTCGCGATAGGCGGTGATCATCTGGTCGCCTTCGACCAATGCCATCTTCATGCCGGTGACGACGGCTTCCTGGCCGATATAGAGATGGCAGAAGCCGCCGATGAAGCCCATGCCGTAGAGCTGGCCGGCCTTCTCCTCGAACCGGCGGATCAGGAGCATGTGCCGGTAGGCGGAAAGCTCTTCTTCCTTGGTGAAATCAGCGGGCTTGGGCGCTGATAAATTGGACTGTTTGTCGGATCTGGATTTGGCGGGCGCTTTTTTGGCGGCGGTGGCCATGCGTCACTCCCTGTTGGCGTCTCTTTGCGGACATTCGGGAAGATCGATCGTCTCCCCCAGCGATTTGCGCGAGGCTAACATGCAAGGATGCATTGCGCCATGCTGAAAAATGCATGGCTGGCATGCATCTAAGCGATTAGAATCATTGCGAATAAAGACGATTAACCGGAATGCGGTTATTTCGTCGGCGCGGGCAGCATGATGGTGATTTCGTCGGGCTGGGACAGATTGAGCGCCTTCCGGGCCTGCTCGTCAAGCATATCCTTCTCCAACGTGCCTTCATGCATCAGTTGGACGCGACGCTCGAAGTCGATCCGGCGCGCCTTCACGGCATCCAACTGGGCCTGCAGTTCGACCGCCCGGGCCTCGAGCCGATACTTGGAGTAGATGCCAAATTCGCCGTGATAGGCATGAAAGCCGAAATAGGCCAGGAAGAGCACGCAAAGCGAGGGGATGATCAGCCTGCCGGTGTTTCTCTGCTTGTGCTGACGTGTCCACATGACCCGAACCCTCGCGACCGCGAACGCAAGCGGCCATGAGTCGTATTTCGCCCGATTGTGCTTAATGGACGGTTACGGCGGCCTGTCGCAGGATCCCCGGAGACGAAAAAGGGCGGGAATGACCCGCCCTTTTTTCAGACTGTTCGAACAGGCCGGATCAGCCCTTGATCACCGACTTGCCGGCGTAGCGCGCCTGCTTGCCGAGCTCTTCCTCGATGCGGATAAGCTGGTTGTACTTGGCCATGCGGTCCGAACGCGACAGGGATCCGGTCTTGATCTGTCCGCAATTGGTAGCGACCGCCAGGTCGGCGATGGTCGAATCTTCCGTCTCGCCCGAACGGTGCGACATGACCGCGGTGTAGGCGGCTTTGTGCGCAGTCTCGACCGCGTCGAGCGTCTCGGTCAGCGAGCCGATCTGGTTGACCTTGACCAGGATCGAATTGGCGACGCCCATGCGGATGCCGTCGCGCAGCCGCGCCGTGTTGGTGACGAAGAGGTCGTCGCCGACGAGCTGGATCTTCTTGCCGATCAGGTCGGTCAGGATCTTCCAGCCTTCCCAGTCATCCTCGGCAAGGCCGTCCTCGATGGTGATAATCGGGTAATCGGCAGCCAGCTTGGCGAGATATTTGGCCTGCGCCTTCGGATCGCGGGTCTTCTTTTCGCCTTCATAGACGTAGTTGCCGTCCTTGAAGAACTCGGTGGCGGCGCAGTCGAGTCCGAGCGCGACATCCTCGCCCGGCTTGAAGCCGGCCTTCTCGATCGATTCCATGATGAAATCGAGCGCCGCCGGCGCGCTCTTCAAATTGGGAGCGAAACCGCCCTCGTCGCCGACATTGGTGTTGTGGCCGGCGTCCTTGAGCTTCTTGCGCAGCGTGTGGAAAATCTCCGAGCCCCAGCGCACGCCGTCGCGCAGCGTCGGCGCGCCAACGGGCAGGATCATGAATTCCTGGAAGTCGATCGGGTTGTCGGCATGGGCGCCGCCATTGATGATGTTCATCATCGGCACCGGCAGGACATGCGCCTTGGTGCCGCCGACATAGCGGTAGAGCGGCAGGCCGGCGGCTTCGGCCGCGGCCTTGGCGACCGCCAGCGATACGCCGAGGATGGCATTGGCGCCGAGGCGGCTCTTGTTCGGGGTGCCGTCGAGCTCGATCATCGTCTGGTCGATATGGATCTGGTTCTCGGCTTCCATGCCGCCGATCGCCTCGAACAGCTCGCCATTCACGGCCTCGACCGCGCGCTGAACGCCTTTGCCGAGATAGCGCGGCCCGCCGTCACGCAGTTCGACCGCCTCATGCGCACCGGTCGATGCGCCCGAGGGCACAGCGGCGCGGCCCATCGAGCCGTCTTCCAGCACCACGTCGACCTCGACGGTCGGATTGCCACGGCTGTCCAGGATTTCACGCCCGACAATGTCGATGATGGCGGTCATTTGCGATGTCCCCGATTGATCGATTGAAGCGTCGCGCCCCTCTTAGCCAAAGCGGCGCAAAAGGCAATCGGCGGCGCCGCAATTATTGCCGCGGGCGGGATTCACGAAGCGCAAATTTCTGTCATCATAAGTCATGCGCGCTGCGCGACCATCTCATCTATGGTCGCGTTCGCGCGGGGCGAAACAGGAGGAGTTTCGCCATGTCCCAGTTGAGCGGTATCGTGAGTTTGTTCCTGATCGCGGCGGCGTTTCTGACGTCATGCGACGACCAGAAACCCCAGCAGAGCTCGGTGGAATTATTCACCCTCGAAGCGGCGCGGTAGCGCCAAGGCGCAAAGGCCCTCGGCTTGCCGAGGGCCTTTGCGATTCCTGCTGGCCGGTCAGTGCCAGTAAGGCGTGACCTGATAATAATCGAAGGAGGCGTCGCGCGCGGCCTCGCCATCCGCGCCGGTCAGTTCCTTGATCGAATAGGCGGGCGCGGCCTGGAGCTGCTCCTTGGTGAACGGCACGACATAGCCGCCTCTTTCCTTGTCGTAGTCGAGCGTCGCCCAGGGAACGGCGTGATACTTCTCGCCCATTCCGAGAAAGCCGCCAAAGCCGATCACGGCGAACATGATGCCGTTCGACATCTTGTCGAGCATGACATCCTCGACGCTGCCGATGCTCCTGCCTTCGGTGTTGTAGACAGACGTGCCGATAACGCGCGAGGCGGCAATGGCTTCGGTGTGCCCGGACGGGGTGGTCATGGTGGTGCTCCTCTCGGTTGAATGCCTGTATTGACAATGAGAGGAGCGGACGAAGGTTCCGACGATCTTGCTCAGCTGTCGGTGAGGATGAAGGTGACTTTCATATTGACCCGGTAGGCGGCGATCTTGCCGTCCTCGACGACGATCTTCTGGTCCTGGATCCAGGCGCCCTCGACGTTCTTCAGGGTCTTTGCGGCGCGTGCGATGCCCTTCTCGATGGCATCCTGAAAGCTCTTCTTGGACGACGACGTGATTTCGGTAACGCGGGCAACGGACATGGCTTCCTCCTGCCAAGACGCTCAGTTACGAAACGAGCGTAGCGCCGGCTCGGTGCAACCACAAGCCGGCGCAGGATTGGCCCGGATCAGTGACCCTTGGCGATGCGGTCGAAGGCCATCAGCTTTTCCAGCAGCGCCGGCATATCCTTCAGCGGGACCATGTTCGGACCGTCGGAGGATGTCGAGTTGTCGGGGTCCTGATGGGTTTCGATGAAGACACCGGCGACGCCGACGGCAACGGCCGCGCGCGCGAGCGTTTCGACGAAGCGCCGTTCGCCGCCGGAAGAGCCGCCCTGCCCGCCTGGTTGCTGCACCGAATGGGTCGCGTCGAAAATCACCGGGGCGCCGATCTCGGCCATGATCGGCAGGGCGCGCATGTCCGAGACCAGAGTGTTGTAGCCGAAGGAGACGCCGCGCTCGGTGGCAAGCACGTTCGGATTGCCGGAGCCGGTGATCTTGGCGACGACGTTCTTCATGTCCCAAGGCGCGAGGAACTGGCCCTTCTTCACGTTGATGACCTTGCCGGTTTTTGCGGCGGCGACCAGCATGTCGGTCTGCCGAGACAGGAAGGCCGGGATCTGCAGGACATCGACATGCGGCGCGACAACAGCGCATTGCTCCTCGGTGTGGACGTCGGTCAGCACAGGAAGGCCGAACTCCTTGCGCAGGTCGTCGAAGATCGGCATCGCCGCTTCGAGGCCGGCGCCGCGCGTTGCCGACAGCGAGGTGCGGTTGGCCTTGTCGTAGCTGCTCTTGTAGACGAGGCCGATCCCCAGGCGTTGCGTCAGTTCCTTCAGCGCGCCGGCCATGTCGAAAGCGTGCTGGCGCGATTCAAGCTGGCACGGGCCGGCGATCAGCGACAGCGGCGCGTTGTTGGCGAAGACGACCTTGCCGATGGTTACCGACGAATTGGGCGCCAGGGGCTTGCTCATGGGGTCTCCCGGAAGATGAAGGCAGCGCCCTGCCCGGGCGCCGGTGGAACGACGATATCGCTGCCGCTCATGTTGTGATCGATCGCCCCTGCCGCAAGCGCGTGCGCAACTGACGCTTTGTCGCGGATCGAGAAAACAACTGCCTCAAATCGCAAATGCGACGAGGGCTTGGCCGTCAGGCCGAAGAGCCGCGCGTAGCTTTCCGGCGTGACCACGCTCAGGATCGCATTCGGCAGCCCCACCGCAGCGTCACCCGCACTCAGCTTGTGGGTAATCGCGACGGCGGCGATCGCAATCAGCCCGATCTGCGCGGCCGGCGCATCGCTGACCGCGACCACTTCGACAATACCGGTCACGCCGTTGGCGTGCGCCTGGAGCGCCGTGCGGTCGATCTTGGGCGGGTTGACGCGCTCGCAGGCGAAGAGGAAGGCGTCCGACGCCGCCAAGCCGGCCGCGAAGGCCAGCTTGAAGGACGCCGTATCGCTCTTCCCGCTCGCGTCAGTAAAGACGCGTGAAAAACTCAGCATGTCCCCAGCCGACAGGCCGGCTTCGACAAAGCGCCTGTGGTCGGCATCGGCATTGCCGGTTCCGAGCACGACGGCGGAAAAACCCTCCTCGCCCAGCCGTTCGCGATAGAGGCGGTCGCGCGCTATGAAGACATTGCCGGCCGCGATCGCCTGTTCCGTCGCCTGTGCATTTCCCACCGCCAGCGGCTCCAGATAGGTGCCGTCAGTGAAAAAGACGCAGGCATTCTCCGTGCCGAACGGATGGACGCCTGTCGGAGCGACGACAAAGCCGAGCGAGGCCAGACGCAACCGCACAGCATCGAGGCTTCTGGTCGGCAGCACGAGATGGTCGAGCGGATTGGCGGAGCTTTCGATCATGCCGGCGCGGTGTGCCTCATTCCGGCCCGCGGTTCAAGAGCGCGGACCGACAGAGCGCGCTTTGCCCGCTCAGGCAGCGGCCACGACATCCGCGGAATAGCGCAGTTCGCGCAGCGGCTTCACCTTGCTGGTCGTATCGGCATAAATCGGATGCGCCTTATAAGCGGCAAGGGCGGCCTCATCCTCGAACTCGGCATAGACGACCACATCGATCGCGTTGGAGAAAAGATCGACCTTGGTGTTGAGCGTCACCTCGAAATGCTTCGAATGCGGAATCTTGCCAAGCGCCAGCAGGCCCGAGCGCACAGCCTCGACATCTTCCTTGCGCCGCACGCTGAAGAAAACGATGTGCCGGATCAAGCCAGCCTCCCTGGTCTTCGATTCAGCAGCGTTTTTGTGGGAGCAACGCCCAGGCGTCAACCCGCAACGATGTCGCGCCCGCGATGCGAAGCCGGCGAAATCTCACCCGGTGACGTAGCGCACGATGCGCGACATCTCCCGCACGGTCACATCAAGGTAGTGGCCGCGATTGTAGAGGCCGTCCCAGAACAGGAAGAAGGTGATGGCGGCGATGACGATCACATAACGCATGGCTAAAACTATCGCATGTGAATGGCCGGAACCAGAGCGGCAGCGGCGGCGATTTTGTCAGTTCACCGCTTTTTGCCGGGTGCCGCTTTTGCCTTTGCGCCAGCGGACAGATCGGCTGGCAGCGCCGGATCAAAGGGTAATGCGATACTTGGCGAAGCCTGCTTCGCCATCGCCGGCAGGCTCGATCTTCAACGACTTGACCTCCGCGATGAAATTCTTGGCCCTCGGTCCGGTCTCGAAGACGACGCTGGTGCCGGGCAGCGGCGCGAAGGACCAGTTGTCGTCCGCAGACGGGTTGATGGTGCCCTCGCTGACGACATAGCGCACGATCACGTCGCGATTGGTGTCCGGCGCCTCGTAGATGATCTTCGAGGCGTTGATGTCGGGGAAATTGCCGCCGCCGCCGGCGCGGTAGTTGTTGGTGGCGACGACGAATTTCGCTGCGGGATCAATCGGTTTTCCGTCGAATTTCAGGTCGACGATACGGTTGGAACCGGCGTTCGCCACGCCGCCCTTGGCATCGTATTTCGGCGGCTGCGACAGGTCGATCCGGTATGTGACGCCGTCGATCACGTCGAAATTATAGGACGGGAAGTCGGTGTTGATGAGAGCCTGATCCGCCTTGCCCGGCTCGATATGGTTGAAGATGCCGGCAGACATCTCCAGCCATTCCTTCACCTCGGCCCCGGTGATTTCGACGGCGCGCACCGTGTTCGGGTAGAGATAGAGATCGGCGACGTTCTTGATGGCGATGTCGCCCACGGGAACGTCGGTATAGTAGTCGGCGCCGTTGCGGCCGCCGGCCTTGAAGGGCGCCGCCGCCGACAGGAGCGGTACATCCTTCCACTCAGTGCTCTTCAATATGTCCTTGAGATACCAGGTCTGCGCCTGATTGACGATCTGCACGGACGGGTCGTCGGCGACCAGAGCGAAATAGGAATAGAGCGGCGCCGATGTCTTGCCGACGGGGCGGCGGACATAGGCGAGTGTCGCCTCGTGGTCCTGCTCTAGCGCCGCGATGATGCGCTTGTCGTCGCCGACCGTCGGTTTGTTCTTGTTATCGACGCGCTCGTAGATCGGCCGCGCCTCGGAGGTGGCCGAGACGACCCGCCATTTCGAGCCGTCGCGCTCCAGAAGCAGGTCGATGAGGCCCATATGCGAGCCCCAGAAGCCGCCCATGACGGCCGGCTTGCCCTGCAGCGTGCCCTTCTCGGTGTCGACGCCTGCGAGCGCCTGAAAATCCTTCTTGCCGGGGAAGACCAGGTGCTGGTGGCCGGTGAAGACGGCGTCGATGCCCTCGACGCCGGCGACGAAGAAGGAGGCGTTCTCCATCTTGTCGCCCTGCTTGATATCGATGCCGGAATGCGAGAGCGCGATGATGATGTCGGCGCCTTCTTCCCTGATCTGCGGCACCCAGGCCTTGGCCGCCTCGACGATATCGCGCGTCTGGACGTTGCCATCAAGGTTCTTCAGGTCCCAGACCATGATCTGCGGCGGCACGAAGCCGATGACGCCTATCCTGATCGGTTGCTCGGCGCCAGAGCCGTCCTTGATCTTCCTGTCGAGGATCACATACGGCTTGAGATAGAGCTTGTCGTCGCGCGGGTTGGTCGCAAGCGTGGTGCCGCGGATCAGGTTCGCGCAGACGAATGGGAAATTGGCGCCGGCCAGCACCTTGTCGAGGAAGGACAGGCCGTAATTGAACTCATGGTTGCCAAGCGTCGAGCATTCATAGCCGAGCAGGTTCATGCCCTTCATGATCGGATGCAGGTCGCCATCCTTCATGCCCTTCTCGTAGGCAACGTAGTCGCCCATCGGACTGCCCTGCAGGAGGTCGCCATTGTCTATAAGCATCGAATTGGCGGCTTCCTTGCGCACGGCGTCGATCAGCGAAGCCGTGCGTGACAGGCCCATCGTGTCGTTCGCTTTGTCGGCGTAGTAATCGTACGGCAGCAGGTTCACATGGATGTCGGTGGTCTCCATGATCCTGAGATGCGCTTGATTGGGCGCGGCGCGGGCGGAGAACGGATGCAGCATGATCAGCGCGGTGCCGGCAGCCGCGCCGGCCAGGAATTCGCGGCGGGAGAATCCGCGACGGGAGACGGGCAGCCGTGACATTTTCTTCTCCTCTTCGACAACGCGATAACCCTTGCCCCAGCAGCGGAGCATGGCGCTGAAGACGTTTCGAGTCCACGTGCGCGAAAAGCCTTTCAATCATGAGAAGGTGACGCGTCGATGAAGCAGGTGACGGCGACGAAATCAGCTCTTGTCGTCGTCGCCCTGGGTGATCAGGCGCGCGCTGCGCTGACCGGTGAGATAAATCCATAGCCAGCTAAGCGAGACCGCCAGGCGGTTGCGGAAATCGATCAGGAAATAGATGTGGGCTATGCCCCAGAGCCACCAGGCGAGCCAGCCGGTGAGCTTGATCCAGCCGAAATCGATTGCGGCGGCGCGCTTGCCGATCGTCGCGAGGTCGCCGGCATGCCGGTACTGGAAAGGACGCGTCGCCGTGTCGCCGGCAAGTCGCGCCTTGACCGTCGCGGCGACATGCTTGCCCTCCTGCTTGGCCGAGGGCGCCACGCCCGGCACCGGCTTTCCGTCCGGTCGCAGCACATGCGCGGTGTCGCCGATGACGAAGATGTCTGGATTGCCGGGCACGGTGAGGTCGGGCTCGACGATCACCCGGCCCGCCCGGTCGGCCGTCGCTCCAAGCCATTCGGCCGCCGGCGAAGCGGCAACGCCGGCCGCCCAGATGATCGTCCTTGCCGGCAGCTGCTTGTCGCCGAAGACCACGCCTTCGGCATCGAGTTGCGTGACGGGGCGCCCGAGCTCGACGGTGACGCCCAGCCGTTCCAGCGCCTTGTGGGCATAGTCCGAAAGCTGCGGCGCGAAATTGGCCAGGATACGGTCGCCGGCCTCGATCAGCACGACGCGCGCCTGACGTGTGTCGATGTTGCGGAATTCGCCACGCAACGTGTCATGCGCAAGCTCGACAATGGTGCCGGCGAGCTCGACGCCGGTCGGCCCGCCGCCGACGATGACCAGCGTCAGCAGCGCCTGGCGCTTTGCTGGATCGGCCTCGCGCTCCGCCTGCTCGAAGGCGAGCAGGACGCGGCGGCGGATCGCGGTGGCATCCTCGAGGGTCTTCAGCCCCGGCGCGAACGGTTCCCACTCGTCATGGCCGAAATAGGCGTGGCGCGCGCCGGTGGCGAGCACGAGCGTATCGTAGGGCATCGAACTGCCGTCTTCGAGCAGCACGCGTTTGCCGGCGCGGTCGACGCCCGTGACGTTGCCGAGAAGCGTCGTCACGTCCTTGCGCCTGCGCAGCAAATGGCGGATCGGCCAGGCGACCTCGGAGGTCGCCAGCGACGTCGTCGCCACCTGGTAAAGCAGCGGCTGGAACAGGTGGTGATTGCGCTTGTCGATCATGGTGATGCGCACCGGCGCCCCAGACAATGCGCGGGTGAGCTCGAGCCCGCCGAACCCGGCGCCGACGACCACGACATGATGCCCGGCTTCGCTCATTTCATTCACCTCGCGACGTAAAACTACCACACAGAGATGTAAGTATTTTTGTGCGCTGCAACAACATCTTGCCGGGCAGGAAACATGCCCCAGAGTCGTCGCGCGGCGTCGTGAATGCACATGTAGCGCGCCTTGCCGCAGGTATAGCGTGAGACAGCACGACAGGAACCTATCATGGCTGATAATCGCGACGACGACGGGCCTGCCCAATACGCATCACCGCCCTGCTTCATGCATGAACTGGACCCGGAATATCGCGAGCCGCTTTCCGATTGGACGGATGTCAGGCGATGGCGCAAGGCCGAGCGCGAGCGGCTCATCAATGCCCGCCTTGCCGTATCAGCCGACGCGCGCGCCGCCATGTCGGCACGCATTGCGGACGGCATCGACGCGCTGATCGGCGACATAGACGGCCGGATGGTCAGCCTCTACTGGCCGTTTCGCGGCGAACCGGATCTGCGCGGCTGGATGGCCGCAATCAACGAGCGCGGCGCCCGCACCGCGCTGCCTGTCGTCATCGAGAAGGGACAGCCGCTGGTGTTTCGCGCCTACAAACCGGGCGATCGGCTGGAAAAGGGCGTCTGGAACATTCCGATCCCAGCCGCAGGCGATCCGGTCCTGCCCGATATCGTGATCTCGCCGATCGTCGGTATCGATGCCGGCAAGTATCGGCTGGGCTATGGCGGCGGCTTTTACGATCGCACGCTTGCCGCAATGCCGTTCAGGCCGCTGGTCATCGGCGTCGGCTACGAATTGCAGCGCATACCTACCATCTATCCGCAACCGCACGACATTCCAATGACGACCGTGGTTACGGAGGCGAATACCGCCTAAAGCGCGTCGCGATCTTTCAGATTCGCTCCATGCGCTTTAGGTTTTGATTTACGCATGTCTTTATCCCGAAACCGGTTCCCACTTTCGGGAGACATGCTTTAAACGGTCCAGGTCCAGTCGATCGGGTAGTGGAAAATCGGAGTGAAAGTGACGCCGGCCGCCTCCATGTCCCCGCGGCCGTCGACGACCATCTCCTTCAGCGTGTTGAGCTGCGCCGCATGCTCGTCGGTATCCCAGACACTAACTTGGACCATCTCGCCCTTCGGCGAGACGCCTGAATAAAAGTGGAGGAGCCCCGGCAGCCGTCTGACGGCCGGGATTATGTACTGCGAGGTCTTCTTGCTCGCAGCGTCGACCTCGGCGAACCGAACCGGCTCGAAAGTGGCGCGCGAGATGCGGACGACGGAGGTTGCCGGCAACGACTCGGCCAGGGTGACTCTTTCTGTCATGGTCCAGCCGCTGCCTCTTTGATGGTGTTGAGGCCGGAAGCTAGAGCAATTCCAGGCAACGCGTGAAACGGTTTCGTCCGGAAATGGCGTCAAATCAATGTGAACAAAGAGGTCGACCGTTCCGTCAAGCGATGAACCTTGCTAGGCCATCTCGGGCCGCAGCCCGACCGCCGTGCGATCGACGATCTCGCGCAGCGCGAAAGATGAGTTGATCTTCGTCACATGCGGCATGGCCGACAGCCATTCCTTGTGGATGCGCTCATAGTCGACGAGGTCCTTCGCCGCGATACGCAGGATGTAATCGTATTCGCCCGACATCAGATGGCAGGAGAGCACGTTGGGGCAGCGCTTGATCGCCGCCTCGAAATCCGACAGCGTCTTCTCGAATTGCCCTGACAGCGATATGTGCACGATCGCCGTCATCTGGTGGCCGAGCGCGGAGTTGGACAGCCGCGCGTGGTAGCCGCGGATGGTTCCGGACTTCTCCAGATTGTCGAGCCGGCGCGAACAGGCCGACTGGGAAAGACCGACCTTCTCGGCAAGCGCCGCATTGGGGATCCGGCCATCCTTCTGCAAAGTCTCCAGAATGGCGATATCAATCCTGTCGAGCGGCATTCTTCGTGGTTCCTGCGAATTTTTTGATCTTTTGCGCAACGATTATCGAAGACCAGCCATTGCCGCAAGTGCATTCGCAAACACATACGGAACGATTCGTGGTTGACTGCCATTATTGCGTGTCGCCTCCGGATCGCGCGGCGTTTGGAGCTGATGGCACGCACAAATGACAGGGAGAGCGCCCTTCGAAGGGCGCGCAGAGGAGAAGAAGAATGCGTGTCGGCTGCCCCAAGGAAATCAAGAACCATGAATACCGCGTCGGCATGACGCCCGGCTCGGTCCGCGAATATGTCGCGCATGGCCACGAGGTGCTGGTCGAGACCGGCGCTGGCGCCGGCATCGGCGCCGATGACAACGCCTATCGCGCCGCCGGCGCCACCATCGCCAAGACGGCGGCC
Source organism: Mesorhizobium vachelliae (assembly GCF_033977325.1). Taxonomy (NCBI): domain Bacteria; kingdom Pseudomonadati; phylum Pseudomonadota; class Alphaproteobacteria; order Hyphomicrobiales; family Phyllobacteriaceae; genus Mesorhizobium; species Mesorhizobium vachelliae. The sequence continues at coordinate 123,987 of NZ_JAVIIR010000004.1, forward strand.
GACGTGTTCGCCAAGTCGGACATGATCGTCAAGGTCAAGGAGCCGCAGCCCAACGAATGGGTCCAGTTGCGCGACGGCCAGATCCTCTACACCTACCTCCATTTGGCTCCGGATCCGGAGCAGACCAAGGGTCTTCTTGGCTCGGGCGTCACCGCGGTCGCTTATGAGACCGTGACCGACGACCGCGGCGGCCTGCCGCTGCTTGCGCCGATGTCGGAAGTCGCCGGCCGCCTGTCGATCCAAGCCGGCGCGACCGCGCTGCAGAAGGCCAATGGCGGCCGCGGCGTGTTGCTCGGCGGCGTGCCCGGCGTGCTGCCCGGCAAGGTCACCGTGCTCGGCGGCGGCGTCGTCGGCCTGCACGCGGCCAAGATGGCTGCCGGCCTCGGCGCCGACGTCACCATCATCGACCGTTCGATCCCGCGCCTGCGCCAGCTTGACGACATCTTTGGCGGCCGCGTGCATACGCGCTACTCGACCGTCGAAGCGCTGGAAGAAGAATGCTTCTCGGCCGACGTCGTCATCGGCGCCGTGCTGATCCCGGGCGCCGCCGCGCCCAAGCTCGTCACCCGCGAGATGCTTTCCGGCATGAAGAAGGGCTCGGTGCTGGTCGACGTTGCGATCGACCAGGGCGGCTGCTTCGAGACCTCGCATGCCACGACACATGCCGATCCGACCTATGAGGTCGACGGCGTGATCCACTATTGCGTCGCCAACATGCCGGGCGCCGTGCCGGTCACCTCGGCGCACGCGCTCAACAACGCGACGCTGCATTACGGCCTGCAGCTCGCCGACAAGGGCCTCAAGGCACTGGTCGATGACCACCACCTGCGCAACGGCCTCAATGTCCATAGGGGCAAGATCACCAACCGCGCCGTCGCCGAAGCACTCGGCTACGAAATGGTCGAGCCGAAGGCGGTCCTTGCCGCCTGATAAATCCGCGAAGATTTCCTTCAGTCGCCCGCCGGGTCATTCCGGCGGGCTTTTTCTTGTGCGCACTGGTCGCACCAAGAAAATCCGGGCAACAAAAAAGCGGAGCAAAAGCCCCGCTTCCTCGAAGTTGCGATCCGCCGCCGGTCCATCCGCGGTCGACACATCATCAACCATTACTTTCTAGCAAAGGAGTACGACGGGAATACGACAGTCTTGGAACGCCGGGTTTCTCTTTCCGGCCATTATGCCGCTTGTGTGAAATGCTTCACATTCGCCCGTCAGGAAAGGCGCCTAGACACGCGCCGTTACTGGCGGCCTGAGCTGCTTTCCGGGTCGGACGAGTCCGGCCCGGACAGCACTTGCCGACAGCTTCTGTCAGACCCTCCAACAGCCCGCCTGACCATCGGCGGGCTTCTTTTTGGGGTCATGCCGGTTTGGGTTCAGGCCCGCTCGATGCGGCATTGGTAGCAATTGTTCCGCGCCGAGCGGACATGGATGTAGGCGATGTCGTCGCGCCCGAACAGCGTCCGCGCCCGGGCGGCAATCTCGCCGGTCGGCGTGACGGCGCCGCTGCCATAGACGATGCGATCGTCCTTGCCGTAGCCCCTGACGATATAGTCGCTGCTTTCGAGCATTTCCGGCAACGCATCGCCTCCGGCGGCACGTTCGCATTCCTCGGCATGCAGGAAGATCGGGCCGGTTTCGGCATAGGGCTGCAGGTCCGGGAATGGTCGGTAGGCAACGATCAGATAGCCGTCACCCTCGGCGACGTTCTTCAGGCAATGCCTGCATGGCACGCCGTCGCCATCGGAAATCCGGTGCTCCGGGGGGCGGCCATAGGCATCGGGCCCTCCCCGCTGCAAGGCGCGCACGGCTTCGGTCGGCAAGGCTTTGAACTGGATGCTCATGGCGAAATCTCCGGTGTCTATGTTCGGAAACTATGCCTTGGCAACAGCGCCTCCCACCCGATTCCTGACTGCCGGCGCGCATATGAAAGAGCCCGGCTGCTTTGAACAACCGGGCCCTCGACCATCGGCATTATCGGCCCTGGGCGCTACCGCACGAACTCGTCGAAGCGGCGCAACGTCACGCGGCGGTTGCGCCAGTTTTCCTGCTGCGTCGGCACAAGCAGGAATTCCTCGCCATAGCCGACAGTGTCCAATGCGAAGGAGGGCACGCCGAACTCACCCGCCAGCGTCCGCTTCAGCGATGCGGCGCGGCGTTCGGACAGGACCTGGTTCGATTCGAAGGAACCCACGGCGTCGGTGTGGCCCTCGATCAGGATGCGGGCGCCGCGGTCGCGCCGCAGGATGCGATGGAGCGCGTCGGCAATGGTCTCGACCTTGCCGTATTGCGAGGGGGCGATAGCGGCCGAGCCGAACTCGAAATTGATCGACTGGATGTCGATCGAGCGCGCCATGCGCCGCAGGTCCGGCCGGCGCTTGAACTCGCGAATGGTGACGCGTTCGTTCGGGCGCGGCTTCTTCATGGGTGCAGCGTCGAGCTGCCGCTCGATCGTTGCGGCCGAAGGCGTGGTCGCCTGCGCGGATGCCAGGCTCGGCATGGCAATTGCCGCGATTACGGCCACGGCAAATGTACGTCGGGTCAACATGTCTTTCTCCAATAAGTTCGGCCTCGTAATGCGGCCGGACAATGGCAAAGACAGTCTGAAGCGGCGATGAACGGGATGTTCAGGCGCAAGGCAATTCCAGAAGAAGCGTGTTGCGGTTTTTCTGGAATTGCCTGAACGACTTTAGCCTCGCATGACACTGGCCGAGCGCTCGGCGAAGGTCAGCGGATGCACGACCTCCTTCTTCTGCGCCACCGGCGTGAAGCCGAGCTTCTGGTAGAGCGGCAGAGCCGCCGGATGGTCGAGCGTGCAGGTCTGCACGGTGACGCGCCTTGGCCCATACGCCCAAGCCGCCGAAATCGCGGCGCCCAGGAACCAGCGGCCGATGCCCTGGCCGTGCGCATGCTCCATCATGCCGAAATAGGCGAGCTCCACCTCGTCCGGCAGATGCGGCTTGAGATCGAAGAAGCCGGCGGGAGCACCGTCGAGGTAGAGCACGCGGATGTCGCGGTCCTCGCGGTGCAGGCCGGCGGCAAGCTCCTCGTCGCTCAGCCTGAGCACATTGACCCAGTGCCATTTGCGCCCAACGCGATCCATCAGATAGCGGTAGAAATGGAGCGGGATATCTTTCGTCTTCAGCAGCGCGATCTGGCGGTTGTAGGGGATCGGCGGCGAGACCGCCGGCGCCGCATGCATCTCCAGGAACGTGACCGTGACATCGATATCTTGCGGCGCGCCGTTTTCCATCATTCTTTCCCCGTCACCACCGGCGTGTCGCTGAGACCGCCCCATTCCGTCCAGGACCCGTCGTAAAGCCGGTTGTCGCTATGGCCGAGCGTCTCCAGCGCCAGGGTGATCGCCGCCGCCGTGATGCCCGAGCCGCAGGACGTGACAACGGGCTTCGAGAGGTCGATGCCGGCACCCTCGACCACCTTGCGCAAGCGGTCCTTGGGCAGCAGCTCGCCATTCTCGGCAAGCGCCGTGATCGGGACATTGCGCGCGCCCGGCATATGGCCCGAACGGACGCCCGGGCGCGGCTCCGGATCGGTGCCGGCAAAGCGGCCGGCCGAGCGCGCGTCGGCGATCTGGCTCTCTTGGCCGGCAACGATCCTGCGCATCTCGTCGAGGCTAACGACCCGGCTTTTGTCGAAATCAGCATGGAAGACACTCGGCGCGGTCCGTGTCGGCTCAGAAGTCACCGGCCGCCCCTCGGCCTTCCATCGGTCGATGCCGCCATTCAGGATGTAGACCTGAAAGACGCCCATGACACGGAACATCCACCAGGCGCGCGGCGCCGAGAACAGGCCTGGCCCGTCATAGACGACAATGGTGTCGTCGGCCGAAATGCCCCTCGCGCCGACATATTGGGCGAAGTGCTGCGGCGAGGCCAGTGTGTGCGGCAGTTTCGAATCCGGATCGGAAACCGCGTCCTGGTCGAGGAAGCGCGCTCCGGGAATGTGAGCGGCGTCGTATTCGGCGCGGGCGTCGCGGTTTTGCGCCGGCAGATACCAGGAGGCGTCGATAATGGTGAGGCCGGGCTCGCCAAGCCGCTTTTGCAGCCAATCGGCGTCGACGATGAAGGGACTGTCCTGCGCCATTTTGTTCTCCCTGCCCCGCCCTGCTTTAGAGCATGATGCCGAAAAGTGTGAAGCGGCTTTCGGGCGACATCATGCTCTATCTCTCAAGCGTCAGTTCGCCGGCATCGGTCCGAAGCGTATGCGGAAGCGTCGGTTCTCACGGCCCTTCTTCTCGATCTTGCCGATATGTATCTCGCCGACCTCGCCGGTCGACTTCACATGCGTGCCGCCGCAAGGCTGGCTGTCGATCGAGCCATTGTCGCCGATGCAGACCAGGCGGATCTTGCCGGTGCCGACGGGTGGGCGGACGTTCTTCGATTTGACCAGGCCGGGATTGGCGGCCAGCGCCTCGTCGGTGATCAGCCGGGTGAAGATCGGATGGTCGGCGCGCACCAGCTCCATCAGCCGGGCCGTCACATCTTCCTTGGTGAAGCCGGCGTCGGGAATATCGAAGTCGACGCGGCTGTCATCCTCGGCGACCGCTGCCCCGGTGATTGGGAAGGGGCAAACCACGGTCAGCAGGTGGCAAGCGGAATGCATGCGCATCAGGAGGTGCCGCCGCTCCCAGTCGATCAGAAGCTTCAGCTTTTCCCCGACAACGGGCAGCGCCTGCTCCGGCGCCGGCACATGGATGATCTCGTCCTTGGTCTCGCCGGTGATGGTGGCGGCGATCGCGACGCGGCCGCCATCCGTCCGCTCGAGCATGCCGGTATCGCCCGGCTGTCCGCCGGACGTGGCGTAGAAGATCGTACGGTCGAGAAGGATGCCGCCACGATCGTTGATGGCGACGACCTCGGCCTCAGCCGTCTTCTGATAGGCGTCGTCGCGAAACAGCGCTTCGGTCTTGTGCGCCATCACGCCACCTTTTCGAACGGCACGGAAATGTCGGCCTTCTCTTCCATCCAGCCCGGCACCGGGAGATTCTTGCCGCGCAGGAATTCCGGATTGAAGAGCTTGGACTGGTAGCGCGTGCCGTAGTCGGCAAGGATCGTCACGATGGTGTGGCCGGGTCCGAGCTCGCGCGCCAGCCGGATGGCGCCGGCGATGTTGATACCGGTCGAGCCGCCGACGCAGAGCCCCTCTTCCTGGATCAGGTCGAAGATGATCGGCAACGCCTCCTCATCCGGGATCTGGTAGGAGAAGTCCGGCGTGAAGCCTTCGAGATTGGCGGTGATGCGGCCCTGGCCGATGCCCTCGGTGATCGAGTTGCCATCCGATTTCAACTCGCCGCTGGTGTAGAAACTGTAGAGCGCGGCGCCCAGCGGATCGGCGAGCGCGATCTTGACGTCCTTGCTCTTGCCCCTGAGTCCGAGCGCGATACCGGCGAGCGTGCCGCCGGAGCCGACGGCCGAGACAAAGCCGTCGATCTTGCCGTCGGTCTGGGCCCAGATTTCCTGCGCGGTCGTGCGGACGTGGCCGTCGCGGTTGGCGACATTGTCGAACTGGTTGGCCCAGATCGCGCCGTTGGGTTCGGAGCGCGCCAGTTGCTCGGCAAGGCGGCCCGACAGTTTTATGTAATTATTGGCGTTCTTGTAGGGCACGGCCGGCACCTCGATGAGCTCGGCCCCCAGGATCTTGATCACGTCCTTCTTTTCCTGGCTCTGCGTGTCAGGAATGACGATAACGGTGCGGTAGCCGAGCGCCTTGGCCACCAGCGTCAGGCCGATGCCGGTGTTGCCGGCGGTCCCTTCAACGATGACTCCGCCCGGCCGCAGCAACCCGCGCTGTTCGGCGTCCCTGATGATGAACAGGCCCGCGCGATCCTTCACCGATTGCCCCGGATTCATGAATTCGGCCTTGCCCAGGATCTCACAGCCGGTCGCCTCCGAGGCCTTGTTGAGCCGGATCAGTGGCGTGTTGCCGATCGCTTCGATCACAGAACGGGGCATGCGGGATTCCTTCGTGTGTGCGGCGAGACCCTAAAAACCGGACGCCGCGGTTTCAAGGCAAGATTTTGCCTGGTCCAGTTGCATTCCGGATGGTGCAATGCTCGCGATCATTTCAACAGGTGGGGCAAGAACCGCTCTTTTCAACGGATTTCTCCGCCGCTAGAGCAGACCGGAACATTCGCGGGACTTCCCATGGCACTCTACCGGGCCAATCCGAAAGACGGTGTCGCCTGGATCACGGGCGGCAGCAGCGGGCTTGGCCGGGCATTGGCCAGGGATCTCGCCAATCAAGGCTATGCCGTCGCGGTGACGTCGCTGCCGCAGGATCCGGCCGACACGCTGATCGTCGAAACGGCGCAAATGCCCGGGCATGTGAGGTCCTTTCCCTGCGACGTGACCGACGAGCATGGCATGGCGCGCACGGCCGCCGCGATCGAAGAGCAGATAGGCCCGATCGTGCTCGCCGTCTTCAATGCCGGCAACTACATCGCCACCCCCGGCGAGAATCTGGTGGTGCGCGATTTCCATCGCTCCTTCGCCGTGAACTATTTCGGCATCATCAATGGCTTGGTGCCTGTCGTCGAGCATATGCGCCTGCGCGGACGGGGCCATGTCGTTCTGGTCGGATCGGTCACCGCCTATTCCGGCTGGCCGACAACGGCGGCCTATGGCGGCACCAAGGCCGCGATCAACATCCTGGCGGAGTCGCTGAAATACGACTTCGACAAGATGAACATCCGTGTCCAGGTCATCAACCCGGGATTCATCGACACACCTTTGACCGAAAAGAACAAGCTGCCGATGCCGGGCCTCATGCCTGTGCATCGCGCGTCGCGCCGCATGGCGCGCGGCATCAGGAAGGGCGGCTTCGAAGTCACCTTCCCGTATCACATAAGCTGGCCGTTGAAGCTGCTCGGCCTGCTGCCGCGCTCGATCGGCCGCTTCGTCATCGGCCTCACCACCCACTGGTGGGCGAGGCCGTTGCATTTCGACCGCGGGCTGCCCGGCCGAAAAGATCCGTCCCGCGACAAGGCAACATAAGCCGACGAACGGCGATTGCCTGCCGGCGGGGACGGCCATAGGTTGAGAATCATTGCTTGGAGACTGTAATGGGGCGGCGGATCGTGCTGGCGGTGCTTGGCCTTGCAGTCATCCTGGTCGCCGGCTTCTTTCTCGGCCCGCGCGTGCCGGTCGACACCACAATCCGCTTCAATCCATCGGTGATCGGCGATGATCCGCAGGCCTATCTTGCACGTGAAGAGGCCGCCGTGCCCAACATTCGCGACGGGCTCGACAAGGAGATCATCTGGGCGAACCCGATGGTCCATGCCAAGACGCCTTTGGCCATCGTCTACATCCATGGCTTTTCCGCCTCGAAGGGCGAGGTTCGCCCCTTGCCGGACGATATCGCGGACGAATTGGGCGCCAACCTTTTCTACACGCGCCTGACCGGTCACGGTCAGGACGGCGCGGCGATGGCGCAAGGCAGCGTCAACGCATGGATCAACGACTATGAGGAGGCCTTGGCCATCGGCCGGGCGATCGGCGACAAGGTGATCGTCATCGGAACCTCGACCGGCGGCTCGTTGGCGGCCTGGGCCGCGACGCAGCCGGGCACATCCGATGATGTCACGGCCATCGCGTTCATATCGCCGAATTTCGGTGTCAAGGCCTCCGGCGCCGAGTTGCTGACCATGCCCTGGGGCAAGCAGATAGCTGAGCTTGTCGGCGGCAAGGAGCGCAGTTTTCCGGCGCGCAACGCGCTGCACGAGAAGTTCTGGACCACCAGATATCCCATGAGGGCGGTGCTGCCGATGGCGGCGCTCACCAACCTCGCCTATGGCGCGCCGGTCGAGAAGGCGAAAATCCCCGCCCTGTTCATCTTCTCGGATGCGGACAAGGTGGTGCGGCCGGACCGCACGCGCGAGATCGCCGGACGCTGGGGCGCTCCGCACGAGCTGGTGCCGGTCGACGACACCGGCGATCCGGACAATCACGTCATCGCCGGCGATGTGCTGTCGCCGCAGACCACGGGTTTTCTCACCCAGCGTATCGTGGTGTGGGTGAAGGCGCTGATGCAGCAGCAAGCAGGCAAGTGAAACGAAAAACGGCCGGAGCATCGCTCCGGCCGTTTCTTTCCTCGATCAACCTTGATGGGTTCAGGCTGCCCGGTTCGCCGGACGCTTGCCGCCGAAGCGGCGCTTGTTGTTGCCCTTGAAGCGCTTGAAGCCGCCGGGCTTGTGATCGCCATTCGGCTGGGCAGCCGCCGGGCGCTCGCCTTGCGGCTTCGGTCCGCGCTCGCCGTGAGGCTTGCTGCCGAAACGCTTCTTGCCGCCGCCATTGCCCGGACGGCGGCCATCGCGACGGGCGCCGTGATGCTCGCGGTCATTGGCCGGTTCGAAATGGCGGTCGCGCTGCGGATCGGGGCTGCCGAGATGATCGGCAACGACCGGCAGCTTCATGCGGATGATGCGCTCGACCTGCCGCAGCTTGGCGTTCTCCGAAGGATCGCAAAGCGTGATCGCGATGCCGTCCCTGCCGTTGCGGCCTGTGCGGCCGATGCGATGGACATAGCTTTCCGCTTCGTCCGGCAGGTCGAAATTCACGACATGGCTGATGCCGGGCACGTCGATGCCGCGCGCCGCTATATCGGTGGCAACCAGGATGCGGACCGAGCCCTCGCGGAAATCGTTGAGCGCCTTCTGGCGGGCGTTCTGCGACTTGTTGCCGTGGATGACGGCGGCTTCGAAACCGTCGCGTACGAGATCCTTGGTGACGCGGTCGGCGCCGTGCTTGGTGCGCGAGAACACGATCACCGTGCGCATCGCCTCGTCGGCCAGCATTTTGGACAGCACCTGGCGCTTCTGTTTGGTGCGGGCGAGCACCACGCTCTGCACGATCTCGCCTGCGGTCGTGCTTTGCGGCGCGACCTCGATGCGGACCGGGTTCTTCAAAAGGCCCTTGGCAAGCTCCGCGATCTCATCCGGCATGGTGGCCGAGAAAAGTGCGGTCTGCCGATCCGGCGCGGTCGCCTTGGCGATGCGCTTGACATCGTTGATGAAGCCCATGTCGAGCATGCGGTCGCCCTCGTCGAGGACGAGCCATTTGGTGTCGGCAAGGATCAGGTCGCCCTCGCGCACCAGATCGGTCAGCCGTCCAGGCGTGGCGATCAGCACGTCAACGCCGGGGGCGATCTTTTTCACCTGGCTAAAACGCGACACGCCGCCGAGCACGAGCGCGGTCGAGATATGCGCGCCCTTGGCGAGCAGCTTGATGGTGTCCTCGATCTGCACGGCAAGCTCGCGCGTCGGCGCCAGGATCAGCGCGCGCGCCGTCTTTGGCCGGCGCTTGGTACCGAGGCCGATGATCTTCGACAGGATCGGCAGCGCGAAGGCCGCCGTCTTGCCCGAGCCGGTCTGGGCGATACCGAAGATGTCGCGGCCTTCGAGCTGCGGCGGGATCGCCTGCACCTGGATCGGCTTCGGTTCGGTGAAGCCCGCGGCAAGCGTGGCCTTCAGCAGCGCACCGCTAATGCCAAGGGCCGCGAAACCGGAGAGTTCCCCAGCGTCGTTGTCGGGGAGAGTGTTTTCGTTGGTCAAATTTATCTTCTTTCAAGCGGCGCAATCGCCGCAAACGTCAAATGGCGGCAGGGCGCAACCTGCCGTCGAAACAATCATCAGGAAACGACAAGGCGGCGGACGGGAAACGTCCGCGCGGCTGCGCTGTCGTGCCCGCGGGCTTCATGCCCCGGGGCTTTTTCGCCGTCTTGCCGATCGACCGGGGCCGACTTGAAAGAGGGAAAACAGACGCAACCAGTCTCATTCGTGGAGAAAGCCGGACATGCCGGCCCAAGCGCCTATGCCGCCGCATATGGCCGAGTCCGGCCCGAAATGCAAGGGGCCATGTTGCAATGCAGCAAAACAAGGGCGCTTGCGCTGCCCTGCCCTCGCCATTACCACAAATCACTTATCCGTTTTGGGGACCCGCGATGAAAGACGTGCTGAAGGAACTCGAGCGCCGCCGCGAGATTGCCCGCATGGGCGGCGGCAAGGACCGCATCGAGGCGCAGCACAAGAAGGGCAAGCTCACCGCCCGCGAGCGCATCGAGGTCTTCCTCGACGAGGGCTCGTTCGAGGAGTTCGACATGTATGTCGAGCACCGCTCGACCGATTTCGGCATGGAGAAGACCAAGATCGCCGGCGATGGCGTCGTCACCGGCTGGGGCACGGTCAACGGGCGCCCTGTCTATATCTTCGCCAAGGATTTCACCGTGTTCGGCGGCTCGCTGTCGGAGGCGCATGCCGAAAAAGTCATCAAGGTCCAGGAGATGGCGTTGCGCAATCGCGCGCCGATCATCGGCCTTTACGATGCCGGCGGCGCGCGCATCCAGGAAGGCGTGGCCGCGCTTGGCGGCTACGCGGAGATCTTCCAGCGCAATGTGCTGGCATCCGGCGTCATCCCGCAGATATCGCTGATCATGGGTCCCTGCGCCGGCGGCGACGTCTACTCGCCGGCCATGACCGATTTCATCTTCATGGTGCGCGATACCTCCTACATGTTCGTCACCGGCCCGGATGTGGTGAAGACGGTGACCAACGAGACGGTGACCGCCGAAAGCCTCGGCGGCGCCAGCGTGCACACCACCAAATCCTCGATCGCCGACGGCGCCTATGACAACGATGTCGAGGCGCTGCTGCAGATGCGCCGGCTGGTCGATCTTCTGCCGGCATCCAATACCGCCGAAATCCCCGAGATCGAGTGCTACCAGTCGGTGACGGACCACGACCTGTCGCTCGACCGGCTGATCCCCGACAACGCCAACAAGCCCTACGACATCAAGGAACTGATCCTGAAGGTCGCCGACGAAGGCGACTTCTTCGAGATCCAGCAGAGCTTTGCCAAGAACATCGTCACCGGCTTCGGCCGGGTCGAGGGCCGCACCGTGGGCTTCGTCGCCAACCAGCCGATGGTGCTGGCGGGCGTGCTCGATTCCGACGCCAGCCGCAAGGCGGCGCGCTTCGTGCGCTTCTGCGACTGTTTTTCGATTCCGATCGTCACCTTCGTCGACGTGCCGGGCTTCCTTCCGGGCACCGCGCAGGAATATGGCGGGCTGATCAAGCACGGCGCCAAGCTGCTCTTCGCCTATGCCGAAGCGACCGTGCCGAAGATCACCGTCATCACCCGCAAGGCCTATGGCGGTGCCTATGACGTGATGGCCTCGAAGCATTTGCGCGGCGACATGAACTATGCCTGGCCGACGGCGCAGATCGCCGTGATGGGCGCCAGGGGCGCGGTCGAGATCATCTACCGCAAGGACATCGGCGACCCGGAGAAAATTGCAGCCCATACAAAGACTTACGAGGATCGCTTCCTATCGCCCTTCGTCGCCGCTGAACGCGGCTATGTCGACGAGGTGATCATGCCGCATTCGACCCGGCGCCGTGTTGCGCGGGCGTTGCGCATGCTGCGCAACAAGGACATGCAGAACCCTTGGAAGAAGCACGACAACATCCCGCTGTGAGCAGCCGCGCCGACAAGAAATGCGAATAACCCTTGCAGCCCAAAGCCTCATTCCAGCCAAGGGGTATGGCGGAACGCAGCGGCAGGTCGAATGGCTGATCACCGAGCTGGTCAAGCTCGGGCACCACGTGGTCCTGATCGCGGCGCCCGGATCATCGCATCCGATGTGCGAGGTCCGGCATGCGGTCAGCGACGCCGAGTGCCTGGCTGCGATCCCGCCCGATACGCAGATCGTCAACCTGCATGCCTGGAAGATCGAGGTCCCCTTCCCGACGCTCAACACCGAACACGGCCATCTTCCGGATTACCCGCGGCCGCGGCAGAACTGGAACTTCCTCAGCGCCCGCCACGCCGCGCTGCATGGCCGCAAGACCTTCGTCTATAACGGGTTTCCCGTGGACGCCTACCGGCTGGCGCCCTCGAAGAACGATCACCTCTTCTTCATGGCGGCCATCGCGCGCGCCGGAAAGGGGCTGAACCGGGCGGTGGACCTCGCCAGAAAATTCGACTTCACCCTCGATATCGCCGGAGGCTCGCGCTGGAAACTGCTCGGTCGCAGCAAGACGCGCCGCGAAGGCGTGTTCTTCAAGAGCCTTTCCGCCCGCTACCGGTTTCACGGCATGGTCGATGGCCGGGACAAGTTGCGCCTGCTGGGGGAATCGAAGGCGTTCCTCAACCCCATCTCCTGGGAAGAGCCTTTCGGCATGGCGCAGGTCGAGGCCATGCTGTGCGGCACGCCCGTGCTCACTACGCCACGCGGCGCGCTGCTGGAAACGGTCGATGTGGATACCGGCCGCTTTTTCGATACCGACGAGGAGTTCGGCCGCGGTCTTGCCGAGATCGAAAGCCTGCCGGCGCAACGATGCCGCCAATCGGCGGCAGATCGGTTCCCAATCGAGAAGACGGCGAACGCCTATCTGGAACTCTATGCCCGCATCCTTGATGGCGAAGCGCTTCCGTGACAAATCACCGTCATGCTTGCCATTGGCAGCGGTTGTCCGGATCGAAAAGGTAGCGCCTGGTGCGTCCCATCCTCGTCTTCTGCCTGCCAGCGATCGGTGACTTCATCCGTTGCCATTCGGCGATCCAGGTTCTGGCGGAAAAATTTCCGGGCTGCCCGATCGATGTCACCACTTCGGCGCTCGCCGCGCCGCTGGCGCGGCTGATGCCGCATATCCGCAAGACCTGGATCGTTGAGAAACACTGGAGGCCGGGGCTTAAACAGCGGGCGCGTCTGGCGCGCGAACTCCGCAAGGAGAACTACCAAGCCGCGTATATGCTCACCAGCAGCACAAAGGCCGCTCTTGTGCCATGGCTTGCCGGCATTCCCGAACGCATTGGCTATCCGCGTGAATTCCAGTTCGGCATCATCAACCGGCTGCCGGCAGGCTGGTTGAAGAGCTTCGTGGCGTTCGGTCCGCGCAAGACAAGATTGTTCGAACAGGTCTGCACGATTGCCATGCGTGGCGAGAAGCCCACCGACGGGATGCGGTTGCCAGCGCCGCAAATGGCGGTTCCGGCCGAGGAACTTTCGGATTGGCGCGCACGTCACGGGATCGAACCGGCGAGGCCGGCGCTGGCGCTTTACACCTCGGCATTCACCAACTTCCGCTCATGGCCGGCGGAGCGTTTTATCTCGATCGCGAAGGATCACGCCCGGCGCGGCTGGTCGGTCTGGCTCATCGGCGGTCCACGCGAACGCGAGGCCGCTGCCCAGATCCGGGCAGCGTTCCCCGAGGCCGTGGATTTCACGTCGACCCCGCGGCTCGCCGATGCCATGTGCCAGATCGCCGCCTCGACCGCCTTCCTCGGCGTTGATGGCGGCCTTTGCCATGCCGCTGCCGCTTTGGGCGGACCTTGCGTGCTTATCTTCGGATCGAACCGCTCCTACGAGACCGGGCCTGTGAACGATCATGTCCGGTATATCGAGCCGCCAATTTCGACGCCGAGTTGGGTCTACCATACGCGCGACGTCAGCGAGGAAAGAGTGCTTGCAGCTTTAGCGGACGCCATGGCGCAGACGCGCCGCCTGCAGGAAGCCTGACCTTATTTCTCCGCGACCGCGCCAAAGCCGACTTCCAGCTTTGTCCGCATGCCAGCGACGAGGGGCTGTCGTTTATCGGATTTTGCTTCCCATCAATTCGCGTAGAATCGGTACCATGGCCAGAGGCAAGTCTTCGGCAATCAAACCCGGCCCAAAACGGCTGCCGGCTTCGGCATGGATCCACACTCCAGCGCAAGCCGCGTCGAAGGCCGGCATGCCTTGCGCGAGCAAGCCCGCAATGAGGCCCGCCAACACGTCGCCCGAGCCGGCGGTGGCAAGCCAGGGCGCGCCATTGCTGTTGATCGCCGCGCGACCGTCCGGCGCAGCGATCACGCTGTCGGCGCCCTTGTAGACGATCACCGCGTTGGCGCGTTGCGCGGCTTGGCGCGCCTTGGCCAGCTTCGACAGCGCCTTGTTGCCGGCAATGTCCGCAAACAACCTGCCGAACTCGCCTTCATGCGGCGTCATGATCAACGCCGGCGCATCCGGTCTGCCGGCTGCCCCGAACAGCGTCGAGGCCGCATTGCGGAAAGACGTAATGCCGTCGGCATCGAGCACGAGGCCCTCGACGCCGCCGTCCTGGCAATTCTTGGCAAGCACGGCGAGGGTGAAATCGCGCGCCTTGTCGCCGATGCCGAAGCCCGGGCCGAGGACGAAGGCTGACGGCCGGCGATCGCCGATAAGGTCATGCACGTCCTCCACCGCATCGACCTTGTGCAGCATGATCGAGGTCAGATGCGCCGCATTGACCTGCATGGCGTTCGCCGGCGACAGCACGGTGACGGCCCCTGCCCCGCTCCTTGCGGCCGCAAGCGCTGAAAGGCGCGCCGCGCCCGTCGCGGATGGTCCGCCCGAAAACACGCTCGCATGGCCGCGCTTGTATTTGTGGGTGTCGACGGCCGGTGCGGGGTAGTTCGCGATCCAGAGCCCAGGCCGGTTCTCGAAGGCCTGCGGCGCGATCTCGTCGATAATCTCGTCGCGAATGCCGATGTCGGCCAACACGATCTCGCCGCATCGCTCGCGGCCAGGCAGAAGCAGGTGCCCTGGCTTCTTTCGCGCGAAGGTAACCGTGAGGACCGCACGAAATGCCGAGCCCAGGACTTCGCCGCTTTCGCCGGAAACGCCCGAAGGCAGGTCGATCGCGACAACCGGCAGGTTCATTCCCGTCGCGATGTCGACCGCGCCCTTGGCGTCGCCTGTGAGGGGTTTCGACAAGCCCGCGCCATAGATCGCGTCGACGACCAGCGAGCCGGCTTCCGCGGCGAAGGCCGAGAGCGGGTGCTGCTCCAGAGTGCAGTCAGCCGCCGCGAGCGCGGCGTCGCTGCCTGCCCGCGGCTCGCCCGATGCCCACAGGGCCACTTCGACGCCGGCCTCGGCCAGCAGCCGCGCCACGACGTAGCCGTCGCCACCATTGTTGCCGGGGCCGCACAGCACGTGCACCCTCTTCGCGCCGGGGTAGCGTGCCAGCACGACAGCCGCGACCGCCTCGCCGGCGAGTTGCATCAATCCATAGCCATCGAGCGGCCCGGCCGCGATTGCCAGCCTGTCGGCCTCGGCCATCTCGGCCGGCGATAGAAGTTCATTGCGCATGGGATTGCCGATCTCCATGCGATCAAGCATTGTCCAGTTTTCGGTTCGACGCAAACCAGAGCGACCGCGATATTTCTTGCATATGCGGTCGCATCCGAGAGGGGGTCTGCCTGCAAATTGCGCTGTCTGCCCATTTTTTGCGCAGACGTGGGGAGGAGCCATGTATAGGGTTTGGGCGTCCATGACGCATCCGATGCAGCGGATGACGCGAATTTGCATCCGTATGCGGCATGGACTCGAAAACGCCCCTCGCCGCCTGCACTCCTCACGATTGGCACGGTTCGTGCTTGATGGAGGCGCAAGCGGGGCACACAACCCGTCTTCTTGGCAGTGGAGGCCACTTTTTACATGAAAAAGATCGAAGCGATCATCAAGCCATTCAAGCTGGACGAAGTGAAGGAAGCGCTTCAGGAGGCCGGACTGCAAGGCATCACCGTCACCGAGGCCAAGGGTTTCGGCCGCCAGAAGGGACATACCGAGCTTTATCGCGGCGCTGAATATGTCGTCGACTTCCTGCCCAAGGTGAAGATCGAGGTGGTGCTCGGCGACGACGCCGTCGAAGGCGCCATCGAGGCCATCCGCAAGGCGGCGCAGACCGGCCGCATCGGCGATGGAAAAATCTTCGTCTCCAACATAGAGGAAGTCGTGCGCATCCGCACCGGCGAGACCGGCATCGACGCGATCTGACCTTCAACCATTCCGCACGTCATCACACAGGGAAGAAATGACATGACGACAGCCAAAGACATCATGAAGCAGATCAAGGACAACGACGTGAAATTCGTCGACCTGCGCTTCACCGATCCGCGGGGCAAGCTGCAGCATGTGACGATGGATGTCGTCGAGGTCGAGGAGGACATGTTCGCCGATGGCGTCATGTTCGACGGCTCCTCGATCGCCGGCTGGAAGGCGATCAACGAGTCCGACATGGTGCTGATGCCGGACACGGATACCGTTCACATGGATCCGTTCTTCGCCCAGTCGACCATGGTCATCCTGTGCGACATCCTCGATCCGGTCTCGGGCGAAGCCTATAACCGCGATCCGCGCGGCACCGCCAAGAAGGCCGAAGCCTACATGAAGTCCGAAGGCATCGGCGACACCATCTATGTCGGCCCGGAAGCCGAATTCTTCGTGTTCGACGACGTCAAGTACAAGGCCGATCCCTACAACACCGGCTTCCGCCTTGACTCGACCGAACTGCCGTCCAACGACGACACCGACTACGAGACCGGCAATCTCGGCCACCGTCCGCGCATAAAGGGCGGCTATTTCCCGGTGCCGCCGATCGATTCCTGCCAGGACATGCGCTCGGAAATGCTGACCGTGCTCGCCGAGATGGGCGTGCGCGTCGAAAAGCACCATCATGAGGTCGCCGCCGCCCAGCACGAACTCGGCATCAAGTTCGACACGCTGGTGCGCAACGCCGACAAGATGCTGATCTACAAGTATGTCGTGCACCAGGTCGCTAACGCCTATGGCAAGACGGCCACCTTCATGCCGAAGCCGGTGTTCGGCGACAACGGCTCGGGCATGCACGTCCACCAGTCGATCTGGAAGGGCGGCAAGCCGACCTTCGCCGGCAACGAATATGCCGGCCTGTCGGAGAGCTGCCTCTACTATATCGGCGGCATCATCAAGCACGCCAAGGCGATCAACGCCTTCACCAACCCGCTCACCAACTCCTACAAGCGTCTGGTGCCGGGCTACGAGGCGCCGGTGCTGCTCGCCTATTCGGCGCGCAACCGCTCGGCTTCCTGCCGCATTCCGTTCGGCTCCTCGCCGAAATCGAAGCGCGTCGAGGTCCGCTTCCCCGATCCGGGCGCGAACCCCTATCTCGGCTTCGCCGCCATGCTGATGGCCGGCCTCGACGGCATCAAGAACAAGATCCATCCGGGACAGCCGATGGACAAGGACCTCTACGACCTGCCGCCGAAGGAATTGAAGAAGATCCCGACCGTCAGCGGCTCTCTGCGCGAAGCGCTGCAGAACCTCGACAAGGACCGCGGCTTCCTGAAGGCCGGCGGCGTCTTCGACGACGACCAGATCGACTCCTATATCGAGCTGAAGATGGCGGAAGTCATGCGCTTCGAGATGACGCCGCATCCGGTCGAGTACGATATGTACTATTCGGTCTGAGCCGCTACGTTTTCGAAAAAAGGGCCCCGGCAAATTTTTGCCGGGGCCCTTTTTATGTCCAGATGCTTGGAAGTTGCCATCGGCATGGCAGGATGTTCACGAAAAAAGCCCCGGTGGTCTTTTCCACCGAGGCTTTCTTCATCGATAGGCTGACTGCGGGCCGCAGCCCGCGCCGATAAGGGGATCAGGCCGCGGCCGAGACCTTCGCGTCGGTCGAAACCTGCGAGATCGTCTTCAGCACCTGCGAGGCGATCTGGTAGGGGTCGCCCTGGGAGTTCGGGCGGCGATCTTCCAGATAGCCCTTGTAATCGTTCTTGACGAAGGAATGCGGCACACGGATCGAAGCGCCGCGATCGGCGACGCCGTAGGAGAACTTGTTCCACGGCGCGGTCTCGTGCTTGCCGGTCAGGCGCTTGTCGTTGTCCGGACCGTAGACGGCGATGTGATCCATCAGGTTCTTCTCGAACTGCGCCATCAGCGCCTCGAAATAGGCCTTGCCGCCGACTTCGCGCATGTACTTGGTCGAGAAGTTGCAGTGCATGCCCGAGCCGTTCCAGTCGGTGTCGCCGAGCGGCTTGCAGTGGAACTCGATGTCGATGCCGTATTTCTCGGTCAGGCGCAGCAACAGGTAGCGCGCCATCCACATCTGGTCGGCGGCCTTCCTGGAGCCCTTGCCGAAGATCTGGAATTCCCACTGGCCTTTCGCCACCTCGGCGTTGATGCCTTCATGGTTGATGCCGGCGGCGAGGCATAGGTCGAGATGCTCCTCGACGAGCTGGCGCGCGATGTCGCCGACATTCTTGTAGCCGACGCCGGTGTAATACGGGCCCTGCGGCGCCGGATAGCCGCTCTCCGGGAAGCCGAGCGGGCGGCCGTCCTTGTAGAAGAAATATTCCTGCTCGAAACCGAACCAGGCGTCCTCGTCGTCGAGGATGGTCGCGCGGCTGTTCGACGGGTGCGGGGTGACGCCATCGGGCATCATCACCTCGCACATGACCAGGGCGCCGTTGGTGCGGGCTGGATCCGGATAAACCGCCACGGGCTTCAGCACGCAGTCCGAGCTGCGGCCTTCGGCCTGGTTCGTCGACGAGCCGTCGAAGCCCCACAGCGGCAGCTGCTCGAGCGTCGGGAACTCGGCAAACTCCTTGATCTGGGTCTTGCCGCGCAGATTGGGGGTCGGGGTGTAGCCGTCGAGCCAGATATACTCGAGCTTGTATTTGGTCATTCCAGTGCCTCTCGTTGCTTGGATGCCGCCATGGCGGCATCAACGCATGGCCGGACCGAGCCGGCCTGCCGATGGTTAAAAAGCAAGTCGTATGCCACTCCGATCTTGCAGGGTGCGGCAAAATGGTCAGGGCAAAACGTTGATTTTGTTGAGCCGTCTCAGCCGTGCTTTCGGATCGTTCAGAGACCGATGTTGCTCAAATAACGAGCATAAGATGATCTTTTTATGGGCATATTGCCTAAAGGAATCGCAGAACCTATTTTGATGGAAAGGTGAATCGACACGCTCCTGGAAAGACAAGGAGAACCCGCAATGCAAGTTACGCCATCGCGTCCGTCGGCAAAAATTCTGATGTTCCCGCTTGCAGCACGCAAGTCTGCCTCAAATTTAGGCGCCAAGGCCAAATTCGCGGCAGAGCTTGCAGCGCTCCGCGGCGAACTGGCCGACTTCGACGGCTGGTACCACGAAGCGGCGGTCGAGGAAGAGAACAAGCAGCGCAAGAGCTGATCGCCTCTTTGAATTCAGGAACGGAAAAGCCCGGCGCGATCGCTCGCGCCGGGCTTTCTGTTTAAGCGGATGGTCGAGATCACTCCTTGGCATGCAGGTCGGTGCCGAGCGTATCCCTGACGAAGATCATGCCGATGATGAGCGACATCGCCGCGATGATCACCGGGTACCAGAGGCCGTAGTAGATATCGCCCTTATAGGCGCTGAGCGCGAACACCGTTGCCGGCAGCAGTCCGCCGAACCAGCCATTGCCGATGTGGTAAGGCAGCGACATACCGGTGTAGCGGATGCGGGTCGGGAACATCTCGACCAGGATCGCGGCGATCGGCCCATAGACCATGGTGACGAACAGCACCAGGATGAACAGGATGCCGATCGTCAGCGGCCAGTTGATGGCCGCCGGATCGGCGGTCATCGCGAAGGCGCCGCCGCCCGGGATGTTGTAGACGGTGACTTCCGGCGCGCCGGCTGCCTCGTCCTTGGTCAGGAGCTTGTCGGCGATCGCCTGATCGGTCTTCACCGTCGTCTTCTCGCCACCGCGGATGGCCGCGGCGTCGAGCTTCAGTTCCGGATTGGCCGCGATGAAGGCGTCGAGCTTCTGGTCCGGCACCTTGGCCGCGGCGCGCTTCAGCGGATAGCCGCCGTCCTGCAGCGATATGTTGACCGCCTTGACGAAGGCCGCGTCCTTCGCCTTGGCCTGATCGCCTGCGGCAACGGCATCATAGGAATTCACCGTCTCGTTGCCGATCTTGACCGTGGCAGCCGTGCCGGGTGCCGCCGTCGCGACGACGTCGTAAGGCACCGAGTTCTTGGTCAGGAACGACGTCGCGATATCGCAGGAAGTCGTGAACTTCGCCGTGCCGACCGGATTGAACTGGAACTTGCAGTCGCCGGGCGCTGCCGTCACCGTCGCGCGAGTGTTCTGCTGCGCGGTGGCCAGAGCCGGATTGGCGGCCCAGGTCAGCGCCTTGAACAGCGGGAAGGTACAGACGACGCCGAGCGCGAGGCCGGCCATGATGATCGGCTTGCGGCCGATCTTGTCCGACAGCCAGCCGAACACGACGAAGAAGATCGAGCCGACGGCAAGCGCGATGGCGATCATGATGTTGACCGACCACGCGTCGACCTTCAGCACGTTCTGCAGGAAGAACAGGGCATAGAACTGCCCGTTGTACCAGATCACGGCCTGGCCGGCGGTGAGGCCGAGCAGCGCCAGCAGCGCGATCTTGGCATTCTTCCACTGGCCGAAGGCTTCCGACAGCGGCGCCTTGGAGCCCTTCCCCTCATCCTTCATGCGCTGGAAGGTCGGCGACTCCGAGAGCGACAGCCGGATCCAGACCGAGATGGCGAGCAGGAAGAACGAGACGATGAAGGGAATGCGCCAGCCCCAGGAAGCGTAGGTTTCCTTGCTGAGCGAGCCCTGGACGATCAGGATGACGATCAGCGACAGGAACAGGCCGAGCGTCGCCGTGGTCTGGATCCAGGACGTGTAGTAGCCGCGGCGGTCGTCCGGCGCGTGCTCGGCGACATAGGTCGCGGCACCGCCATATTCGCCGCCGAGCGCCAGCCCCTGCAGCATGCGCAGCCCGATCAGGATCACCGGCGCCGCGATGCCCCAGCTGGCGTAGCCGGGCAGCAGGCCGACCAGGAAGGTCGACAGGCCCATGATCGTCATGG
The DNA here is from genome assembly GCF_033977325.1 of Mesorhizobium vachelliae. NCBI lineage: Bacteria > Pseudomonadati > Pseudomonadota > Alphaproteobacteria > Hyphomicrobiales > Phyllobacteriaceae > Mesorhizobium > Mesorhizobium vachelliae. The sequence goes on from NZ_JAVIIR010000004.1 coordinate 144,655, forward strand.
TGACGAGGAAGGTGTATTTGCGGCCGACGAGATCGCCGATGCGGCCGAACACCAGCGCGCCGAACGGGCGCACGAGGAAGCCTGCCGCAAACGCCAGCAGCGCGAAGATGTTGCGCGTCGCCTCCGGGATCGCCGGACTGAAGAAGGTCGAGCCGATGAAGGCGGCGAGCGAGCCGTAAAGGTAGAAGTCATACCACTCGAAAACGGTGCCGAGCGACGAGGCGAAGATGACCTTCTTCTCCTCCCGCGTCATGCCGCGGCTGGTTCTGCCGGCGGTCGAAGCCATTGCCATTGATAAATCCTCCCGTGAGATCCCGTCTGTCCTCCGAGGCTGCGCGCCACCATCCGCGCACCTGCGAGCGCGGACTCGAAAAACGCAGCCAACGAAGGAAAAAATGACAGAAAGGACGGGCGAAAGGCACCGCGACGATGGGATTATGACTTTGGTATTAGGTGCGCTGCGAAAGCGGTCCCGCGTTAGCCTTGCAGCGCCTCGAGCAGCCTGACCGCCGCCATCATGTCGCGCTTGCGGGCCGAACGGCGCGCCACCGCCTCGGCGTCCTGCCCCCAATGCTCGATCTGCCAGTCCTCGTCGACATGGGCCGCGGCCCAAGCTTCCTCGGCGTCGAGCTCGCCGAAATCGACGGCCAAGGCCAGCAGCGCCGATCCGGTCAGCGACGTCATGAGATGGATGGCGGCCAGCCGCATCGGCTCGGCACGCTGGCCAAGATACGCGCCTAGCACGGCGATCGCCTCGCGCGGCTGCTCGACATGGATGACGCCTTCGGCAAGGTTGAAGCGCGCGCCGAGGCTGCCGCGTGCCCAGTCGAGCACCGGATCCCAGAGCTTGTTCTGTCGGTCGACCAGTCCCTGCGGGCCGTCGGCGCGATAGCAAAGAAGATCGGACGAGGCGAAGCGCAGCACGTCTTCCAGCACCGCCTGCGGATCGGAGGCGACGCCGTCGATGGCGGTGTTGACGAGCCGCATGACGGGCATCGTCACGGGATCGATGACCTCGCTCTGCGCGCTGAATTCGTCGGCCACAAGTGACGCAGCCTTTTCGGTCGGCAGCACCATCACGGCCTTGCCCGGCGTGCGCACCGGCCGGCCGTCCAGATGGATGGCAAAACCGTTCTCGACCGGAGCCACCGAAACAGCCTTGTAGAAACGCTTCGGCAGCGGCGTCTTCATCTGGATCTGGGCGCGCCGCACCGGATCAGGATCGGAAAGCAATTTTCCGGCTTCGAGGTCTTCGAGGATGTCGCGCATGCCGAACTCCTTAGAGCAATTCCAGGAAAAGTGTGAAGCGGTTTTCCGTCCGGAATTGCTCCAAGACGAAGAGATAGATCAGCTTGCCGTTCGGCGAGCTGATCTATGGTGTTGGCTGCCTGCGCGCCGACCGGTTGACGATGATCAGCCCGGCCGCGATCAGGCCGAGCGCCAGGATTATCCTGACCGTCGGCGGCTCGCCCAACAGCACCGCGCCACACAGGACGCCGAACACCGGCGACAGGAAGGCGAAGCTCGACAGGCTTGCGGCCGGATAGCGCGTGAGCAGCCAGAACCACAACACATAGGTGAAGGCGACGATATAGAAAGACTGAAACAGCAGCGCCAGTGTCGGCAAGCTAGCCACCGCGCGGATCGGCGGGCCGGCGAAAGGCATCACCAGGACACCGACGACGACGGCGCCGGCCAGCTGGTAGAGCAGCAGTTTCTCCGCACGCGTCTCGACCAGCTTCGACCGCTTTATGAAGATGCTGGTCGCCGCCCAGAGAATGCCCGAGCCGAGACTGAGCAGATCGCCTGTCAGTGTCGCGTCGCTGCCTGCAACGATGCCGTCGGAGAAAACCGCCGCCAGGCCGCAAAAGGCGAGAACAAGCCCACCGAGCTTGCGGGCGTATATGTGCTCGCCGAGCAGGAAATGACCACCGATCAGCACCCAGAAGGGCATGGTGTTGACCAGGAGCGTGTTGCGGGCAACGGTGGTGTATTCGAGCCCGATATAGAGGCAGAGGAACTCGACGCCGAAGAGCACGCCGACGACGATGCCGGCGGCCAGCGTCCCATCCGCCTCGAACAGCTTGATGCCGCGCAGCCGGCACCAGGCGAACACGCAGGCTCCGCCGATGAGCGAGCGTGCGATCGACACGAAGACGGGGTCATAGCCTGCATAGGAGACCTTGGCGGCGACGTAGTTCAGCCCCCAGGAGAAAGTCAGCCCGACCATGATGGCCGCCGCCGCCATGTCGACCGCATCGCGGCGATCCAGTACGGGCGTAGCAGTCAATTTCAGTCCTCCGCGCTCTGCTCGTCGAAGCCGAGCAGGTTCCAGCTCTGGCGCATATGCGGCGGCATCGGCGCCGTCACGTCGATCACGCCCTGGTCCGGATGCGGGATGACGATACGGCGGGCATGGAGATGCAGACGGTTCTGGATGCCGCCTGGGAACTCCCAATTGGTGTCGGCTTCGAAATACTTCGGATCACCGATGATCGGGCAGCCGATATGGGCGGCGTGGACGCGAAGCTGATGCGTGCGGCCGGTGTAAGGTTCCATCTCCAGCCATGACAGCGATTGCGCCGCCTGCTCGACGACGCGGTAGTAGGAGACGGCGTGATCGGCGCCCTTCTCGCCATGCTTGGCGATGCGCACGCGGTCGCCATCGGGCGTTGCCTCCTTGATCAGCCAGGTCGATATCTTGTCCTCGCGCTTTGCCGGCACACCCTTGACCAACGCCCAGTAGGTTTTCTTCGTCTCGCGCGCGCGAAACGCTTCCGACAGCTTCATCGCGGCAAGACGGGTGCGGGCGACGACCAGCACGCCGGACGTGTCGCGGTCGAGGCGATGGACGAGGCGCGGCTTCTCGCCCTTCTGGTTCCGCCAGGCCTCCAGCATGTCGTCTACATTGCGGGTGACGCCGGAGCCGCCCTGCACGGCGAGGCCGGCGGGCTTGTTGAAGACGAAGACTTTCGGGTCCTCGTGCAAAAGCATCTTGGCGAGCACGTCGGCATCGCCCTGGTTGCGGATCGAGTGACCAGTGAGTGGCGTATCGCCCTTCTTGTCGACGTCGAGCGGCGGGACACGCACGGATTGGCCGGGCTCGACACGTGTGTCGGCCTTCACGCGGCCGCCATCGACGCGGATCTGGCCCGAACGCAAGAGCTTTTGCAGGTGGCCGAAGCCGAGGCCCGGATAATGGACCTTGAACCAGCGGTCGAGCCGCATGCCCGCCTCGCCGGCCTCCACCGTGATCTGTTCAACAGCTGCCATGGATACGCTTTTCCGTTTGAAAGCGGCGCCATAGCACTAAGGCGAAGAGGTTGCGAGCCAAAGACCCAACAAAGCGCGACGATTGCCCCAATCGTCGCGCTGGATAGACCAGTCTATTCGCTCAGTTGCCGGAAGATGCTGGCGGAACGGCGCAGATCGTCGAGCGCGTCAGGAATCGTTTCTCGCGGCCATTGTCGAGCGAGAACATGCCGCCCCTGCCCCTCACCACGTCGATGATGAGATCGGTGTGCTTCCACGCCTCATATTGCGAGGCGCTGATATAGACCGGCGTGTCGCCGATCTCGCCGAGCTTCACGTCGCTGTCGCCGATCATGAATTCGCCGCGTGGGTAGCACATCGGCGACGAGCCGTCGCAGCAGCCGCCGGACTGGTGGAACAGAACCGGGCCGTGATCGGCGATGATCTCAGCAAGCAGCGCCTCGGCCTCCGGCGTGGCAGACACTTTGCCCAACGAAGCTTTATCCATCGAACCCTCGTCCAAATGACGGGAGGACGCAGGTCAACCGCGCCCTCCCTTCGCCCTGGGAGGATCAGAAGAAGCCGAGCTTCTTAGGGCTGTAGCTGACCAGCATGTTCTTGGTCTGCTGGTAGTGGTCGAGCATCATCTTGTGCGTCTCGCGGCCGATGCCGGACTGCTTGTAGCCGCCGAAGGCGGCATGCGCCGGATAGGCGTGATAGCAGTTGGTCCACACGCGTCCGGCCTGGATGGCGCGGCCAAAGCGATAGCAGCGGTTCGCGTCGCGGCTCCAGATGCCGGCTCCCAGGCCATAAAGCGTGTCGTTGGCGATCGACAGCGCCTCGTCATCGTCCTTGAAGGTCGTCACGGACACGACGGGGCCAAAGATCTCCTCCTGGAAGATGCGCATCTTGTTGTTGCCCTTGAACACGGTCGGCTTGACGTAATAGCCGCCGGCTAGGTCGCCCGGCAGATGGTTCTGCTCGCCGCCGGTCAGCACCTCGGCGCCTTCCTGGCGGCCGATGTCGAAGTAGGACAGGATCTTTTCCAACTGTTCGCTCGAGGCCTGGGCGCCGATCATGGTGGCCGGATCGAGCGGGTCGCCCTGGACGATCGCCTCGACGCGCTTCAGCGCGCGCTCCATGAACCTTTCATAGATCTTCTCATGCACCAGCGCGCGGCTGGGACACGTGCAGACCTCGCCCTGGTTGAGCGCGAACATGACAAAACCTTCGATCGCCTTGTCGAAGAAGTCGTCGTCTTCGGCCGTCACATCCTGGAAGAAGATGTTGGGCGACTTGCCACCGAGCTCGAGCGTCACCGGAATGAGATTCTGGCTGGCATATTGCGAGATCAGGCGACCGGTCGTGGTCTCGCCGGTGAAGGCGATCTTGGCGATGCGGTTCGACGAGGCGAGCGGCTTGCCCGCCTCCAGGCCGAAGCCGTTGACGATGTTGAGCACGCCCTCGGGCAGAAGGTCGCCGATGAGGTCGGCCCACAGCATGATCGTGGCCGGGGTCTGCTCAGCGGGCTTCAGAACCACGCAATTACCGGCGGCAAGGGCGGGCGCCAGCTTCCACACCGCCATCAGCAGCGGGAAATTCCACGGGATGATCTGGCCCACGACGCCGAGCGGTTCGTGGAAATGGTAGGCGACAGTGTCGTGATCGATCTCGGAGATCGAGCCTTCCTGGCTGCGCAGCACGCCGGCGAAATAGCGGAAGTGGTCGATGGCCAGAGGCAGGTCGGCGGCGGTCGTCTCGCGGATCGGCTTGCCGTTGTCCCAGGTCTCGGCCAGCGCCAAGAGGTCGAGGTTTTCTTCCATGCGGTCGGCGATGCGATTGAGGATCAGCGCGCGCTCCGCAGGGCTGGTCTTGCCCCAGGCGTCCTTGGCTTTGTGCGCGGCATCGAGCGCTGCCTCGATGTCCGCCGCGTCCGAGCGGGCGATTTCACACAAGGGCCGTCCGGTGACCGGCGAGATGTTCTCGAAATACTTGCCGGACTGCGGCGCTACCCACTTGCCGCCGATGAAGTTGTCGTAACGCTTGGCGAACGGAACCTTGGCTGCGCGCGAGAATTCCACCTTGTTCATATCTTCCTCCCGTGAAGGCGCGCCGCGGGATGCGGCGCGTTGGCGGAAGATTTTGCGGATGGTTCTCGCCTTGTCAGCCGGGGGTCGAGCGATCACGGCCGCCGAGTGTCGCAGAACTGCGACAGGTCATTTTGGAAAAATGACAGGTTACATCAAGAAATCAGTGCGGACGGCGGATTTCGAAACGGGCGAGCTTGCGATGCAGCGTCGCGCGCGAGATGCCGAGATTTTGGGCGGCCACCGAGACATTGCCGCCGGCGCGCGCCATCGCCCGCTGCAGCGCGCCGCGCTCGGCGTCGTCGAGGTCTTCCTTCACCCTTGCCTGGTCACCAAGAACGTCGGCAGCCAGCAAGCCCCGGGCCAGGGCTTCGCCCGTAATGGCCAGTGCAAGGCGCGCCGACCGCGTCGCGCCGATCACCAGGTCATCCTGGTCGACCGCGATCAGCGCGCCGGCGCCGCGCTCCGCGACTGGCGCCAAAAGGATGCGGGCGTTGGAATAAACCATGCGGAAATTCTCCGCCTCGATGCGGCGCGCGGCATCGCCAACCGCCACCGAGATGAGCTGGACGAAGCCTTCGGTCAGGTCCGAGCGGCAGGACGATACGTCGAGCGCGGCCGCCAGATTGCCTTCGTGATCGTAGACCGGCGCCGTGGTGCAGCTGAGCAGCGTGTTGCGCGAAAAGAAATGCTGGTCGCGATGGATGGTCAGCGCCCGCTGCTCAGCGATGCAGGTGCCGATGCCGTTGGTGCCTTCGCTGTCCTCGCTCCAGACCGTGCCGGTCCACAGGCCCCATTCGTCGAAGGTTTCGTCATCGGCGACCGCGCCCCGGCGCTCGACGGGGATGCCGTCTCGGTCGGCCAACATCACGCAGCAACCGACGCCGCCGACCGCCTGATAGAGCCGGTTCAGGCTTGTCTCGGCGGCGCGGATCATCCGCTCCATGTGCTGCCGGGCCTGCCGCAATTCGGCTTCAGTCAGCCGCCTGGGCGCCTTGCGCTCGGACGGGTCGAGATGGTGCAGTTGAAGGGAACGCCGCCACGAGGCGACCAGCGCCGAACGGGCCGCGTCGCTCCTGGCGATCGAAGCCTGGACGAAGTCCGCATGACCGGCTGCTTGCGGTCCGCTCAAACCAATCCTCCCAGCGAGCGGGCCTCCTTCCGCTCGTCGTTATATCCATCTGGATATATCCTATGGAAGAGTTTTAGCGGTCGGAGCCTGTCGGCGCTATACGACGTTGGTTCAAGAGTGGGTCCGCCGGTTCGACCGGATGTCGGCCGAACCGCGACAACGAGAAGGCACCGTGATCAGTTGGCGGCGGCCTTCGGCTTGGACGAGCCGATCATCTTCCAGTTCTTGTAGAAGACGGAATTGATGCGCTCCACGCTGACCGAGACGATGGAGAGAAGGCCCGCGATCAGCCTCGGGAACGGAGACGGCCGGATGATGTCGACGAAGACGCAGTAGCGGCGGCCGTCATATTCGTTGACCGAGCGGTGGAACAGCGTGTCGTCGAAGATGAACAGCGGGTTGTCGTACCAGTAGTTCTTCTTGCTGCCGCACTGGACGAAAATCTCGGCCTGCACCGGAATCAGATTGTAGAGGATGCGCAGGCTGAGCCGGAGCGGACCGAAATGCCAGGACGTGGATTCGCGCTTGCTGAAAACGGATACGGCGATCGTCTTGATGTATTTGTAGTCCTTGTTGAATTCAGGAACGTTGTCGATCTTGTGCTTGCCGTACCACTGGTAGACATACATGCCGCGCCGGCCGGCGCCGAAATTGGCGTCGATGTCGGCGATGATCTCGTCCTTGCGGGCCTTGAAGACGCCCAGCACTTCGTTGATCTCGCGCTGATAGTCCTCGGGGAATTGCTCTGGCTTCCAGACGCCGGGGTTGCGGTAGCAGAGAAGGTCGACGATCAGGTTGAACGGCGACAGCAACCAGGTGAACAGGCCATTGCCGAGGAAATAGCGCTCGAACAGGTTCCGGTTCTTCTGGTCGTTGCGCATGACATCGATCAGGCCGCAGACGACCCAGATGGCGGTCAGGATCGGGATGAAGTAGAAGGCGAGCGCGAGAACCACGACCGCGATGGCGGCCTTGCGGAGCGTCTTGACGGTTTGCTTTGTCATTGTCGTTCGCGCGGGAGCGCGATCCTGTTCCATGAGCCAAAATCACGGCGACCCCCGCCAGCCGTGCGTCTTGATAGGATTTTTTGTTACCCGGCACAATGCCGCCGCGCAGGCCCATCAGGCGGCCTACATAAATATTTGAAGTTGCAACTCCACTTATCTCAACGCTCAACCGGCTGACTCCGAGGTGCCGATCGCCGGGCCGTGCAACTCAGCTGTTCCGTTCGCTGCGCAGTTTTGCCCAGTATTCCAGCCGCTTGCGGATATCGCGCTCGAAACCGCGTTCCGGCGGGTCGTAGAAAGTGTGCCGGCCCATTTTCTCCGGGAAATAATCCTGGCCTGAAAACGCGTCCGGCTCGTCATGGTCGTAGCGATAGCCGGCGCCGTAATCCTCCTGCTTCATCAGCTTGGTCGGCGCATTGAGGATGTGCTTGGGCGGCAGCAGCGAGCCTAACTCCTTGGCCGCCGCGGTCGCGGCCTTGAAGGCTGTATAGACAGCGTTCGATTTCGGCGCGGTGGCCAGATAGACGGCGGCCTGGGCGAAGGCGAGCTCGCCCTCGGGCGAGCCGAGATAGTCATAGGCGTCCTTGGCCGCATTGGCGACGACAAGCGCCTGAGGATCGGCGAGCCCGATATCCTCCACCGCCATGCGCACCAGCCGGCGGCCGAGATAGAGCGGGTCCTCGCCGGCATCGAACATGCGGGCAAGATAATAGAGCGCCGCATCCGGATCGGAGCCGCGCACCGACTTATGGAGCGCCGAGATCAGATTGTAATGGCCATCCTGGCCTTTGTCGTAAATCGGGGCGCGGCGCTGGATGACGCGCTGCAGGCCCTCCGGGCCGAACACCTCGCCTTTCTTGGCGGCGCGCCAGACTTCCTCAGCCAACGTCAGCGAGGCGCGGCCGTCGCCGTCGGCCATGCGGATCAGCATCGCGCGCGCCTCGTCGTCGAGCGGCAGCGCCCTGCCCTCGGTTTCTTCCGCCCGTGCCAGAAGCTTGGCGATGCTTTCCTCGCCCAGCGAACGGAAAACCAGCACGCGCGCTCGCGACAGAAGCGCTGCATTCAGCTCGAAGGACGGGTTTTCGGTGGTGGCGCCGACCAGCACCACCGTGCCGTCCTCCATCACGGGGAGGAACCCGTCCTGCTGGGCGCGGTTGAAGCGATGGATCTCGTCGACAAAGAGCAGCGTCTGGCGGCCGTTGGCGCGTCTGAGCTTCGCCGCCTCGAACACTTTCTTGAGGTCCGCTACGCCCGAAAACACGGCAGAGATCTGCTCGAAGGCAAGGTTGGTCTCGCCGGCCAACAGCCGCGCCACCGTCGTCTTGCCGGTGCCGGGCGGACCCCAGAAGATCATCGAGCCGAGCGAACCGGAATCGATCAGCCTAGTCAGTGCGCCGTCGGGGCCGGTCAGGTGCTCCTGGCCGACGACCTCGCCGAGGTTTTTGGGGCGCAGCCGGTCGGCCAGCGGCCGCCCGGGCGGCGCCTTTTCCGGCTCATCGGAACTGAACAGATCGGCCATGCAAGTCTTTTGGTTGAAACGCGATCTTCAGAGATGGGAAGACCGCCTCAGTAGCGCAACACCTGGCGCAGTATCTGCCCGCCGCGCTCGACGGTAAAGCGCCACCAGCGCGTGTCCTGCTGGGCAACCTGTGCCAGCGTCGCCGCGGTGTCGATGGTGGTGCCGTTCACCTCGCGCACGATATCGCCGGGCTGGAAGCCGAAATCGGCTGCCGGCGAATCGCGGCTGATATCGATGACGGTGACGCCCTTGAGATCGGTGCGCAGGCCAAGCCGCTGGGCAAGCCTGGGCGACAGTTCCCCCACCTTGGCACCGGAAAAGGGACTGCGGCCACGCAAGGTGACTTCGCTGGGCTTGGCGCCTTCAGGCGCGCGCTCCAGCGGGATTTCCAGCGTCGCCTGCTGCCCCTTGCTCAACACGGCGAACGTCGCCTTGGTGCCGATCGACAGCGTCGCCATGCGATAGTCGAGCGCCTCGATGCTTTCGACCGGCGTGTTGTTGAGCGACAGGATGACATCGCCTGCCTTGAGCCCCGCCTTGCCCGCCGGCCCAGTGGCGTCCACGGACGATACCAATGCGCCGGTCGGCTTCTCCATGCCAAGCGACTCTGCGATCTGCGGCGTCACCATTTCGAATTCGGCGCCGATATAGGGACGCTCGAAGAAGTCGAGCCCGGCCTTGGCAGCGTCGGCGAAGGCGCGCACCATGTTCGAAGGAATGGCGAAGCCGATGCCGATCGAGCCGCCGCTGCGGCTGTAGATCGCCGTGTTGATGCCGACCAGCTGGCCGCCCATGTTGATCAGCGCGCCGCCCGAGTTGCCGGGATTGATGGCGGCATCGGTCTGGATGAAATAGCCCGAATCCGAAACGCCGATATGGCTGCGGGCGAGCGCCGAGACAATGCCGCTGGTGGTGGTCTGGCCGACGCCGAACGGATCGCCGATCGCGAGCACAAGGTCGCCGACCTCAAGCGCGTCGGAATCGCCGATGGCGACCACCGGAAACGGCTTGTCGGCCGAAATCTTGAGCACGGCGAGATCGAGCGTCTCGTCCTTGAGCATGACCTTGGAGGTGAATTCGCGTCCGTCGGCAGTCGCGACCTTCACCTCGTCTGCGTCCTTGATGACGTGGAAGTTGGTGACGATGACGCCGCTCGGATCGACCAGCACGCCCGAGCCCAGCGAGGACTGCGCGTGCGGCTGGGCGCGGCCGAAAAACTCCTCGAAGAAGGGATCGCCCTCGAAGGGCGACGTCACCTTGGCGGTTTGCGAGGCATAGACATTGACGACGGCCGGTGCCGTCTGCTTGACCAGCGGCGCGAAAGAGAGCTGGACCTGCTCACGGCCGAACGGCACGCGCTTGTCGGGGCCGGACGTGCCGTTCTCGCCCTCGACGCCATGCAGGAGATCGGTAAGCACATCGGAGAGGCCCGGATCGGCCGGCTTGGCGGCATCCTCGGCAAAAGCCTGCCTTGCGGCCGGTGCCGCGGCAAAGACGGACAGCGCGGCAACAAGAAACAGTCGTTTGAGGTGCATTTTCGAATCCCTCCAGATCGGGCGCCATTGTCCTGACGAATGTGCAGAATGAAAGGCTAATGCACACAAATGCGACACTTGTCGCGCAAAAGCTTGAGCCTGGGCGCGAAATTTCGATCACCCGGCTCAAACCGGCTCCAAATGCAAAAGGGGCCCGTAGGCCCCTTGAAGTCATTGACGAAGCCGCGACCTCAGGCGGCCGCGGTTTCCTCATTGGCGCCTTCCGCCTCGAGGCGGGCGCAGTCGGCGGCGCCCTTGGCCGAGGTGTCGCGGTCGACGAACTCGATGACCGCCATGGCGGCGTTGTCGCCCTTGCGGAAGCCCGCCTTCATGATGCGCAGATAGCCACCGTTGCGCTGCGCGTAACGCGGCGCAATCGTGTCGAACAGGCGCTTCACGACCGGCTCGTTGCCGATCTGGGCGATGACCTGACGACGGGCGTGCAGGTCGCCGCGCTTGCCGAGCGTGACGAGCTTCTCGACGATCGGACGCAGGTCCTTCGCCTTCGGCAGGGTGGTGACGATCTGCTCGTGCTCGATCAGAGACACGGCGAGGTTGGCGAACATCGACTTGCGGTGGCTGATGCTGCGGGCGAAACGACGGCCTTTGAAACCGTGGCGCATGGCTCTTTTCCTTCTTCAGTTGTTCAAGAGGCCACGGCCTCTGATGGTTTTCCGCATGACCGTCGGATCGGGCGGCTCACGCCGCCGATCCTTGGAATTCATGCTCAATATTGGTCTTCGTAACGCTTTGCGAGGTCTTCGATGTTTTCCGGCGGCCAGTCCGGCACTTCCATGCCGAGATGGAGGCCCATGGCTGCCAGCACTTCCTTGATCTCGTTCAGCGACTTGCGGCCGAAGTTCGGGGTGCGCAGCATCTCGGCTTCGGTCTTCTGGATCAGGTCGCCGATATAGACGATGTTGTCGTTCTTCAGGCAGTTGGCCGAACGCACCGAAAGCTCGAGCTCGTCGACCTTCTTGAGCAGCGCCGGGTTGAAGGCGAGCTCGGTGACGGCTTCGGTGGCGACTTCCTTCTGCGGCTCGTCGAAGTTGACGAACAGCGCGAGCTGGTCCTGGAGGATACGAGCGGCGAAAGCCACCGCGTCCTCGCCCGAGATCGAGCCATTGGTCTCGATGGTCATGGTCAGCTTGTCATAGTCGAGCACCTGGCCCTCGCGGGTGTTCTCGACCTTGTAGGAGACCTTCTTGACGGGCGAATAAAGGCTGTCGACCGGGATCAGGCCGATCGGCGCGTCCTCTGCGCGGTTGCGCTCGGCCGGTACATAGCCCTTGCCGGTGTCGACGGTGAACTCCATGCGGATCTCGGCGCCCTCGTCCAGCGTGCAGATGACGTGGTCGGGGTTGAGGATCTCGACGTCTCCCACAGTCTGGATGTCGCCGGCGAGCACCGCACCCGGGCCCTGCTTGCGCACGACCATGCGCTTGGGACCATCGCCTTCCATGCGGATGGCGATTTCCTTGATGTTGAGCACGATGTCGGTCACGTCCTCGCGCACGCCGGCGATGGACGAGAATTCATGCAGCACGCCGTCGATCTGCACGGCGGTCACAGCCGCGCCACGCAGCGAAGACAAAAGCACGCGCCGCAGCGCGTTGCCAAGCGTCAGGCCAAAGCCGCGCTCGAGCGGCTCGGCCACCAGCGTGGTCAGCGTCTTCTTCTTCGACGAGAACTCGATCTTGTTCGGCTTGATCAGTTCCTGCCAGTTTTTCTGGATCATAAATGTCTTCCTTCCTTTGCCCCGCCACCATCCAATCGTGGCGGGCGACACGGAAAACCGCGGAGGAACGCCGTGGCGTTCGCGCGGCGCTTAAAAATCAGACGCGGCGCTTCTTGCGCGGACGGCAGCCATTGTGCGGGATCGGCGTGACGTCGCGGATCGAGGTGATGGTGAAGCCGGCTGCCTGCAGCGCGCGAAGGGCCGATTCACGGCCGGAGCCGGGTCCGCAGACCTCGACCTCGAGCATGCGCATGCCGTGTTCCTGCGCCTTCTTGGCGACGTCCTCGGCGGCCATCTGGGCAGCGAAAGGGGTCGACTTGCGCGAACCCTTGAAGCCCTGCGCGCCGGCCGACGACCAGGCAATCGAATTGCCCTGCGCGTCGGTGATGGTGATCATGGTGTTGTTGAAGGTCGAATTGACGTGGGCAACGCCCGACGAGATGTTCTTGCGTTCGCGACGGCGAACACGAGCGGCTTCCTTGGCCATGGTAGTCCTTTCAGTTGATCTCTACACCGCCGTAATGCCAGCGGCTCCACCTTGGTAAGGGAGTAGGGGAATAAGGCAGTAAGGGAGTAGGGAAATGAACGATCCGATTCTCGGACTATTCCCTACTGCCTTACTCCCCTACTCCCTTATTCCCCTAATTACTTCTTCTTGCCGGCGATCGCCTTGGCCGGGCCCTTGCGGGTGCGCGCATTGGTATGCGTGCGCTGGCCGCGGACCGGCAGCGAGCGGCGGTGACGCAGGCCGCGGTAGCAGCCGAGGTCCATCAGCCGCTTGATGTTCATCGAGACTTCGCGGCGCAGGTCGCCCTCGACCTGGTAGTCGCGGTCGATCGTCTCGCGGATCTGCAGTACTTCCGCGTCGGTCAACTGGTTGACGCGGCGGTCCGCCGGGATGCCGACCTTGTCGACGATCTCCTGGGCAAACTTCTTGCCGATGCCGTGAATGTACTGAAGCGCAATGACGACGCGCTTGTTGGTCGGAATGTTGACGCCGGCTATACGAGCCATCTTCTTCTCTTTCTCCATGTGGGCCGGGCGTGCCCGGCGCTGTCAAAGTTGCCCCGCGTCCGGTGGAGGCCGGCCCTTGCGGGAGTTTCCTGGTTCAAAGCGGATGCCTTGCCCGAAAGGGCAAGCAAAGTCCATGCCTGATAGGAAGACGGGCCGCCATACCCCAACGGCCCATTCCAGTCAAGCGCAATCTTCAATTGTCGCAAGCGCGACCTTCGATTGTCGCCAAGCACAATCTCTAATTGTCGGCCCGGCCTACTTCGCCGCGGCCGCGAGCACCTTGCCGATCTCGGTAGTCACACCATCGATACTGGCCATGCCGTCGACGGTCTTGAGCTTACCTTTGGCGTAGTAGTAGCCAGTCAGCGGCGCCGTCTTCTTGTAGTATTCGCGCAGGCGTTCCTCGAACACCGCCGGGTTGTCGTCCTTGCGCACCGGCTGGCCGGCGGCCTTGGCGTCCTCGGCGCGTTTGACAATTCGGCCAACCAGCGCCTTGTCGTCGACGACCAGCTCGATGACGGTGTCGAGCGCAATACCGCGCTCGGCAAGCATCGCTTCGACCGCGTCGGCCTGGACCAGCGTGCGCGGATAGCCATCGAGGATGAAACCCCTGGCGCAATCCGGCTGATCGATACGTTCGGCGACGATGGCGTTGACGATTGCATCCGAGACCAGCTCACCGGCATCCATCACCGCCTTGGCACGCTTGCCAACCTCGGTTCCGGCCTGGACGGCGGCACGCAGCATGTCACCCGTCGAGAGCTGGGGAATGCCGTGTTGTTCTACCAGTCTTTGTGCTTGCGTCCCCTTGCCCGCTCCTGGCGGCCCAAGCAATATCAGCCTCATCTGCTCCTCTTACCCCCGCGCAACTTCGACTTCTTGATCAGGCCCTCATACTGGTGCGCGATCAGGTGGCCCTGAATCTGCGCCACCGTGTCGAGCGTGACACTGACCACGATCAGAAGCGATGTGCCACCGAGATAGAAAGGTACGCCAGTCGCCGAAATCAGGAACTCCGGCAGCAGACATACCAGCACCAGGTAGATGGCGCCGACGACGGTGATACGCGTCAGAACATAGTCGATATATTCGGCCGTGCGCTCGCCCGGACGATAGCCCGGGATGAAGCCGGAATGCTTCTTGAGCTGGTCGGCCGTGTCCTTCGGGTTGAAGACGATCGCCGTGTAGAAGAAGGCGAAGAAGACGATCATGCTCGCATAGAAGATCATGTAGAGCGGCTGACCGTGGCCGAGCGAGGCCAGGACCGTGCTTGCCCAGGCCGGCAAGTTGGTCGCCTGCGAGAAGCCGGCGACGGTCGCCGGCAGAAGCAACAGCGAAGACGCGAAGATCGGCGGGATGACGCCCGAGGTGTTGAGCTTCAGCGGCAAATGCGAGGTATCGCCCTGAAACATGCGGTTGCCGACCTGGCGCTTCGGATACTGGATGAGCAGCCGGCGCTGCGCGCGCTCGAAGAAGACGATCAGCGCGATGACGACGATGGCCAGAACGATGATCGCGAGGATGAGGCCCGTCGACAGCGCGCCGGTGCGGCCGAGCTCCAGCGTGCCGGAGATCGCCCGCGGCAGGCCGGCGACGATGCCGGAGAAGATGATCAGCGAAATGCCGTTGCCGATGCCGCGCGCGGTGATCTGCTCGCCGAGCCACATCAGGAACATGGTGCCGCCGACAAGCGTGACGACGGTCGAGATACGGAAGAACATGCCGGGATCGTTGACGATGCCGTTACCGCCTTCGAGGCCGACCGAGATGCCGTAGGCCTGGATCAGCGCCAGAAGCACGGTGCCGTAGCGCGTGTACTGGTTGATGATCTTGCGGCCCTGCTCGCCTTCCTTCTTCAGCGCTTCAAGCGACGGGATGACCGAGGTCATCAGCTGCATGATGATGGAGGCGGAGATGTAAGGCATGATGCCCAGCGCGAAGATCGCCATGCGTTGCACGGCGCCGCCGGCAAACATGTTGAACATGCCGAGCACGCCCTTGCTCTGCGAGGAGAAGGCCTGTGCGAAGGCGTCGGGATTGATGCCGGGAAGCGGAATGTAGGTGCCGAGGCGGTAGACGAGAAGCGCGCCAACGGTGAACCAGATGCGCTTCTTGAGATCCTCGGCCTTGGCGAAGGCCGCGAAATTCAGATTGGAGGCTAGTTGTTCAGCAGCCGAAGCCATGCCTGATTCTCCGCTAGAGCATGCCGAAAAGTGTGGAGCGGTTTTCGGACAACGTCATGCTCTACTTCTTTTGATTTCCATGTCACGCTCGATGCCGCAGCTCAGGCGGCGCGTGTCACCGAAGCTCACGAGATAAGCTCCGGACCGTAAACATGCAAGCGGCCGCGTTGACGCGGCCGCCCAATTCATCTGATCAAAGCGCGGTTCGACGGAAAATGCGAAATCATCCCGGTCGGCCGCGCTTCAAATCGCCGTTACTCGGCGGCGGCCGCTTCCGGCAGCTTCACCGAACCACCGGCCTTCTCGATCTTCTCGATAGCGGCCTTGGAGGCGCCAGCGACGTCGAAGGAGAGCTTGGCCTTGAGCTCGCCGTCGGACAGCACGCGCACGCCGTCCTTGGCGCGGCGGATGACGCCGGCGGCAACCAGGGTCTCGGCCGTCACGGCCGCCTTGGCGTCGAGCTTCTTGGCATCGATCGCCGCCTGGATCTTGGCCAGCGACACAACCGCGAAGCTCTTGCCGAACAGATTGTTGAAGCCGCGCTTCGGCAGGCGCCGGTAGAGCGGCATCTGGCCACCCTCGAAGCCGTTGATGGCAACGCCCGAGCGAGCCTTCTGACCCTTGACGCCGCGACCGGCGGTCTTGCCCGAGCCGGAGCCGATGCCGCGACCGAGGCGCTTCCTGGAATGCGTGGCGCCGTCCTTGTCACGCAGATCGTTGAGTTTCATCATTCTTCTCCTGCGCTTCCGTTCAGGCCTCGTCCACGACGCGGACGAGGTGCTGGACGGCGGCGATCATGCCGCGCACCGAAGGGGTATCTTCCAGCGTGCGCCGCTTGTGCATCTTGTTCAGGCCGAGGCCGACCAGCGTCGCGCGCTGCTCCTTCGGCCGGCGGATCGGGGAGCCGATCTGCTCGACGGTGATGGTCTTGGTAGCTTTCTTGGCCATGGTCGAAATCCCTGGTCAGCGTCGACTATTCTTCAGCCGCAACGGCGGTGCCGCGGCGGGCCTGAAGGGTCGAGTACTTGATGCCGCGCGCGGCAGCCACATCCTTCGGATGCATCTGGCTCTTCAGCGCGTCGAAGGTGGCGCGAACCATGTTGTAGGGGTTCGACGAACCCATCGACTTGGCGACCACGTCATGCATGCCGAGCGTCTCGAAGACGGCGCGCATCGGGCCGCCGGCGATGATGCCGGTACCCTGCTTGGCGGCGCGCAGCAGAACGCGCCCTGCGCCCCAGCGGCCCTCGACGTCGTGATGCAGCGTGCGGCCCGAACGCAGCGGCACGAAGATCATGTCGCGCTTGGCCGATTCGGTCGCCTTGCGGATCGCTTCCGGCACTTCGCGCGCCTTGCCGTGGCCGAAGCCGACGCGGCCCTTCTGGTCGCCGACGACGACGAGAGCAGCAAAGCCGAAACGACGGCCGCCCTTCACCACCTTGGCGACGCGGTTGATGTGGACGAGCTTGTCCACCATGCCGTCGTCACGCTCTTCGCGTTCACGCTCGCGGCCGCGGCCGCCTTCTCTACGTTCCTGTGCCATATCCTAGTCCTTGTTCTTTTCCGGAAGCACGGGTTACTGTTTGCCGATGCCGCTTTGGGTCATCGGCGGCGAACTTTTCCTTTGCATGATCTTGTCCGAAAAGTCTGCAACTTTTCGGGACCACGCATCAGAAGCTGAGACCGCCTTCGCGGGCAGCTTCGGCCAGCGCCTTGACGCGGCCATGATAGATGTACGGGCCGCGATCGAAGACGACTTCCTTGACGCCTGCCTTCGAAGCGCGCTCGGCGATCAGCTTGCCGACGGCTGCAGCGGCGGCGGTGTCGGCGCCGGTCTTGAGCGAACCCTTGAGGTCCTTCTCGAGCGTCGAGGCAGCAGCCAGCGTATGGCCGTTGGCATCGTCGATGACCTGGACATAGATGTTCTTCGAGGTGCGGTGCACCGAAAGCCGCGGACGCGTGCCGGCGACCTTCTTCAACTGGCGGCGTACGCGCTGCGCGCGGCGCTGGATGGTTTCTTTAGGGCTTGCCATAATGTCAGTTCCTTGCCTTCAGAAAACGGGGGCAACCCTGTGCGGTAGGCCAAGCCTCCCGCGGCCGCTCCCCGCGGCGTTGCACGTCTCGAGCCTGGCCCCTTCCGAAAAGCCTGCAGCTTCTCGGGGCCAAGCCTATTACTTCTTCTTGCCTTCCTTGCGCACGATGCGCTCGTCGGCATAGCGCACGCCCTTTCCCTTGTAGGGCTCGGGACCGCGATATTCGCGGATCTCGGCGGCGACCTGGCCGACCTGCTGCTTGTCGATGCCCGAGACCGTGATTTCGGTCGGCTTCGGCACCGTGATGGTGATGCCCTGCGGCGTCTCATAGACCACGTCGTGGCTGAAGCCGAGCGCGAGCTGCAGGTTCTTGCCCTGCAACGCCGCACGATAGCCGACGCCGGTGATCTCGAGCTTCTTCTCGAAGCCGTCCTTCACGCCCTGCAGGATGTTGACGATCTGCGTGCGCGACATGCCCCACTTGGAGCGGGCGGTCTTGGTCTGGTCGCGCGGCTCGACGGAGATCTCGTTGTTCTCCATCTTGACCAGCACTTCGTCGTTCACCACGAACTTCAGCTCGCCCTTCGGGCCCTTCGCCGTCACGGTCTGGCCGTTGACGGAAGCGGTCACGCCCTGCGGCAGCGAAACGGGTTTCTTTCCGATACGAGACATTTTGTTGTCCTCGTCACTTCTTTGGTTTCAGGTTCCAGTTCCCGGGCGCGATCCCGAGAACCGAAGCCCATTCATCAATCTCTTGGCCGATCAGAAGATCTGGCAGAGGATCTCACCGCCGACATTCTGCTCGCGCGCTTCATGGTCGGCCATGACGCCCTTCGGCGTCGAAAGGATGGCGATGCCGAGACCGTTGGCGACCTGCGGGATCGACTTGGCAGAGACATAAACGCGGCGGCCAGGCTTCGAGACGCGCTCGATTTCGCGCACGACCGGAGCGCCGTCGAAATACTTCAGCTCGATCTCGATTTCCGACTTGCCGTTTTCGAAATCGGTCTGGCTGTAGTCGCGGATATAGCCTTCCGACTTCAGCACTTCGAGAACGCGGGCGCGCAGGCGCGAGGCCGGGGTCGAGACGCTCGACTTCTTGCGGCCGTAGGCGTTGCGGATGCGGGTCAGCATATCGCCGAGAGGATCGCTCAATGACATCTCAGTGTCTCCTTACCAGCTCGACTTGACCAGGCCCGGGATCTGGCCGGTATTGCCCAGATCGCGAAGCGCGATACGCGAAAGCTTCAACTTGCGGTAATAGGCGCGCGGACGGCCCGTCACTTCGCAGCGGTTGCGGATGCGGATCTTGGCCGAGTTGCGCGGCAGCGCCGAAAGCTTCAACTGGGCGCGGAAACGCTCTTCCATCGGCTTGGACTGATCCATGATGATGGCCTTGAGCGCCGTGCGCTTGGCGGCGTACTGATCGGCGAGCTTGCGGCGCCGGTTGTTCTTCTCGACTGAGCTGGTCTTTGCCATTTCAGATTTTTCCTTTTTCGCTGCCGTTACTGGCGGAAGGGGAAGTTGAAGGCCTTGAGCAGAGCTCTCGCCTCGTCGTCCGTCTTCGCCGTCGTACAAACGATGACGTCCATGCCCCAGACCTGATCAACCTTGTCGTAGTTGATCTCCGGGAACACGATGTGTTCCTTGATGCCCATGGCGTAGTTGCCACGGCCGTCAAAGCTCTTCGGGTTCAGTCCGCGGAAGTCGCGAACGCGCGGCAGCGCGATGTTCACGAGGCGGTCGAGGAACTCGTACATGCGTTCCTTGCGCAGCGTGACCTTGGCGCCGATCGGCATGTTCTCGCGCACCTTGAAGCCTGCAATCGAGTTGCGGGCGCGGGTGACGACGGCCTTCTGGCCGGCGATCAGCGCGAGATCCTCGGCCGCGACCGAGGGCTTCTTGGAATCGGCGGTCGCTTCGCCGACACCCATGTTCAGCACGATCTTGTCGATGCGCGGAACCTGCATGTCGTTGTCGTAGCCGAACTGCTCCTGCAGCGCCTTGCGGATGGTCTCGTTGTAGACCTTCTTGAGGCGCGGCTCGTTCTTGGCAGCCGCCTGCTTGGTTTCAGCCTTAGCCATTGATGACTTCTCCCGAACGCTTGGCGACGCGCACCTTCTTGCCGTCCTTCTGGATGGTGAAGCCGACGCGGGTCGGCTTGCCGTCCTTGGGGTCGGCCAGCGCGATGTTCGACAGGTGGATCGGCGCTTCCTTGGTGATGATCCCGCCCTCTTGGGACTGGGTCTGCTTCTGGTGACGGCGAATGAGGTTCACGCCGCGGACGACCGCGGTGTCTTCCTTCGGCTGCACCGACAGGACTTCGCCCGAACGGCCCTTGTCCTTGCCGGCAAGCACGACAACCTTGTCGCCTTTTCTGATCTTTTGCATTGGTCCGGCTCCTTACAGCACTTCAGGCGCGAGCGAGATGATCTTCATGTGGTTCTTGGCGCGCAGCTCGCGCGGAACCGGTCCGAAGATACGGGTGCCGATCGGCTCTTTCTTATTGTCGACGAGAACGGCCGCGTTCTTGTCGAAACGGATCACGCTGCCGTCCGGGCGGCGGATGTCCTTGGCCGTGCGAACCACGACCGCCTTCATCACATCGCCCTTCTTAACGCGGCCGCGCGGAATGGCTTCCTTGATCGACACCACGATGATGTCGCCGACGGATGCGTACTTCCGCTTCGAGCCGCCCAGCACCTTGATGCACATGACACGACGAGCGCCGGAATTGTCCGCGACGTCGAGGTTTGTTTGCATCTGAATCATGACTGGCCGCCTTCTTCTTTTCTAACGGGACGGGTGCTTTCACCCCTCCCCGGTCTGTCCAAAATTCGGTTCGTTCGCCCGGATCAAGCCTGATCCGAAGAGACGACAACCCAGCGCTTGTCCTTCGAAATCGGCTTCGATTCCTGGATAAACACCTGGTCGCCAACCTTGTGGGCGTTGTTCTCGTCGTGCGCCTTGTACTTCTTGGTCATACGCACGGTCTTCTTCATCACCGGATGGGTGAAGCGACGCTCGACCTTGACCACGACCGTCTTCTCGTTCTTGTCGCTGACGACGGTGCCCTGCAGGATGCGCTTTGGCATGGTTCTCGTCCTTAAGCCTTCTTGGCCGCGGCTTTTTCCGCGGCAATGGTCTTGATGCGCGCGATGTCCTTGCGGACCTGCTTCACGCGCGCGGTCTTCTCGAGCTGGCCGGTGGCCTTCTGGAAGCGCAGGTTGAACTGCTCCTTCTTGAGGGCCGCCAGGTCGTCGGTCAGCTGATCCTGGGTCTTGGTCCGGATGTCTTCGGCTTTCATGATCGCCTGTCCTTATTCTGCGATGCGCTGCACGAAGCGCGTCTTGACCGAGAGCTTGGCTGCGCCGAGACGCAGCGCCTCACGCGCGGTCTCCTCGCTGACGCCGTCGATCTCGAACATGATGCGGCCAGGCTTCACGCGCGCCGCCCAATAGTCGACGGCGCCCTTGCCCTTACCCATGCGGACTTCGGTCGGCTTCGAGGTGACCGGCAGATCCGGGAATACCCGGATCCAGACGCGGCCGGCGCGCTTCATCTCGCGGGTGATCGCGCGGCGGGCCGCCTCGATCTCACGCGCGGTGACGCGGTTCGGCTCAAGCGCCTTCAGCCCGAAACCGCCGAAATCCAGGTTGGTGCCGCCCTTGGCGGTACCGTGGATACGGCCCTTGAACTGCTTACGGAACTTTGTGCGCTTTGGCTGCAGCATCGTTCTAACTCCAAATTCTCAAATGTCTCAGGCGTTCTCGCGACGACGGCCGCGTTCGCGCTCGCCACCGGCACCGCCGCCGCCATGCGCGGCATCGCCTTCGGTTGCACGGCGCTCGGAAGCCATCGGGTCGTGCTCGAGGATCTCGCCCTTGAACACCCACACCTTGACGCCGCAGATGCCGTAGGCCGTGTTCGCCTCGGCCGTGCCGTAGTCGACATCGGCGCGCAGCGTATGCAGCGGCACGCGGCCTTCGCGGTACCACTCCATGCGCGCGATTTCGGCGCCGCCGAGACGGCCGGAGCAGTTGATGCGGATGCCTTCGGCGCCGAGACGCATGGCCGACTGAACGGCGCGCTTCATGGCGCGGCGGAACGCGATGCGGCGCTCGAGTTGCTGGGCGATCGACTGGGCGATCAGCGTGGCGTCGATTTCCGGCTTGCGCACTTCAACGATGTTGAGGTGCGTCTCGGACTTCGTCATCTCGGTCAGCTTCTTGCGAAGCTTCTCGATGTCGGCGCCCTTCTTGCCGATGATCAGGCCCGGACGCGCGGCGTGGATGGTGACGCGGCACTTCTTGTGCGGACGCTCGATCACGACCTTGGAGATCGCGGCCTGCTTGAGCTCCTTCTCGAGATACTTGCGGATCTTGAGGTCCTCATGCAGCAGCTGGCCGTACTCGCCGGTGTTCGCGAACCAGCGCGAATCCCAGGTACGGTTGATGCCGAGACGCAGCCCGATCGGATTGACTTTCTGGCCCATTATGCGGCCTCCCCTTTTTCCTCGACTTCACGAACGACGATCGTGAGGTGCGAGAACGGCTTTTCGATACGGCTGGCGCGACCGCGGCCACGAGCGTGGAAGCGCTTCATGACGATCGACTTGCCGACATAGGCTTCCGCCACGATGAGAGCGTCGACGTCGAGGTCGTGATTGTTTTCCGCGTTGGCGATCGCCGATTCCAGCGTCTTCTTGACCGTGCCGGAAATCCGCTTGGCCGAGAATTCGAGGTCGGAGAGCGCGGTCGCGACCTTCTTGCCGCGGATCAGCGCGGCAACCAGGTTGAGCTTCTGCGGGCTGATACGGATCGTGCGCAGAACGGCGCGCGCCTCGTTATCAGCAAGCCTGCGCGGAGCTTTGGCCTTGCCCATGATTATTTCCTCTTCGCCTTCTTATCCGCGCCGTGACCGTAATAGGTCCGGGTCGGAGCGAATTCACCGAACTTGTGGCCGACCATGTCCTCGTTCACCGAGACCGGGACGTGCTTCTGGCCGTTGTAGACACCGAAGGTGAAGCCGACGAACTGCGGCAGGATGGTGGAGCGACGGCTCCACATCTTGATCACCTCATTGCGACCACCTTCACGAACCTTGTCCACCTTCTTGAGAAGGTAGCCGTCGATGAAGGGGCCTTTCCAAATCGAACGAGTCACTTGGCGTTACCTCTTCTTAGCTCTTGCGCTGATGACGCGAGCGCAGGATGAACTTGTCGGTCGCCTTGTTGGACCGCGTCTTCTTGCCCTTGGTCGGCTTGCCCCAGGGCGAAACCGGATGACGGCCACCCGAGGTGCGGCCTTCGCCGCCGCCATGCGGATGGTCGACCGGGTTCATGGCCACGCCGCGATTGTGCGGGCGCTTGCCGCGCCATACGGTGCGACCGGCCTTGCCGTCATTGATGTTGCCGTGGTCGGGGTTCGACACCGCGCCGACGGTCGCCATGCAGGAGCCGTGCACGACGCGCTGCTCGCCCGAGTTCAGGCGCAGGATCGCCATGCCCTGGTCGCGGCCGACGAGCTGGGCGTAACCGCCAGCCGAACGGGCAACCTGGCCGCCCTTACCCGGCTTCAGCTCGATGTTGTGGACGATCGTGCCGACCGGCATCGAGGCCAGCGGCATCGCGTTGCCCGGCTTCACGTCGACTGCTTCGCCGGCCACGATCTTGTCGCCGGCAGCCAGACGCTGCGGGGCCAGGATGTAGGACAGCTCGCCGTCGTCATACTTGATCAGCGCGATGAAGGCGGTGCGGTTCGGATCGTATTCGATACGCTCGACCGTGCCGACGACGTCGTACTTCTTACGCTTGAAGTCGATGATGCGGTACGAACGCTTGTGGCCGCCGCCGATGAAGCGGGCCGTGATGCGACCGTAATTGTTGCGGCCGCCCGACTTGGTCAGGCCTTCGGTCAGGCCCTTGACGGGCTTGCCCTTGTAGAGGCCCGAGCGGTCGACGATGACCAGCTGGCGGGTGCTCGGCGTTACCGGGTTGAATTTCTTAAGTGCCATTGTCCTGTCCTCGCGGCCTTGCTCAGAGACCCGTCGCGACGTCGATCGACTGGCCATCAGCCAGCGTCACAACCGCCTTCTTGACGTCGCCCTGGCGGCCAACCGTGCCGCGGAAGCGCTTGATCTTGCCCTTGCGGACGAGCGTGTTCACAGCCGTCACCTTGACGCCGAAGAGAGCTTCCACGGCAGCCTTGATTTCCGGCTTCGACGCCTTCTTGGCGACGTTGAAGACGACCTGGTTCTGCTCGGAAGCCATGGTCGACTTTTCGGTGATCGCCGGCGAGACGATCACGTCGTAGTGACGGAGGTCGGTCATTTAAAGCGCTCCTCGAGAGCCTCGACGGCGGCCTTCGAGAGGACCAGCGTGCCGCGGCGCAGAATGTCGTAGACGTTGATGCCCTGGATGGGCAGCACGTCGATGTTCGGAATGTTGGTCGCGGCGAGCTTGAAGTTCTGGTCAAGCTCGGCGCCGCCGATCACCAGGGCGTTGGTCAGCCCCAGCGTCTCGAGGTTCGCCGCCAGCGCCTTGGTCTTGGCCTCGGCGAGCTTCAGCTCGTCGACGACGATGAGCGAAGCGCTCTTGGCCTTGGCCGAGAGAGCGTGCTTGAGGCCAAGCGCGCGCACCTTCTTCGGCAGCTCATGCTCGTGGCTGCGCACGACCGGGCCGTGGGCCTTGCCGCCGCCGCGGAACTGCGGAGCGCGAGCCGAGTGGTGACGGGCGCGGCCCGTACCCTTCTGCTTGTACATCTTGGCGCCGGTGCGCGCGATCTCGGCGCGGCCCTTGGCCTTGTGCGTGCCCTGCTGCTTCTTGGCAAGCTGCCAGCGCACGACGCGCTGCAGGATGTCCTCGCGCGGGTCAAGGCCGAAAATCTCCTCGGAGAGTTTCACCTTGCCGGCGTCCTTGCCGCCGAGCGTTGTGATCTTGAGGTCCATTATTCCGCTCCCTCAGTGGCCGGGGCTTCGTTCTTGGCTGCAGCGGCACGGATCGCGGCGGGCTTCGGCGCGTTGGCCGGCAGCGCCGCCTTGGCAGCGTCGCGAACCAGGATCCAGGCGCCCTTGACGCCGGGAACCGCGCCGCGGATCAGGATCAGGCCGCGATCGGCGTCGGTCGAGACGACCTCGACATTCTGCGTGGTCACGCGGGTGTCACCCATGTGGCCGGCCATCTTCTTGCCCTTGAACACCTTGCCGGGGTCCTGGCGCTGACCGGTCGAACCGTGTGTGCGGTGCGAGACCGAGTTACCGTGCGTGGCGCGGCCACCACCCATGTTGTGCCGCTTGATCACGCCCTGGAAACCCTTGCCGGTCGAGGTGCCGGTGACGTCGACCTTCTGGCCGGCGACGAAATGCTCGACCGTCAGCTCGGCGCCGACGTCGATCATGTTGTCGGCCGAGACGCGGAACTCTGCGAGCTTCGCCTTCGGCTCGACGGAAGCGGCGGCGAAATGGCCGCGCATCGCCTTCGACGTGTTCTTCACCTTGGCAAGGCCAACGCCGAGCTGGACGGCGGTGTAGCCGTTCTTCTCCTGCGTGCGCTGAGCCACGACCTGGCAGTTCTCCATCTGGAGAACGGTGACGGGAACGTGCTCCCCGGCATCATTATAGATGCGGGTCATTCCCACCTTCTTTGCAATCACACCTGAACGCATCGGTTCAATTCCTTTAGAGTTCCGGGCCAGGGGCAACGCCCCTTACCGCGCTCCATTCCCTTAGAGCTTGATCTCGACGTCGACACCGGCCGCCAGATCGAGCTTCATCAAAGCATCGACCGTCTGCGGGGTCGGATCGACGATGTCGAGCAGCCGCTTGTGCGTGCGCATCTCGAACTGCTCACGGCTCTTCTTGTCGACGTGGGGCGACCGGTTGACCGTGAATTTTTCGATCCGCGTCGGCAGCGGAATGGGGCCGCGGACGTTGGCGCCGGTGCGCTTGGCGGTCGACACGATTTCGCGCGTCGAGGCGTCGAGCACCCGGTGGTCAAACGCTTTAAGGCGGATGCGGATATTCTGTCCGTTCATGCGTCAATTCCTTGTTCTGGCGCGGCGCGGGCAGCTCCCGCGCCCGCGACAGATCCGTTGCAGTCCAATTATTCCTTGATGGTGACGACGATGCCTGCACCGACGGTGCGGCCGCCTTCACGGATGGCGAAGCGCAGCTTCTCTTCCATCGCGATCGGCACGATCAGCTCGACGTCGACAGTGATGTTGTCGCCGGGCATGACCATCTCGGTGCCGGCCGGCAGCGTCACGATGCCCGTCACGTCGGTCGTGCGGAAGTAGAACTGCGGACGGTAGTTGGTGAAGAACGGCGTGTGACGGCCGCCTTCGTCCTTGGTCAGGATGTAGGCTTCGGCCACGAACTTCTTGTGCGGCTTCACCGAGCCGGGCTTGGCCAGAACCTGGCCGCGCTCGACACCTTCACGGTCGATGCCGCGCAGAAGCGCGCCGATGTTGTCGCCGGCCTGACCCTGGTCGAGTAGCTTGCGGAACATTTCCACGCCCGTGCAGGTCGTCTTGGCGGTCGGACGGATGCCGACGATCTCCAGTTCCTCGCCGACCTTGACCACGCCGCGCTCGACGCGGCCGGTCACCACCGTGCCGCGGCCCGAGATCGAGAACACGTCCTCGATCGGCATCAGGAACGGCTTGTCCAGCGGACGAACAGGCGTCGGGATATAGGCGTCGACCTGAGCCATCAGCTCACGGATGGCGTCCTCGCCGATGGTCTTGTTGGAATCTTCGAGAGCAGCCAGCGCCGAGCCCTTGACGATCGGAATGTCGTCGCCGGGGAACTCGTTCTTCGACAGAAGCTCGCGAACCTCAAGCTCGACCAGCTCGAGCAGCTCGGCGTCGTCGACCTGGTCGACCTTGTTCAAGAACACCACGATCGAGGGCACGCCGACCTGGCGGGCAAGCAGGATGTGCTCGCGGGTCTGCGGCATCGGGCCGTCGGCGGCCGACACAACCAGGATCGCGCCGTCCATCTGCGCGGCACCGGTGATCATGTTCTTCACATAGTCGGCGTGGCCGGGGCAGTCGACATGGGCATAGTGACGGTTGGCCGTCTCATACTCGACATGCGCCGTCGAAATCGTGATGCCGCGCGCCTTCTCTTCCGGCGCCGCGTCGATCTGGTCATAGCGCTTGTATTCGCCAAAATACTTCGTGATCGCCGCCGTCAACGACGTCTTGCCATGATCGACGTGGCCGATCGTGCCAATGTTCACATGCGGCTTGGTGCGCTCGAATTTACCTTTTGCCATGTGATCTCTCCATTCCTGCTTGCCCGTGCGGGGCTTGAATTAAGGTCTCGTGCAACCCGCTCGAGTTACGCGTATTTCTTCTGAACTTCCTGGGCGACCGCGGTCGGAACCGGCTCGTAGTGGTCGAACTGCATCGTGTACTGGGCGCGGCCCTGCGACATCGAACGCAGATTGTCGACGTACTTGAACATGTTCGCCAGCGGCACCATCGCGTTGATGACGACGGCAACGCCGCGCGCTTCCTGACCCTGGATCTGACCACGACGGCCGTTGAGGTCGCCGATGACGCCACCGACATAGTCTTCCGGCGTCACGACCTCGACCTTCATGATCGGCTCGAGCAGCTGCACGCCGAGGCGCGGAGCGGCTTCCTTGAAGCAGGCGCGGGAGGCGATTTCGAAGGCCAGCACAGAGGAGTCGACGTCGTGGAAGGCGCCGTCGACCAGCGTGGCCTTCACACCGATCATCGGGAAGCCGGCAAACGGGCCGGAACCCATGACGCTGTTGATGCCCTTCTCGACGCCCGGGATGTATTCCTTCGGAACCGCACCGCCGACGATCTTGGACTCGAACACGAACTCTTCGCTCTCGGTGTTCGGCTCGAAGATGATCTTGACGCGAGCGAACTGACCGGTACCGCCGGTCTGCTTCTTGTGCGTGTAGTCCTGCTCGTGCGTGCGGGTGATCGTCTCGCGATAGGCCACCTGCGGCGCGCCGACATTGGCTTCCACCTTGAACTCGCGGCGCATGCGGTCGACGATGATGTCGAGATGCAGCTCGCCCATGCCGGCGATGATGGTCTGGCCCGATTCCTCGTCGGTCTTGACGCGGAAGGACGGATCCTCAGCCGCCAAGCGATGCAGCGCGAGGCCCATCTTTTCCTGGTCGTTCTTGGTCTTCGGCTCGATGGCGATCTGGATGACCGGATCGGGGAATTCCATGCGCTCGAGGATGACCGGGTGCAGCGGATCGCACAGCGTGTCGCCGGTGGTCGTGTCCTTGAGGCCGGCCAGCGCAACGATGTCGCCGGCATAGGCTTCCTCGATGTCGGCGCGCGAGTTCGCATGCATCTGCAGCATGCGGCCGATGCGCTCCTTCTTGCCCTTCACCGTGTTGTCGAGCGAGGTGCCCTTGGTGAGCTTGCCCGAATAGATGCGGGCAAAAGTCAGCGAGCCGACGAACGGGTCGTTCATGATCTTGAACGCCAGCATCGACAGTGGCTCGTTGTCGTCGGCATGACGCTCGATCTCGGCGTCGGTCTTGGCGTCGACGCCCTTGATGGCCGGCACGTCGATCGGCGACGGCAGGTATTCGACGACGGCGTCGAGCAGCGGCTGCACGCCCTTGTTCTTGAAGGCCGAGCCGCAGAACATCGGGAAGAACTTGACCGCGATGGTGCCCTTGCGGATCAGCGCGCGGATCTCGTCATTCGACGGCATCTTGCCTTCGAGGTAGTTCTCGAGCGCGGTCTCGTCCATCTCGACGGCGGCCTCGATCATCTTCTCGCGGTAGCGCTCGGCCTTTTCCTTGAGGTCGGCCGGGATCTCGACGACGTCCCAGGCAGCACCAAGGGTTTCGTCGCGCCAGACGAGCGCGTTCATCTCGACGAGGTCGACAACGCCCTTGAACTCGGTCTCGGCACCGATCGGCAGTTGCATGACGACAGCCTGCGCGCCGAGGCGCGAACCGATCATTTCCTCGGAGCGGTAGAAGTCGGCGCCGATCTTGTCCATCTTGTTGCAGAAGATCATGCGCGGCACGTGGTACTTGTCGGCCTGGCGCCACACGGTCTCGGTCTGCGGCTCGACACCGGCGTTGGCGTCGAGCAGCGCGATGGCGCCGTCGAGCACGCGCAGCGAACGCTCGACCTCGATGGTGAAGTCGACGTGTCCGGGGGTGTCGATGATGTTGAAGCGGCGCATCTTGCCGTCACGACCCTTCCAGAAGGTCGTGGTCGCGGCAGACGTAATGGTGATGCCGCGTTCCTGCTCCTGCTCCATCCAGTCCATGGTGGCTGCGCCGTCATGGACTTCGCCGATCTTGTGCGACTTGCCCGTGTAGTACAGGACGCGCTCGGTCGTCGTCGTCTTGCCGGCGTCGATATGCGCCATGATACCGAAATTGCGGTAGTCTTCGATCTTGTATTCGCGGGCCATGGGAGGTGCCTCTCAGTCTCTTTCGCGTTACCAGCGGTAATGCGCGAAGGCGCGGTTGGCTTCCGCCATCTTATGGGTGTCTTCACGCTTTTTGACGGCCGTGCCGCGGTTGTTGGCCGCGTCCATCAGCTCGCCCGAGAGGCGGTCGACCATGGTGGTCTCGTTGCGGTTGCGCGCGGCGGCGATCAGCCAGCGGATGGCCAGCGCCTGGCGGCGCTCGGGGCGCACGTCGACCGGAACCTGGTAGGTGGCGCCGCCAACGCGACGCGAGCGCACTTCCACATGCGGCGCGACATTGTCGAGCGCCTGATGGAAGACGGTGACCGGCTCCTGCTTGGTCTTGGCCTGGACCTGGTCCAGCGCGCCGTAGACGATGGTCTCGGCAACCGACTTCTTGCCGTCATACATGACGGCGTTCATGAACTTGGTGACGATCAGATCGCCGAACTTGGGGTCCGGATTGATCTCACGCTTTTCTGCACTGTGACGACGGGACATGGGAAACCCTTACTTCGGACGCTTGGCGCCGTATTTCGAACGACGCTGCTTGCGGTTCTTCACACCCTGCGTGTCGAGCACGCCACGGATGATGTGGTAGCGGACGCCCGGCAGATCCTTGACGCGGCCGCCGCGGATCATGACCACCGAGTGTTCCTGAAGGTTGTGGCCTTCGCCCGGGATGTAGCCGATCACTTCAAAACCGTTGGTCAGGCGAATCTTGGCCACCTTGCGCAGCGCCGAGTTCGGCTTCTTCGGCGTCGTGGTGTAGACGCGCGTGCAGACGCCCCGCTTCTGCGGGTTCTGCTGCATGGCCGGGACCTTGTTGCGCTTCACCGGCGCCAGGCGCGGCTTGCGGATCAGCTGGTTGACGGTAGGCATTAAACCCTCTTGTCTCTCAATTCCGTGTCTGCCCTGTCAGGGCCGCTCAAAGCGTCATTTCCATACGCGAATTCGGGCAACACACCGCGTCTCGCGGTCCTGCCCGAACAAATTGCAGAGGAAGCGGAAGCCGCTTCATGCGCGCCGGAAATGTCTTTTCGCTCGTAAAACGAACCCTGTTTGAGACAAACTCCAAAGCGCGTCGCCTCGGAAAGGCTGGTCTCACATCGGTTCTGACGTCGCGGCTTCTACTCGTAAGGCCATTGCCCGTCAACCCCGCAACGGCAAATATTGCGGTCAATTCGGGGCTTGGCAGCCATGCGTAAAGCGCATGTAATTTTATTGCGTCTTTTTTCAAGAGCGAGGAAGAAAGTGACCGGCTTGCGGCTGTCTTCCCGGCCTGCTTCGTGCCAAAAGGCGGCTTGAACCGGACTATCTGCCGGAAAATGAGGAATCAACCCGTGAACGACAATGAGGAACGGCCGGTCACCATCATCACCGGACGGGTCTGGCGCAAGAAAGGCGGCAAGCCGGAAGGCGTGCATGTGATGCTGGTGGCGCCCGACGATGATTCTGCCGTGCGCCGCGCGCTCGAATCGCTCGCCGCGGAAGGATTCGCGGAGGCCGAGCTCGACCAGATCGGCGACATGGAGGGCGAACCCGACGAGGAGCCGCATCTGTCGGCCTATCAGGGCGCGCTCGAAGGCGAGGTCTCGATCGTCACCTTCGACGAGCCGTTCTGATATCGCGCCGGCGCACGTCGCTTCGGCTCACCCCCCAAACAACCCAGCCACTCTTCCCTTTCCGGAGTTCCCATGACCAGCAACGCAATCAAGCTCGGCATCGTCGGCGTGGGAAAGATCGTTCGCGACCAGCACCTGCCGGCGGTCGCCAAGGATGACAACTATCACCTAACGGCCGCGGCCAGCCGCCACGGCAAGGTCGACGGCATCGCGAACTATCCGACGATCGAAGCGATGCTTGCCGCCGAGCCCGGCCTCGATGCGGTCTCGCTCTGCATGCCGCCACAGTTCCGCTACGACGCCGCGCGCACCGCGCTGGAAGCGAAGAAGCATGTGTTCCTCGAAAAGCCACCGGGCGCGACGGTCAGCGAGGTCGAGCATCTCAAGGCGCTTGCCGAAAAGAACGGCGTCTCGCTCTTCGCCAGTTGGCATTCGCGCTATGCGCCGGCGGTCGAAGCCGCGCGTGCGTTTCTCGCCTCGGCCAGACTGACCTCGGCCGCCATCAACTGGAAGGAAGACGTGCGCCGCTGGCACCCGAACCAGGAATGGATCTGGGAACCGGGCGGCTTCGGCGTGTTCGACCCGGGCATCAACGCGCTGTCGATCGCCACCCACGTCCTTCCGCCGATGTTCATTACCTCGGCCGTGCTCGATTTTCCGGAGAACCGTGCAGCGCCGGTCGCGGCGCATGTCGCGTTCCGCACGTCCAGCGGCTTGCCGGTGACGATGGAGCTCGACTGGCTGCAGACCGGCCCGCAGAGCTGGGACATCCTGGCAGAGACCGACAAGGGCAAGATGGTGCTGTCGGGCGGCGGCGCGAAGCTCGCCGTCGACGGCAAAGTCGTCCACGAGGAGCCGGAAGCCGAATATCCGATGCTTTACAAGCGCTTCGCCGAGATTATTCGCGCCGGGAATTCGGATGTCGACCTGGCGCCGCTGCAGCACGTCGCCGATGCCTTCATGCTGGGCAAGCGCAACGTGGTCGAGGCGTTCTTCGACTGAGGCCGCGGCAAAGCGCCGAGGCGAACGAGACCTTTACTCGACGATCGCGATCGCGAATCCATCATAGCCCTTGGCGCCGACGGTCTGGATAGCAGTGCCGTCCAGTCGCTTGTCGCCGCCGATGAACGAAAACGCGGCGCGAGCGCCTTCGACATTGGCGTCGCCGCTGTTCTTTTTCACGACAGCGCCGTCACGGATGACGTTATCGCAGACAACGACGGTGCCTGAGCGTGACAGCTTCATGGCCCAGGTCAGGTAGTTCGGGTTGTTCGGCTTGTCGGCGTCGATGAAGATGAGGTCGAACGGATCGGCACCTTCGTCCGCCAGCGTGGCGAGCGACTGCAGCGCTGGACCGACCCGCAGGTCGACCTTGTCGGAAACCCCTGCCCGCTCGAAATTCGAGCGCGCGACCTTGGCGTGGTGCGGATCGAGCTCCAGCGTCACGACCTTGCCGTCCGCCGGCAATCCCCTCGCCATCCAGATGGTCGAGTAGCCGCCGAGCGTGCCGACCTCCAGCACCTTCTTCGCGCCGCGGATGCGCACCAGCAGTGACAGAAGCTTGCCCTGCGCGGCCGAGACGTCGATCGCCGGCAGGCCCTGATCGCGGTTGGCCTTGAGCACCGCATCCAGAATGGGATCCGCTTCGAAAAGAGAGGAAACGATATAGTCGTCGACAACCGTCCAGGTCTTGCTGCTCATGGCTCTTCCTCGTTCGTAAAGCTCAAATGCAAGAAGGGGCCGTGTAGGCCCCTTCTCGTCGTCTCTCATGTCATGCCGTTCTTACTGCGCGGCGTTGACCATGTCGGTCAGCATCGGGTCGGCGACCTCGACACCGGAGGCCTTGCGGCGCTCGTCGATGATGAGCTCGTCGCGCGAGGTGGCGATGCGCCGGATCTGGCTCATCGTGCCGCCCGTGCCGGCCGGGATCAGACGGCCGACGATGACGTTTTCCTTCAGGCCCTGCAGCATGTCGGTCTTGCCGGCAACCGCTGCCTCGGTCAGCACCCTGGTCGTCTCCTGGAAGGAGGCGGCCGAGATGAAGGACGGCGTCTGCAGCGAGGCCTTGGTGATACCGAGCAGCACCGGCTGACCTTCGGCCGGCTTCTTGCCGTCCTCGATCAGGCGCTCGTTGACCTCTTCCAGTTCGATCACGTCGACGTGGTCGCCCGGGATGTAGGTCGAGTCGCCCTGCGTGGTGATCTCGACCTTCTGCAGCATCTGGCGAACGATCACCTCGATGTGCTTGTCGTTGATCGACACGCCCTGCAAACGGTAGACCTCCTGGATCTCGTTGACGAGGTAGGAGGCAAGCGCCTCCACGCCCTTGATCGCCAGGATGTCGTGCGGCGCCGGATTGCCGTCGAGGATATAGTCGCCCTTCTCGATGACGTCGCCGTCCTGGAGATGGAACGGCTTGCCCTTCGGGATCAGGTACTCCACCGGCTCCAGCGTCGAGTCATGCGGCTCGATGATGATGCGGCGCTTGTTCTTGTAGTCGCGGCCGAAGCGGATCGTGCCATCGATCTCGGCGATGATAGCGTGATCCTTCGGACGGCGAGCCTCGAACAGTTCCGCAACACGCGGCAGACCGCCGGTGATGTCCTTGGTCTTGGCGCTTTCCATCGGGATACGCGCCAGCACGTCGCCAGGCTTCACATGAGCGCCCGGCTCGACCGAGAGGATGGCCTCGACCGAGAGCAGGAAGCGGGCATCGCCGCCCTTCGACAGCTTGCCGACCTTGCCCTTGGCGTCCTGGATGACGATCGCGGGCTTCAGGTCGCTGCCGCGCGGCGTCGAACGCCAGTCGATGACCTCACGCTTGGTGATGCCGGTCGACTCGTCGGCCGTTTCCTGGACGGAGATGCCGTCGACCAGATCCTCGAACGCCACGCGACCCTCGATTTCGGTGAGGATCGGGCGGGTATAGGGATCCCACTCGGCGATACGCTGGCCGCGCTTTACCTTGTCGCCATCGTCCACGAAGATACGCGAACCATAGGCAACGCGGTGCGTGGCGCGCTCCTTGCCGGTCTCATCGAGGATGAGCACCGCCATGTTGCGGCCCATGACCATCTGCTGGCCTTCCGAGTTGCGCACCACGTTGCGGTTGCGGATCTGCACCTTGCCCTCATAGGAGGCTTCAAGGAACGAAGAATCCACCACCTGCGCCGTGCCGCCCATGTGGAAGGTACGCATGGTGAGCTGGGTGCCCGGCTCGCCGATCGACTGCGCCGCGATGACGCCGACGGCCTCGCCCTGGTTGACGGGGGTGCCGCGGGCCAGGTCGCGTCCGTAGCAGACGGCGCACACGCCGGTCCTGACCTCGCAGGTCAGCGCCGAACGGATGCGGACCGACTGCACGCCGGCCTTTTCGATCTGCTCCACGTCGCGCTCGTCCATCAGCTTGCCGGCCTTGACCAGCAATTCGCCGGAGACCGGATGGTTGATGTCGTCGAGCGCGGTGCGGCCCAGCACGCGCTGGCCGACCGAAGCGACGATCTGACCGGCATCGACGATCGGCTGCATGGTGAGGCCCTTGTCGGTGCCGCAATCCACGGAGTTGACGATGCAGTCCTGCGCCACGTCGACGAGACGGCGGGTGAGGTAACCCGAGTTCGCCGTCTTCAAGGCGGTATCGGCCAGACCCTTGCGGGCGCCGTGGGTCGAGTTGAAGTACTCGAGCACGGTCAGGCCTTCCTTGAAGTTCGAGATAATCGGCGTCTCGATGATTTCACCCGAGGGCTTGGCCATCAGGCCGCGCATGCCGGCGAGCTGGCGCATCTGGGTGGGCGAACCGCGCGCACCCGAATGCGACATCATGTAGATCGAGTTCATCGGCTTCTGACGGCCGTTTTCCTCGAACTCCACCGCCTTGATGCGCGCCATCATCTCGTCGGCGACCTTTTCCGAGCACTTGGCCCAGGCGTCGACGACCTTGTTGTACTTCTCGCCCTGCGTGATCAGGCCGTCATTGTACTGCTGCTCGTATTCCTTGGCCAAAGCCTCGGTGTCGGAAACAAGCTTCAGCTTGGTGTCCGGGATCAGCATGTCGTCCTTGCCGAACGAAATGCCGGCACGGCAGGCATGCGCAAAGCCGAGCGCCATGATGCGGTCGCAGAAGATGACCGTCTCCTTCTGACCGCAGTGGCGGTAGACGGTGTCGATCATCTTGGAGATGTTCTTCTTGGTCATCTCCTGGTTGGCGGTCTCATACGGCACGTTGACGTTCTTCGGCAGAAGCTCGCCGATGATCATGCGGCCGGGCGTGGTGTCGTAGATCTTCGACACGACGTTGCCCTCAGCGTCGACGGTGCGGAAGCGGCCCTTGATCTTGGCGTGCAGCGTCACGGCCTTGGTCTCCAGCGCATGCTGGAGCTCGCCCATGTCGGCAAACACCATGCCTTCGCCCGGCTCGTTCTGGTTGACGATCGAGAGATAGTAGAGACCGAGAACCATGTCCTGCGACGGCACGATGATCGGCGCGCCGGAGGCCGGGTGCAGGATGTTGTTGGTCGACATCATCAGCACGCGGGCTTCAAGCTGCGCTTCCAGCGAAAGCGGCACGTGGACCGCCATCTGGTCGCCGTCGAAGTCGGCGTTGAAGGCGGTGCAGACCAGCGGATGCAGCTGGATCGCCTTGCCTTCGATCAGGGTCGGCTCGAACGCCTGGATGCCGAGGCGGTGCAGCGTCGGCGCGCGGTTCAACAGCACCGGATGCTCGCGGATCACCTCGTCGAGGATATCCCAAACCTCCGGACGCTCCTTCTCGACCAGCTTCTTCGCCTGCTTGACGGTCGAGGAGAAACCCTTGGCGTCGAGGCGGGCGTAGATGAAGGGCTTGAAGAGCTCGAGCGCCATCTTCTTCGGCAGGCCGCACTGGTGCAGCTTCAGCTCCGGACCGGTCACGATGACCGAACGGCCGGAATAGTCGACGCGCTTGCCGAGCAGGTTCTGGCGGAACCGGCCCTGCTTGCCCTTGAGCATGTCGGACAGCGACTTCAACGGACGCTTGTTGGCGCCGGTGATGACGCGGCCGCGACGGCCGTTGTCGAACAGCGCGTCAACGGCTTCCTGCAGCATGCGCTTTTCGTTGCGCACGATGATGCCGGGCGCACGCAGCTCGATCAGCCGCTTGAGGCGGTTGTTGCGGTTGATGACGCGGCGATAGAGGTCGTTGAGGTCGGACGTCGCGAAGCGGCCGCCGTCCAGGGGAACCAGCGGACGCAGATCCGGCGGAATCACCGGAACCACCTTCATGATCATCCATTCCGGACGGTTGCCGGATTCCATGAAGTTTTCGACGACCTTGAGCCGCTTCAGGTACTTCTTCTGCTTGAGCTCGGACGTGGTCGAAGCCAGCTCCGAACGCAGGTCGCCGGCGATCTTCTCCAGGTCCATGCCGGCCAGAAGGTCATGGATGGCCTCGGCGCCGATCATGGCGGTGAAAGAGTCCTCGCCATACTCGTCGACGGCAAGCATGTACTCTTCTTCGCTGAGGAGCTGGTTCTCCTTCAGCGCGGTGAGGCCCGGCTCGGTGACGATGTAGTTCTCGAAGTAGAGCACCCGCTCGATGTCCTTGAGGGTCATGTCGAGCAGCGTGCCGATGCGCGAGGGCAGCGACTTCAGGAACCAGATATGGGCGACGGGCGCGGCAAGCTCGATATGGCCCATGCGCTCGCGGCGAACGCGCGACAGCGTGACTTCGACGCCGCACTTTTCGCAGATGACGCCCTTGTACTTCATGCGCTTGTACTTGCCGCACAGGCACTCATAGTCCTTGATCGGGCCAAAAATGCGCGCGCAGAACAGACCGTCACGCTCCGGCTTGAAGGTGCGGTAATTGATGGTCTCCGGCTTCTTGATCTCGCCGAACGACCAGGACAGAATCTTCTCTGGGCTGGCAAGCGAGATCCGGATGGAATCGAACACCTGCGCAGGCGCCTGCGGGTTGAAGAGATTCATGACCTCTTGGTTCATGCCGTTCTCCTTTTCGGGGTCCTCGATAACCCCTTCAATCGATCGCGGACGATTTGTCCGCAGACTGGCCGGTCAAACCGGCCGAAGATTTGAGGGACGCGCCGCCTCTTCAAAGAGCGGCGCGCCATAGCCTTATTCGGCTGCGTCGGGCAGACGCGTCGGGGTCTCTTCGACCTGGGTGTTCTCCAGCTCGACATTGAGACCCAGCGAGCGCATTTCCTTGACGAGAACGTTGAAGCTCTCCGGAATGCCCGCCTCGAACGTGTCGTCGCCGCGCACGATCGCCTCGTAGACCTTGGTGCGGCCGGCGACGTCGTCCGACTTCACCGTCAGCATTTCCTGCAGCGTATAAGCGGCGCCGTAGGCTTCGAGCGCCCAGACCTCCATTTCGCCGAAGCGCTGGCCACCGAACTGGGCCTTGCCGCCCAGCGGCTGCTGGGTGACGAGCGAGTACGGACCGATCGAACGCGCGTGGATCTTGTCGTCCACCAGATGATGCAGCTTGAGCATATAGATATAGCCCATCGTCACCTTGCGATCGAACGGCTCGCCGGTGCGGCCGTCATAGAGCTGCGACTGACCGCTGGTGTGCAGGCCTGCCTGCTCCAGCATGGTGTTGATGTCGGCCTCATGCGCGCCGTCGAACACCGGGGTCGCGATGGAGACGCCGCGGCGCATCTGCTCGCTCAGGCGAACGATGCTCTCGTCGTCATATTCGCGGATCGGCTCGTTGCGGTCGTTGGCCGGCATGAAGCTTTCCAGCGTCTTGCGCAGCGGCTTGATGTCGCCGCCACCCTTATACGCGTCGATCAGCTCGCCGATCTTCCTGCCCATGCCTGCGCAAGCCCAGCCCAGATGCGTTTCCAGGATCTGGCCGACATTCATGCGGCTCGGCACACCCAGCGGGTTGAGCACGATATCGGCATGCGTGCCGTCGTCGAGGAAAGGCATGTCCTCGACCGGAACGATGCGCGACACGACACCCTTGTTGCCGTGACGGCCGGCCATCTTGTCACCCGGCTGCATCTTGCGCTTCACCGCCACGAAGACCTTGACCATCTTCATGACGCCCGGAGGCATTTCGTCGCCGCGCTGCACCTTCTCGACCTTGTCCATGAAGCGCTGCTCAAGCGCCTTCTTGGACTCGTCATACTGGCCGCGCAGAGCCTCGAGCTCGCCCTGGAGCTTCTCGTTCTCGACGGCGAACTGCCACCACTGCGAACGCGGATACTCGTCGAGCGTGTCCTTCGACAGCTTCGAGCCCTTCTTGAAGCCCTTCGGTCCGGCGATGGCTTCCTTGCCGACAAGCACGTCGGAAAGACGCGCATAGACGTTGCGATCGAGGATCGCCTGTTCGTCGTCGCGGTCCTTGGCCAGACGCTCGATCTCCTCGCGCTCGATCGCCATCGCACGCTCGTCCTTCTCCACGCCGTGGCGGTTGAAGACGCGCACTTCGACGACCGTGCCGAAGGTGCCCGGAGGCATGCGCATGGAGGTGTCGCGGACGTCGGAGGCCTTCTCGCCGAAGATGGCGCGCAGAAGCTTTTCTTCCGGCGTCATCGGGCTTTCGCCCTTCGGCGTGATCTTGCCGACCAGGATATCGCCCGGCTGCACCTCGGCACCGATATAGACGATGCCGGCCTCGTCGAGGTTCTTCAGCGCCTCTTCCGAAACGTTCGGAATGTCGCGCGTGATTTCCTCCGGCCCGAGCTTGGTGTCGCGCGCCATGACCTCGAACTCCTCGATGTGGATCGAGGTGAAGACGTCGTCGGCCACGATGCGCTCGGAGAGCAGGATCGAGTCCTCGTAGTTGTAGCCGTTCCACGGCATGAACGCGACCAGCACGTTGCGGCCGAGCGCCAGATCGCCGAGCTCGGTCGACGGACCGTCGGCAATGATGTCGCCCTTGTTGACGCGGTCGCCCATGCGCACCAGCGGACGCTGGTTGATGCAGGTGTTCTGGTTCGAACGCTGGAACTTCATCAGCCGGTAGATGTCGACGCCCGACTTGCCGGGATCGAGATCTTCCGTGGCGCGGATGACGATACGGGTGGCGTCCACCTGGTCGACCACGCCGCCGCGACGGGCGCCGATCGCCGCGCCCGAGTCACGGGCGACGACCGGCTCCATGCCGGTGCCGACGAACGGCGCCTCGGCGCGCACCAGCGGCACGGCCTGACGCTGCATGTTCGAGCCCATCAGAGCGCGGTTGGCGTCGTCGTTCTCGAGGAACGGGATGAGCGCCGCCGCGACAGACACCATCTGCTTCGGCGAGACGTCCATCAGGTCGACGTTCTCGCGCGGCGCCATCATCACTTCGCCGGCGTTACGGCAAATGACGAACTCGTCGACGAAGCTGCCATTCTTGTCGAGCTCGGCGTTGGCCTGCGCGACATAGTGCTTGGCCTCTTCCATCGCCGACAGATAGACGACCTCGTTGGTCAGCTTGCCGTTCACGATCTTGCGGTACGGGCTTTCAATGAAGCCGTACTTGTTGACACGCGCGAAAGTGGCCAGCGAGTTGATCAGACCGATATTCGGGCCTTCCGGCGTCTCGATCGGGCAGATGCGGCCGTAATGCGTCGGGTGCACGTCGCGCACCTCGAAGCCGGCGCGCTCGCGAGTCAGACCGCCCGGTCCAAGCGCCGAAAGGCGGCGCTTGTGGGTGATCTCCGACAGCGGGTTGGTCTGATCCATGAACTGCGACAGCTGCGAGGAACCGAAGAACTCGCGCACGGCGGCGGCCGCCGGCTTGGCGTTGATCAGGTCCTGCGGCATGACCGTGTCGATCTCGATCGAGGACATGCGTTCCTTGATCGCGCGCTCCATGCGCAGCAGGCCGACGCGGTACTGGTTCTCCATGAGCTCGCCGACCGAACGCACGCGGCGGTTGCCGAGATTGTCGATGTCGTCGATCTCGCCCTTGCCGTCGCGCAGCTCCACCAGCGTCTTGACCACGGCCAAGATGTCTTCCTTGCGCAGCACGCGCACGGTGTCCTCGGCCTTGAGCTCGAGGCGCATGTTCATCTTGACGCGACCGACGGCCGACAGGTCGTAGCGCTCGCTGTCGAAGAACAGTGAGTTGAACATGGCTTCGGCGGTCTCGAGCGTCGGCGGCTCGCCCGGGCGCATGACGCGGTAGATGTCGAACAACGCGTCCTGGCGGCTCTCGTTCTTGTCGACGGCCAAGGTGTTGCGGATGTAGGCGCCGACATTGACGTGGTCGATGTCCAGTATCTGGATCTCTTCCTCGCCGGTGCCGAGCAGCACCTTCAGGGTCTTGTCGTCGATCTCGTCGCCGGCCTCGAGGAAGATCTCGCCGGTGGCGTAGTTGACGATGTCCTCGGCGAGATAGTTGCCGAGCAGGTCCTCGTCGGTCGCCTTGATGGCCTTGAGACCCTTCTCACCGAGCTGGCGGGCCTGGCGGGCGGTGATCTTCTTGCCGGCCTCGACAACGATCTCGCCCGTGTCGGCATCGACCAGGTCGCCGACGGCCTTCAGGCCGCGGAACCGCTCGACGTTGAACGGGATGCGCCAGTGGTCGCCGGAGCGCTTGTAGGTGATCTTGTTGTAGAAGGTCGACAGGATCTCTTCGCCGTCCATGCCGAGCGCCATCAACAGCGACGTCACCGGGATCTTGCGGCGGCGGTCGATGCGGGCGTGCACGACGTCCTTGCTATCGAACTCGATGTCGAGCCAAGAACCGCGATAGGGGATGACGCGCGCGGCAAACAGAAGCTTGCCCGACGAGTGCGACTTGCCCTTGTCATGGTCGAAGAAGACGCCCGGCGAGCGGTGCATCTGCGAGACGATGACACGCTCGGTGCCGTTGACGATGAAGG
This sequence comes from Mesorhizobium vachelliae, assembly GCF_033977325.1. Lineage (NCBI taxonomy): Bacteria > Pseudomonadati > Pseudomonadota > Alphaproteobacteria > Hyphomicrobiales > Phyllobacteriaceae > Mesorhizobium > Mesorhizobium vachelliae. The sequence goes on from NZ_JAVIIR010000004.1 coordinate 185,031, forward strand.
TGCCGTTCGACGTCATGAGCGGCATGTCGCCCATGTAGACGTCCTGCTCCTTGATGTCCTTGATCGACTTCGCTCCGGTATCCTCGTCGATATCGAACACGATGAGGCGCAGCGTCACCTTCAGCGGCGCGGCATAGGTCAGGTCGCGCTGACGGCACTCGTCAACGTCGAATTTCGGTGCCTCGAACTCATACTTCACGAACTCCAGCATCGAGGAGCCGGAAAAGTCGGAGATCGGGAAGACCGACTTGAAAACGGCCTGCAGCCCTTCGTCCGGACGGCCGCCCTTCGGCTCGTCCACCATCAGGAACTGGTCATAGGATGCCTTCTGAACCTCGATGAGGTTCGGCATCTCCGCAACTTCCGGGATCTTTCCGAAGAACTTGCGTACGCGTCTGCGGCCATTGAAAGTCTGGGTCTGGGCCATCGTCGCTCCTTAGCTCTAAACTCGGGACGAACCTCGCCGCGGCTCGCCTTGCACCAATGGGCGGCCTCGGCGGCTGCCCCTATCTGTTTTTCCGGCCGCCTTTTCCAATCGCTTGGCGGCTACCGGCTAAAACGGGAGAAAACCCGTTTCCGGAAGGCCGTTTTTCGGCCCTCAGGAAAGAGGTTTTCAAACGCCTCGCGCAACAAAACCCTCCCTCAGTTCCAAGAGAGGGGGCGGACGGCGCGAGACCGTCCGCCCTCGCCTAACAGGCTTACTTCAGCTCGACCTTGGCGCCAGCTGCTTCCAGCTGAGCCTTGAACTTGTCGGCGTCGGCCTTGGAAACGCCTTCCTTGACCGGCTTCGGAGCCGCTTCGACCAGGTCCTTGGCTTCCTTGAGGCCAAGGCCGGTGATGGCGCGGACTTCCTTGATGACGTTGATCTTCTGGGCGCCGGCATCGGCGAGAACGACGTCGAATTCCGTCTTCTCTTCAGCCGGAGCAGCAGCAGCGGCAGCACCACCAGCAGCGGCGGCAACAGCCACCGGAGCGGCGGCCGAAACGCCCCACTTTTCTTCCAGGAGCTTCGACAGCTCAGCCGCCTCGAGGACGGTCAGCTTCGAAAGGTCGTCTACGATCTTCGCGAGATCAGCCATTTTGATATTCCTTTAGTTGGTTCGAACGTGTGTTGTTGACAGCGAGGAACGGCCTCATGCCGCCTCGTCCTTCCGGGCGTAAGCGCCGATGACGCGCGCGACCGAAGCCGCGGGCGCATTGACGATCTGGGCGATCCGGGTTGCCGGCGTGGCGATCATGCCAACCAGCTTGGCGCGCAGCTCGTCGAGCGACGGCATCGTGGCGAGTGCCTTGACACCATCGGCGTTGAGCGAGGTCGAGCCCATCGCGCCGCCGAGAATGACCAGCTTGTCATTCCCCTTGGCGAATTCGGACGCGACCTTCGGCGCCGCAATCGGATCCTCCGAATAAGCGACCAGCGTCTGTCCCTTGAACAGATCGATGATCGATGCGGAGTCCGTGCCCTGAAGAGCGATCTTGGCGAGACGGTTCTTCGCGACTTTGACGGTGCCACCGGCAGCGCGCATCTTCGACCGAAGGTCGTTCATTTGCGCCACGGTGATACCGGCGTAGTGGGCCACGACGACTGAACCCGCGTTCGAGAACGCATCATTCAGGCCCGTGACGAGTTCGCGCTTTTCCGCTCTGTCCACTGCCTATCTCCAGTTGACCACTGCCTCATTTTCGAGGTCAGAAGTCGGGTTGCCTTTTGCCGGCCGGGCCATCCAAAAACGGATCTCCCGAACGACGCTCGAGGATCCTGCCCCCTTTCGCCACACCGACGGCAAAGCCGGCGATGCGCTGACAAAAGGCAAACACGGTTCGAACCTTTCATTGGAGCTTGCCGCTCCTTTGTCGGGTCTTCACCCGTCTCATGCAGGCCCACATGAATTAAGGCTGTTGGGCCGCCTGCAATCTCGGACAGGATATCCGGAAACCTTTCGGCTTCCGGGGTACCGGGCCGCCGACGGATCGGCGGTCCGGAATTCTTCAATGACCGGCGTCAGCCGATCGTGTGACACTTACGACGCGGCGAGCGTCGCGATGTCGAGCTTGAGGCCGGGGCCCATCGTCGAGGTGACCGACACCTTCTTGACGTAGTTGCCCTTGGCGCCCGCAGGCTTGGCCTTGTTGACCGCATCGGCGAAGGCGCGGACATTCTCTTCCAGCGCCTTGACGTCGAACGAGACCTTGCCGACGCCGGCCTGGACGATGCCGGCCTTCTCGACGCGGAACTCGACGGCGCCGCCCTTCGAAGCCTTGACGGCTGCGGCCACGTCCGTGGTCACGGTGCCGACCTTCGGGTTCGGCATCATGCCGCGCGGGCCGAGCACCTTACCCAGACGGCCGACCAGCGGCATCATGTCCGGGGTGGCGATGCAGCGATCGAAATCGATCGTGCCCTTCTGAACGATGTCGACCAGGTCCTCGGCGCCAACGATATCGGCGCCAGCGGCCTTGGCTTCCTCGGCCTTGTCGCCACGAGCGAACACGGCAACGCGCACCGAACGGCCGGTGCCGTTCGGCAGGTTGACCACGCCGCGGACCATCTGGTCGGCATGGCGCGGATCGACGCCGAGATTCATCGAGACCTCGACGGTCTCGTCGAACTTCACCTTGGACCGGTCCTTGAGCAGCTGCAGCGCCTCGGAGAGGGCGTAAGCCTTGTTCGGATCGATGCCTTCGCGGCTCTTGGCAACACGCTTTGCAATCTTTGCCATGATCTTAGCCCACCACTTCCAGGCCCATCGAGCGGGCGGAGCCCTCGACCATGCGCATGGCCGCTTCGACGTCGTTTGCGTTCAGGTCCTTCATCTTCTGCTCGGCGATCGCGCGCACCTTGTCGCGGCTGATCGTGCCGACCTTGGTCTTGCCCGGCTCCTTGGAGCCCGACTTCAGGTTGGCGGCCTTCTTCAGGAAGTAGCTCACCGGCGGCGTCTTCATGACGAAGGTGAATGACTTGTCCTGGTAGTAGGTGATGACGACCGGGATCGGCGACCCTTTCTCCATCTCCTGGGTCTGCGCGTTGAACGCCTTGCAGAACTCCATGATGTTGATGCCGCGCTGACCAAGCGCCGGGCCGATCGGGGGCGACGGCGTAGCCGAGCCCGCGGCAACCTGGAGCTTGAGCTGGCCTGCAACTTTCTTAGCCATCTCTATTCCTGCCTTTTCTCATGCCGGCCCATTAGCGGGATACCGGCGATTGCAGTCTGGTGGTGCGGTTCCGACGACCGGCTATGCCGCCCTCGCCTCCCACCCGTTCATGCGGCGCCTTTCAGCTTCCGCCCCGACGCCTTGCGGCGCGGATCCCGACGCCCTCCGGGCGCGGATCTTCGGACATCAGCCCTTTTCGACCTGTCCGAATTCCAGATCGACGGGCACGGCGCGCCCGAAGATCGAAACTTCCACCTTGAGGCGGGCCCGCTCCTCGTCCACTTCCTGGACGACGCCGTTGAACGACGCGAAGGGACCGTCTGAAACGCGGATCGCCTCGCCGATCTCGAAGGTGACCGAAGGCTTCGGCCGCTCGACGCCTTCCTGGACCTGGTTCAGGATGCGCTGCGCCTCGGTCTCGGTGATCGGCACGGGCTTGGAGTCGCCCAGGAAGCCGGTGACCTTCGGTGTGTTCTTGACCAGCGAGAACACGGCATCGGTCAGATTGGCCTTCAGGAGCACATAGCCCGGGAAGAACTTGCGCTCGGCATCGACCTTGCGGCCGCGGCGGATCTCGACGACCTTCTCGGTCGGCACAACGATCTGCTCGATCTCACCCGACAGGCCCTTCTGCTTGGCCTTGTTCTCGATGTCCTCGGCGACCTTCTTCTCGAAGTTCGAATAGGCGTGGACGATATACCACCGCGCTGTCATTTCACGACCTCTCCGTAAACCGCCGAATTAATGCCCGAGACCCAGGATCCACTCGATCGCATAGCCCATCAGAATATCGGCAGCGAAGAAGAACAGCATCGCGATCACCGCGAACACCAGGACCATCACGGTCGAGATCATGGTTTCGCGCCGCGAAGGCCATGTCACCTTGGCCGTCTCCGCGCGGACCTGCTGGAGAAAGGTGAAGGGATTGGTGGTTTTCGAAGCCATTTGCCGCCTGTCTTCAAGGCCCGTTGGCCGGGCCTCCTGGATGATCCCGCTGGCCGGGACGTGCCGCCTGGGCTCTATGCGGCGCGAATCAGCGCCGCTATTTCACCCACGCAAATCAGACGCGTAAAGCCGGCTTCCCAGCTCCACGCGTCGCGTGTCTGTCTTGTCTACATAAAACCGATTCTTAATCCACGCAAGTGGCAAGGGTCCGCTTTATGTCCTAACGCCGCCTCGGAACCATCCAGTCGTCCCGTCCCGGCTATGCGGGGCTTATGCCCCAATTTCCGCGATATGGCAAGCCACCCGCCGATTTTCAACCGTGGGAAGCTTTCGATCAGCAATTTTTGGGAATGGCACGGGCAGCAGGGCTCGAACCTACGACCTGCGGTTTTGGAGACCGCCGCTCTACCAACTGAGCTATGCCCGTGCATGCGCTTGTTCGGCGCAGGCGCTTCCTAAAAGCTTCCGGGCACTCTGTAAAGAGCACTCAGCAGCGGTTTTAGAACCTTTGCCGGAAATCTGGATTCCATTTCCGTCGGCGACGGATCGTGGCGGCAAAAACAGAGCGCCCCGCCCTACGACTTCCCGGCTGGCTGCTTGTAAGGCCCACCCGGCACGCCCCAGCCCCAGGCTGGCATCGGCTCGGTCTCGGGATCGCAGGTCTCGCCGAGATTCGAATTCATCTTCGCCAGCCGCGATCCCCATTCGACATAGCCCATGAAGGCGGATCGGAATTCGGGATCGTCCGGCAGGCCGACCTCGTCCGCCGCGTCGGCAAGGAGATTGATCCAGCGGCGGCGCTGCTCTTCGGTCAGATGCTTGCCAAGGTGATGCATCACCATCTCGCGATGGCCGCCATGCTTCTCGCTGTAAGTCTTCGGTCCTCCGAAGACCTCGCCGATGAAGGCGGCGACATGGGCTGGGTGATCCGGCGACATGTGTCTGAACACCGGCCCGACAACCGGATCCGCGGCCACCTTGTCATAAAAAGTCTGGGTCAGCCGATTCAGCGCCTCGCTGCCGCCGACCCATGTATATAAAGTCGGGACGTCCTCGCTCATCGCCGATCCTCCATGCCGCAAAGAGAGCAAGGAGGATAATGGTGTCGCCCTGCCCGACTCAACCTGGCTCCATGGCCAGTACAAGGCATCAGAGCTTCGCCGGCGCCTTTGCCTCGGCGTCGGCGGCCGGAAGGACGCGGCAATTGTCCGGCCTGGGTGCGGATCTGCAGATGGTGGCGCCCGTCAGCGCGTCCACCGATTGCGGTCCGGTCGTCAGTCCGAATGTCTTCAGTTCCTCCCGGCTGAGTTCCCTGTGCTTTGCATATTCGGCCGACTGCATGGCGACGAAAAAACCCGAGCCGATCGTCATCTCGTCGAGGTAAGCCCTGACTTTGTCTTCCATGCCCATGGAATGCACGAGGAAATGCGCATCGGCGCCCACCAGGCGCCGGACGCCGCCGGCGATCATCACCGCACACGCCGCGTCGCATTCGGCGCCAGCTTCGATGGTGAGGCCGGTATGAAGACCGTCCGTTGTGACGCATCCCACCACGCCAGGATCGCAATCGAGAAAATCCGTTCGCGCGACCGCGACATCCAGCTTGCGCTCGCGGATCAGCCGGCCCGCGGCAAGCGCAACCTGCACGTCTCCACCCGGCGAGTTGATGACGACGGGCAAGCGGCGCTCGCGTATCGTATCGAGCAGCTGACGCAGCTTGTCGGCCGTGTCCGCGGCGATCGTGCCTTCCGCCGAAATCCATTCCGGGCAGTCGGGATTGCAAAGTGGATTACTGCCACGAACGAGAGCGAAGCGCATCCCCTGTTCGTTGGCCTGCGGCGCCGGGGCGGGAACCGACGCAATGGGTGAAGGCCCGGCCTCGACTGCCGCGACCGTGGCCGGCGCGCCGTTCGCCGGGATCGCGCGACAATTCGCCGGCGCCGGCTGGCGCTGGCAGATGGTTCTCTCGGTCAGCAAATCGAGCGAATCCAGGCTGGTGACGAGCTTCATCTCCAGCATGTCGTGGGGCTCGATCTGCCTGATGTCGCTGGCTGGCGTCGCCTTCATCACGCTGAGCACGCCCTGCTCGACACCCATCTCCTTCAAATAGGCCGACAGTCGCTTCTCGACCGCCTTGCTCATCTCGTAGGTCTTGTAGCTGCCGGCATTCTTGCGGCTGACGATCCTGGTGCTGATGATCTTCTTCTTGCCGTTCAGGACCCGATAGGTCGTGCGGTAGAGCAGCTTCTCGCGCTGGTAGGTGGTGGTGATCTGGTGGACGCCGAGATAGGCCCATTCGCCGACCACGCGGCGGATGCCGCCGGCAAACATCAGCGGACAGGCCGAATTGCACATCGCGCCGCTGTCATGAGCGACGCCCGAATAGGGTTGGCTCTTGGCGTCATTGTCCCGGCAATTCTCCATTCCGGGCGAGCAGCCGGAAAACTCCGTAATGCCGACCGCGATATCGAGCTTGTTCTTGCGGACCAGGCGGCCAAGCTGGAGCGCGGCCTCGACATTGCCGCCGGGAGAATTGACGACGATTGGCAGCCGCCGCCCGCCAAGCGTTTTCAGCAGACGTTTCAGCAGCGCCGGCGTGCCGGCCTCGATCGTGCCTTCGGCGGAAATCCATTCCGGGCAGTTCGGCTCGCAGCCCGGCGCGCTGCTGCGCACGACGGCGAAGCGCATCGCCGGACCGTAATCCGGCGGCTCTTCCTTCGCGGCTGCGCTAAAGGCGGCCAGCCCGATGGCGGCAGCCAATCCCAACCGAAGCAGCCCGCGCCAACACCGTATGATCTTTGAACGGAATGTTGAAACCACGTCCGGCAAGCCCCTCGGTGCGACCCATACTAGTGGCAGTGACGGTGCTTGCAATAGAATTGAACAGGCCGGCGCAATACTGCTTCCAAAGCAAAAGGGCGGCCCGAAGACCGCCCTTTCCTGTCGAACCGGCAACAGCCGGATCGATTATTCCTTGATGGTGACGACGATGCCTGCACCGACGGTGCGGCCGCCTTCACGGATGGCGAAGCGCAGCTTCTCTTCCATCGCGATCGGCACGATCAGCTCGACGTCGACAGTGATGTTGTCGCCGGGCATGACCATCTCGGTGCCGGCCGGCAGCGTCACGATGCCCGTCACGTCGGTCGTGCGGAAGTAGAACTGCGGACGGTAGTTGGTGAAGAACGGCGTGTGACGGCCGCCTTCGTCCTTGGTCAGGATGTAGGCTTCGGCCACGAACTTCTTGTGCGGCTTCACCGAGCCGGGCTTGGCCAGAACCTGGCCGCGCTCGACACCTTCACGGTCGATGCCGCGCAGAAGCGCGCCGATGTTGTCGCCGGCCTGACCCTGGTCGAGTAGCTTGCGGAACATTTCCACGCCCGTGCAGGTCGTCTTGGCGGTCGGACGGATGCCGACGATCTCCAGTTCCTCGCCGACCTTGACCACGCCGCGCTCGACGCGGCCGGTCACCACCGTGCCGCGGCCCGAGATCGAGAACACGTCCTCGATCGGCATCAGGAACGGCTTGTCCAGCGGACGAACAGGCGTCGGGATATAGGCGTCGACCTGAGCCATCAGCTCACGGATGGCGTCCTCGCCGATGGTCTTGTTGGAATCTTCGAGAGCAGCCAGCGCCGAGCCCTTGACGATCGGAATGTCGTCGCCGGGGAACTCGTTCTTCGACAGAAGCTCGCGAACCTCAAGCTCGACCAGCTCGAGCAGCTCGGCGTCGTCGACCTGGTCGACCTTGTTCAAGAACACCACGATCGAGGGCACGCCGACCTGGCGGGCAAGCAGGATGTGCTCGCGGGTCTGCGGCATCGGGCCGTCGGCGGCCGACACAACCAGGATCGCGCCGTCCATCTGCGCGGCACCGGTGATCATGTTCTTCACATAGTCGGCGTGGCCGGGGCAGTCGACATGGGCATAGTGACGGTTGGCCGTCTCATACTCGACATGCGCCGTCGAAATCGTGATGCCGCGCGCCTTCTCTTCCGGCGCCGCGTCGATCTGGTCATAGCGCTTGTATTCGCCAAAATACTTCGTGATCGCCGCCGTCAACGACGTCTTGCCATGATCGACGTGGCCGATCGTGCCAATGTTCACATGCGGCTTGGTGCGCTCGAATTTACCTTTTGCCATAGTCTCTTTCCTTGGACGGCCTTGACCTTCAGTTCAGTCGAATGCGGGGCGATTAGCGACAACGGCCGAAAAACACAAGTGCCTTGTGGCTGGGCGGATTCCCGCTCGACCCGAACAACAGTCGATTTCAGGGGGATGTGGAGCGGATATAGGGCTGCCGCCGGTAAAATCAAAGGCTCCGGGCTGGCCCATTGCCGCCGCGACGCCGCTCTGATCTTGTCGGCGCATGCAGTTCATTCCATCCAATGTCCGCGGTCCGCTGTTCATGGTCGTCTCGACGGGATCCTATCTCGTCAACGACACGATGATGAAGCTCGCGACCGCCGGGCTGCCGCCCTATGAGGTACTCCTGCTGCGGGGTGCTGCCGCGACGCTGTGGGGCGTGCCGTTGCTTCTGATGCTCGGCTATGCCAGGCAGATCCCGCTGCTCTTCGAGCGCAAGGTGCTGCGCCGCAACCTGTTCGAGCTGCTGGCGATCCTCTGCTACGTCGTCGCCCTGGCCAACATGCAGATCGCGGATTCCACCGCGCTCGGGCAGGTCACGCCGCTCATCGTGCTGGTCGGCTCCTCGATGCTGTTCGGCGAAAAGATCGGCGCCACGCGCATGGCGCTGATCGGCCTCGGCTTTGTCGGGGCGCTCATGGTGGCCCAGCCGACGATGCAGGGCATTTCGGTCTATGCCCTGCTGGCGCTCGGCAACGCCGCCTTTGCGGCGGTGCGCGATATAGCCGGCCGCAAGGTGGGCGCCGAGGTGCCGGGCATGATCGTGGCCATCTCCGCGGTCTTGGTGGTGCTGGTCGGCTCAGGCGCGGCGCATCTTGTCTCCGAGCAATGGGTGATGCCGGAGGGACGCCATCTGCTGCTGATCGCGGGAGCGGGCTTGTTCCTGATCTTCGGCCATTTCTTCATCTTCATGGCCTACCGGGTCGGACCGACAAGCGCGGTCGCGCCCTTTTATTACTGCTTCACCGTCTGGGCGGTCATTTCGGGCTTGCTGGTGTTCAGACAGTTTCCCAACGCGCTCGCCGTCTGCGGCATCCTCCTGGTGATGGCCAGCGGCCTCGTGATCGTCTCGCTCGACGAAAGAAGGCGCCGGCTGGCGATGGTCGCCTGACATAAATCCAGAGCAGGCCGACCCGAACGGGTCGACCTTCAACAGCCGATCAATGCGGCGACCTTGCCTCTACAGCGTGCGCTTGCCGGAAATCTGGTGATAGGCCCACAGCACGACGACCGAGCCGATGACGGCAACGATCAGGCTCCAGATGTTGAGGCCGGTGACGCCCTGCGCGCCGAAGGCGCTGAAGATCACGCCGCCGACAATGGCGCCGACGATGCCGAGCACAATATCCATAACCATGCCCTGGCCGGTCTTGTTGACGATCTTGCTGCCGATGAAGCCGGCGACGATGCCGAGAATGATCCAGCTGATGATGCCCATAATTCCCTCCAAATTCCCCGCCGCCCCAATCTTTTTCATATGATTGTCAAAAGCTCAAGACAGCTTGATATTCCGCCCGTATGCGCCATTGTGGGGCCGGGCGGACTTGGCTGGATAAGGAGATCCATTATGGGCCTTTTTGACAACGCCGTTCCGGGCGGCAACATCACCAAACCCCTGATGATCGCGCTCGGCGCGCTTTTGGTCGGCAAGATGCTGAGCGGCAGAAGCGAAGAAGCGGCCGCGCCGCAAGCGCCGGCGCCGACGCCTGCGGGAACCGACACATCCGCCGATGGCGGCCTGCTCGGCGGCCTCGGCGGCCTGCTCGACAAGCTGAAGGATGCCGGCCATGGCAACGTCGCAGACTCCTGGGTCGGCACAGGCCAGAACCAATCGATCAATCCGAATGATCTCGGCTCGGCGCTCGGGCCGGCGGTGATCCGCGAGATCGCGCAACGCACCGGCATGAACGAGCAGGAATTGCTGCAGCAGCTCTCCACGGCGCTGCCCGGTATCGTCGACAAGCTGACGCCGAACGGCCAGGTTCCGCAGAACCATCAGGTCGCCTCGGCCTTCAACAGCTAAGCGGGCTGGACGAAATGGAAACGCTGCGCGCCCCGGCGCGCGGCGTTTTCTTTGGAGGGTGCGAGGGGGAAATCTGGAGCGGGTAGCGGGAATCGAACCCGCATATTCAGCTTGGAAGGCTGCTGCTCTACCACTGAGCTATACCCGCGCCTTGCACTGAGGTACCGGATTCATCCGAAAAGCGCCATGCACATTTCGGTCCGAGACTTTCGTTTCAGGGCTTCCGGGCCGGCAGTGGTGGAGAGGGTTGGATTCGAACCAACGTAGGCTAAGCCAACGGATTTACAGTCCGTCCCCTTTAACCACTCGGGCACCTCTCCAGTCTGCCGCCGGAGCCATGCAACGAGGCATTCGCGCTGATCCGGAGCCCGAGTAAGATCTTCTCCGAAATCAGCGAAGCGCCTTATGGCGGCAAGGCCGGTGGGTGTCAACCGGCGCGGCGAGGGTTTTTCGAGGATGTTCGGCATTCATGTCTTCAGCCCATATCCTTAGCCGGACGGGACCGCTATAGAGACCCCCATGAGCGACGACAAAAGCAACAAGCCCGGCACGCGCAAGGACACCCATTACGCCAAGCTGAGGCGCGCCCATCGCGACCAGAAGGCGGGCGGTGCACCGGCATTCCGGCCGCGCCAGCCGGTTCCTCCGGGCGAAGCGCCAGGTGACGGACTGGTACGGCTTTACGGCCTGCATACGGTGCGGGCGGCGCTCGACAATCCGCGCCGCAAGATCAGGAAGATGCTGGTGACCCGCAACGCCGCCGAGCGGCTGGCGATAAACGATCTTGCCGCCCTGCCCTTCAAGGCCGAGCTGGTCGAGCCGAAGGACATCGACAGGATCACCGGATCGGACGCGGTGCATCAGGGCGTGCTGATCGAAGCCGAGCCGCTCAAGCCGAAGCGTCTCGACGCGCTCGGCGACACAAAGCTGGTGCTGGTGCTTGACCAGGTGACGGACCCGCACAATGTCGGCGCCATCCTGCGCTCAGCGGTCGCCTTCGGCGCCGGCGCGCTGATCACCACTGCCCGCCACAGTCCGCAGGAATCGGGTGTGCTGGCCAAATCCGCCTCGGGCGCGCTGGAGCATATCGACCAGATCGAGGTGAAGAACCTCGCCGATGCGCTGGACCAGCTGCACGAAGCTGGCTTCCAGACCATCGGGCTCGATTCGGAAGGACCGGCGGAGTTGGAAAAGACTTTCGACGGCGCAAAGATCGCGCTGGTGCTGGGCGCCGAGGGCAAGGGCTTGCGACAGAAGACACGCGAGACGGTGACGGCGCTGGCGCGGCTCGACATGCCCGGCGCCATCCATTCGCTCAATGTGTCCAATGCGGCGGCGGTCAGCCTCTACGCGGCGAATGCATTCCTGAAGCGCTGAGCCGGATCGACTTTAGCCTCGAGGCGAAAAACGGGCCCCTGCGGCAAACGCAGGAACCCGTTCTCTGACAGGAAAAGAACAGGCGGCGTGGGAACGTTGAGCCGCCCCTCTTAACCTAAGCTGCTTTTCCCTTGGTTTGTGTCCTCTCTCCGCCGACCTCATGCGCCGCCATGCGCTCCAGCGCCCTGACCAGCGCCGAATGATCCTCCTTGCCGCCGCCATTGGCTGCGCAGGAATTGAACAGTTGCTGCGTGGTCGAGGTGTTGGGCAGCGACACCCCGAGCGCCTTCGCGCCTTCCAACGCCAGGTTGAGGTCCTTCTGGTGCAATTCGATGCGGAAGCCCGGCGCGAAGGTGCGCTTGATCATGCGCTCGCCATGCACTTCGAGGATGCGCGAGGCAGCGAGCCCGCCCATCAGTGCCTGCCTGACCTTGGCCGGATCGGCGCCGGCCTTGGAAGCAAAAACAAGAGCTTCGCCGACGGCTTCGATGGTCAATGCCACGACGATCTGGTTGGCGACCTTGGTGGTCTGGCCGACGCCGTTGGGGCCTACCAACGTGATGTTCTTGCCCATCTTCTCGAAGATCGGCCTGGCGCGCTCAAAAGCCTTTTCCTCGCCGCCGACCATGATGGTAAGCGAGGCCGCCTTGGCGCCGACCTCGCCGCCCGACACCGGCGCGTCGAGATAATCGCAGCCGAGGTCGTTGATCTTTTTCGCAAATTCCTTGGTGGCGATCGGCGAGATCGAGCTCATATCGATGACAAGCTTGCCCTTGGACAGGCCAGCGGCGACGCCGTTCTCGCCGAACAGAACGTCCGCCACCTGAGGCGTGTCGGGCACCATGGCGATGATGATGTCGGCGGCCTTGGCCACGGCATTGTGGCCGGAGACGGATTTCAAGCCCTTGGCCGTGAGTTCCGCCGGCGGTTTGGAGCGGTGGTCGCTGGCGATGATTTTGTAGCCTGCGTCGAGAAGATGCCCCGCCATCGGCGCGCCCATGATGCCGAGTCCGATGAAACCTACGGTTTCCATTGATTTGCTCCGTCAGTATTTGTTGAGGTCGCGTTCCTTCGCGCCCCCTCTGGCCTGCCCGCCTACCCGGCCCTTCGCTGTCGCTCCGGGCGTTCGTCGTTTACGAAGCCAAGTACTTGGCTTCGCATCCGCTTCGCGGACCACTCCTCACCCCCCACAGGTGGGGAGATTGGCAGCTTCGGCGCCGGCTCTAGGCCGCTGCACTTCCCTGCCCGGCGAGTTCCTTGAACCAGCTGAGCCCGGCTTCCGTGCCGGCCTTCGGCTTGTATTCGGCGCCGATCCAGCCGGAATAGCCGAGGCGATCGATGTGGTCGTAGAGGAAGGGATAATTGATCTCGCCCGTCCCCGGCTCGTGACGGCCGGGATTGTCCGCAAGCTGGATATGCGCGATGCGGGGAAGGTTTGCCTCGATCGTACGGGCGAGATCCCCCTCCATGATCTGCATGTGATAGATGTCGTATTGCAGGAACAGGTTCTTCGAGCCGATGCGGTCGATCAGCGCCAGGGCCTGGTCGGAATAATTCAGGAAGAAGCCCGGGATGTCGCGCGTGTTGATCGGCTCGATCAGCAGCCTGATGCCGGCCTGCTCCAGCTTCTCGGCCGCGAAGGCGAGGTTGTCGGCAAAGACGTTTTCCAGCACGGCTCGGTCGGAGCCCTGCGGTGCGATGCCGGCAAGGCAGTTGACCTGCTCGCAGCCCAGCGCATGCGCATAGGTGATCGCCTTGGCGACGCCCTGGCGGAATTCCGAGACGCGGTCGGGCAGCACGGCGATGCCGCGCTCGCCCTTCGCCCAGTCGCCGGCCGGCAGGTTGAAGAGAACCTGGCTGAGGCCATTCTTCTTCAGGCGCGCGGCGACGACATCCGGCGCATGGTCATAGGGGCCGATATATTCGACGCCCTTGAAGCCCACGCGAGCGGCGGCATCGAAGCGATCGAGGAACTCGTGCTCGCCGAAGAGCATCGAAAGATTGGCTGAAAAACGCGGCATTCTTCTTCTCCTTCGTTCCGCCTGTGCTCAATCCAACATCATGATGGCCGTCGGCGCATCCTCGTTGCGTTCGGCAAGTTCCTCGAATTCGGTGACCTTGTCGATTTCCGTGCCCATGGAAATGTTGGTGACGCGCTCGAGGATGAATTCCAGCACCACCGGCACCTGGTGCTCCTTCATCAGCCGTCGCGCCTCCTTGAAGGCACCGGCGAATTCCTCGGGCTTGCGCACGCGGACCGCCTTGCAGCCCATCGCCTCGGCGACGGCGACATGATCGACGCCGTAGCCCGCCTCCGGATCACCGGCACGGTTGACGTTCTCGAAGGCGAGGCTCACCTCGTAGTCCATCGAAAAGCCGCGCTGCGCCTGGCGGATCAAGCCGAGATAGGCGTTGTTCACGACGACATGGATGTAAGGCAGCTTGTGCTGCGCGCCGACGGCCAGCTCTTCGATCATGAACTGGAAATCATAGTCGCCGGAAAGTGCCACGATATCGCGGTCCGGATCGGCGGCGCGCACGCCGAGCGCTGCCGGCAATGTCCAGCCGAGAGGACCGGCCTGGCCGCAATTGATCCAGTTGCGCGGCTTGTAGACATGCAGGAACTGCGCGCCGGCGATCTGCGACAGGCCGATCGTGGTGACATAGGTGGTGTCGCGGGCAAACGCCTTGTTCATCTCCTCATAGACGCGCTGCGGCTTCAGCGGCACCTGCTCGAAATGCGTCTTGCGCTTCATGGTCTTCTTGCGCTGCTGGCATTCCTTCGCCCAGCCGGACCAGTCGCGCAGCTTGCCGGCCGTGCGCCATTCGGTGGCGACGTCGAGCAGGATCTTCAGCGCGGCGCCCGCATCCGAGACGAGGCCGAGATCGGGCGCGAAGACGCGGCCGATCTGTGTCGGCTCGATGTCGACATGGATGAATTTCTTGCCCTTGGTGTAGACGTCGACCGAGCCGGTGTGGCGGTTGGCCCAGCGGTTGCCGATGCCGAAGACGAAGTCGGCGGCAAGCATCGTGGCGTTGCCGTAGCGGTGTGAGGTTTGCAGGCCGCACATGCCGGCCATCAACCGGTGGTCGTCGGGGATCGCGCCCCAGCCCATCAACGTCGGGATGACCGGCACGCCGGTGACTTCGGCGAACTCGATCAAAAGGTCGGAAGCATCGGCGTTGATTATGCCGCCGCCGGCGACGATAAGCGGCTTTTCCGCCTGGTTGAGCATCGCCAGCGCCTTCTCGGCCTGGGCGCGCGTCATCGCCGGCTTGAAGGGAGCGAGCGGCTCATAGGCGTCGATGTCGAACTCAATCTCGGCAAGCTGAACGTCGAGCGGCAGGTCGACCAGCACAGGCCCTGGCCGCGAGGAGCGCATCAGGTGGAATGCCTTCTGCAGCGCCATCGGCACCAAATAAGGTTCCATGACGGTGACGGCCCATTTGGCGACGGGCGAAGCGATCGAAGCGATGTCGACGGCCTGGAAATCCTCCTTGTTGAGGCGAGCGCGTGGCGCCTGCCCGGTGATGCAGAGGATGGGAATAGAATCCGCCGAGGCCGAATAGAGGCCAGTGATCATGTCGGTGCCGGCCGGGCCGGAGGTACCGATGCAGAGCCCGATATTGCCGGCTTTGGCGCGCGTAAAACCTTCGGCCATGTGCGAGGCGCCCTCGACATGGCGTGCGAGCACGTGGCGGATGGTGCCGCGCGCCTTCAGCGCCGAATAGAGCGGATTGATCGCCGCTCCGGGTACGCCGAAGGCATTGGTGATGCCCTCCTTTTCGAGAACGAGAACCGCCGCATCGACTGCGCGCATCCTGGCCATAACAAGCCTCCATTTCGTTGGTTGGCTTGACAATGACAGCACGCTTTCGATTTTTCAATTTTTTCAGAATATTTTTTCATTTCTAGAAAATGGCTGTTACGATCTGATTTCGCTTCACTTTTCGTTTTCCAGAAAATCCGGTGCAACGATAACTGAAAAACTTTTTCATTGCATCGGAAAACAAATCGGCGAGAATACCGTCCATGGAAACGACGGAAAAACGCCAGCGCGGCCGGCCGCGCGCCTTCAATGGTCCATCCGAAGCGGCATCGGTGCAGTCGCTCGACCGGGCGCTGCGGATTCTGGCGATCGTCGCCGAGGCCAGCGGCCTGTCGCTCAGCGAGATCGCGGTGCAAAGCGGCATTGCCGCTTCCACCGCCTATCGCATGCTGACGACGCTGCAGAACCACGGCATGGTCGAGTTCGATACGACCGACCAGCTCTGGTCCGTCGGCGTCGAGACCTACCGCATGGGCGCGGCCTTCCTGCGCCGGCGCAAGCTCGTCGACCGTGCGCGCATCGTCATGCAGGAATTGATGGAGAAAACCGGCGAGACCGCCAATCTCGGCGTCGCCGAGGACGATTGCGTCGTCTTCGTCAGCCAGGTCGAGACGCATCAGGCGATCCGCGCCTTCTTCCGGCCGGGCACGCGCAGCCCCTTCCATGCGTCCGGCATCGGCAAGGCGGTGCTGGCGCATCTCGAGCCCGAGCGGGTGGCGGCGATCCTGCGTAAGGCGGGCCTGCAGCGCTATACCGACAAGACGCTTTCCGACATCTCGGCGCTCGCCCATGATCTCGCCACCATCAAGCATCGCGGCTGGTCGGTCGACGACGAGGAGCGCCACCCCGGCATGCGCTGCGTGGCCGCCGCCATCTTCAACGAATATGGCGAGCCGATCGGCGGCGTTTCGGTATCCGGCCCGACGGTGCGGGTCACGGCGGAGCGCCTGGCCGAGATCGGTCCGCTGGTGCGCGAGGCCGCGGTCGAGGTGACGAAGATGATCGGCGGCGTGAAAGCGTACTGACTAAGATGCGCCCGGCAATGCGCTCTTTGCCGATATGTCGAAGAAATCGAGCAGGATGGCCAGCCCGACGCCACAGGCCGCCAAGATGAGGCCGGCGATGAATATCCGACTGGCGCGGTCATGGATGCTTCGCTGAAGCGATTTGATGTCGAGCAGAATGGCAAGCGCCCGGATCTGCAGCGCAATTCCGACCAGGATCGGCAGGACGGCGATCAGATGGTAGGTCTGCCACGGGATCGGGTTGGCCGCCCAATGCGTGATGAAGCCTAGCGAAAACGCAAGCAGGATGCCGACAATGGTGATGGTGCCGTTGCGGAAAACCGGTTCGACCCGTTCTTCCTTGGGATCCTGCTCGTCCATGCCACCCTCCCCTCAATTGGCGCCGAAGCCAGACTAAACGCTTGCAAAATCGCTGTACATCGCTGGTTGCCCGGCGGGAACCGACCGGCCGCGGCCAGGCCGAAGGCCGGAATTGACCGTCTTGCCGCAGCATCGGAATGCATGCGAAAGGGCACGGATGCGGAAAACAATTTACCTCCTATCCGCCGCTTCACTTTGCGGATGCGTGGCGGCGGCACCGCCGCCGGTCAAGCCCATCGCTGGCCCCAGCGGCAACCCGCTGGTCGATCCCGTTCCGATCTCGCTGGCAATGGAAGAGATCATCACCGCCGGCGTCCGCCAGCACTTGAAGAACCCTCTCGCCGCAAAGTTCGGAACGATGCTTGCCGGCGAGCGCAGTTTGAACGGCCGCCACGAGATCGTGGTGTGCGGCTCTGTCGATGACAAGGGCTCTCCCGGCGGCAACGAGCCCTTCATCGGCAAGATCCATCCCGATGCCGGAAACAGCTTCGAACTCGTCGCGATGAACGACGTTTCAGTCAGCGGCGCCTGCAAGGCGGCAGGATTGCCGTTGCCGGAACTGAAGCCCAATTCCTGAATGGGTCGAGGCAGGACCATTGTCCGCTTCAAATCAAGCCGATCAGGCGGACGCGCAATGCTCGAAACGCAAGAAAAGGGGCCGCGTGCAGCCCCTCTTTCCTGTCGTTGATCTTGCCCCCTCCTAGAGCCTGCAATAGCGCGGGCCGTCGTAGGTCATATAGGTGTCGGTGCGCTCGTCGTAGCTGGCGTAGCGAGCGTAGCAGCGGCGGACGTGGATCGAGTCGTAGCCGTCGTCCTCGACATAGACGGTGCGGGGCTGCTGCTGGGCGAGCAGGCTGCCGAGGACGAAGCCGCCGACGCCGGCGGCAATGCCGATGCCGAGGCCATTGTGGTGGTGATGCAGCGGATGAGCCGCAGAAGGCTGAACGGTGCCGGCCAGCATAGTGGCTGCGACGGTGGTGGCGACGAGGCCGGAAACGATGGTGCGCTTGAACATGACGATCTCCTTGTTTCAATGGAGAGGCGAACCATCCGCCTCTTGATCATGGGTCGTCGCGGCTCTGAAAAAGGTTCGAAGATTTTTTCAGATTTTTTCGCCGGCAATTTTTCCGGCCTTTCTCCCCGCCTGCGGCTGCCGATCGCCTGAACGCAAAAAAGGGCGGCCCGAGGCCGCCCTTTGAAGACAAATGGTCTTCTCGTCAGAGGAAGATGATCACCTTGCCGTGGTGGTGATGCTTGTGATGATGGTTGTGCCACCACCAGGGCTTGCCGTGATGATTGTGGTGGTGATGATGGTGATGATGACCATGCGCCGAGGATGTTTCAACCGTGGCGACGAGCGCGCCGGTGGCGACGAAGACGGCGACGAGGCCGGACGTAAGGGTACGCTTCAACATGATGATCTCCTGGATCCTTGATCGAGGCGACCATTCGCCTCTCAGGAGGTCAGTCGTGGCGAAGCGGCAAAAGGTTCGAAGGTTTTTGAGTGAGTAGGGATTAGTGAGTAGTCGGTAGTGAACGCTGCACCGGCCGAACCACCCTACTGACTACCGCCCTACTCACTACTCACTCTTTCACCCCATCCCCGTGACATGTCTCAGCCAGAAGGCGAGCACGATGAAGCCGACGAAGGTGGCGACGCCGGTCCAGTCGATATTGGCCTTCTTCAGGTCGCTGATGATTTTCACCAGCAGAAGCCAGGTCACGACGATGAGCGGCAGGATGATGACGAATCTGATCATGCGGCACCCCGTTCGATGCGATTGCACCTGGACAGCATGTAGGAAGCGGCGCAACGAATTTCAGGATGCCGGTCGCCGCGGCGGTCCATTAGCAACCCAAAACGGAGTTTTGTCTTTACTGGCGCACGAAATGTGCTACCGGAGCGCCGTGCCCTTGTAGCTCAGCTGGTAGAGCAGCGGTTTTGTAAACCGAAGGTCGCGGGTTCGATCCCTGCCGGGGGCACCAGAATCGCTACAACCGACAATGTGCATTGCACCGCCCCTTCCAGAGCGGGGGTGACGGGAATGTCACCAATCAGAACGTGTCTCTGCGCGGAATCTCCGAAAGCCGAGTTGCGGGACTTCAATATGACTGATGGGCCTTGCCGCACCGCACCTGAGGTTCTACTGTCCGGATGGGGGGACGACCAATATGGTAAAGAACGCTACGCTATCCGCGTTCAAAGCGTCCATAGTAAAAGATGGCATCGACGCGGCGGTCGCCACTTACCTGATGGACCGGGTACCATTCGTATTTGGCGACGATCGTGAGCTATACAGGGTCTGGAAACGCAAGCTTGCAAATCTTATTGAAATAGACCCTTTGAACATTACTATAATTGGTAGTGGTGCGGTAGGATTTAGCCTTAATCCTTACAAAGATTTTAAAGTTTTCTCAGAAACATCTGATATCGACGTGGCGGTTGTTTCTGATTACCACTTTTCTGTTGCATGGAGGGCTCTACGCGCGACCAAATTGCCCGACGTTCGTAAAGCAAAGGATAGAGAGGCAATAAAGGATCATAGAAGTAAATACATATACTGGGGATGCATCGCGACTGATAAGGTCCTTGGCTATCTTCCCTTTGTTCGACAATGGACAGAAGCAACGTCTCTAATGTCTGCAGAAAAACCCACCGAAGAGAGAGACATCAAGATCAGACTCTATCGCGACTACGAATCTCTAAGGTCATATCATATGAACGGCCTTGAGACCCTACTGTCTACGCTCATGGAAAAATAATGGAAAAAAACCTCCTTAACACAACAACGATGGCTTATCCCTCTAGCTCCGGTTTAACCATATCTAGTGGTTGCGTTCGCGTCGCCTCCCCTGCCGTGCTAGGCGGCGACGCATGGCCGCCCATCAGCAGGTTTTCCGCTGGAAGAACGACCGTCCGCCGTCGCTGGAGCAGTTCCAGGCGATGTTTCCGGACGACTGGTCGTGCGCTGCCTATCTGGCGAAGAAACGGTGGCCGGATGGCTTCGTCTGCCCCGACTGCGGCTGCCGCAAGGGCTGGAAGCTGAGGGGCAAACCTTGGGTCTGGGAGTGCTCGGGCGAGCTTGCCAGCAAAGACGGGGAACTGGTCCGCTGCCGCAAGCAGACCTCGGTCATCGCTGGCACCGTCATGCACAAGACGCATCTGCCGCTGAGAACCTGGTTCCTCGCAGCCCACCTCGTGACGACGCACTCGAACGGAATCTCCGCGCTGCAGCTTCAGGGCAAGCTCGGGATCGGCTCCTACAAGACCGCATGGCTCCTGCTGCACAAGCTGCGGAGGGCGATGGTCGACCCCAATCGGGAACCCCTCGGCGGCGAAGGCGAGGTCGTGCAGGTCGACGAGACCGAGATGCCGTTCCGCCGCAAGACCGACCCGATCGATGACGGCCGCGGCCGGAGCAAGGTCGGGAAGATCGTCATCGCCGGAGCCGTGGAATGCCTCGACGACGGCAGGATGGGCCGCATCCGGCTCGAGGTGGTCGAGGGGTGGGGCCGGGCGGAACTCCACCCGTTCGTGCTGCGAAACACGTGCGAAGGCTCGATCATCATGACCGACGGCAACACGGCCTATCGGCGGATTCCCGGCCGTCTTCACGACGAGAACGTGCTGCCGAAATACGTGCAGGCGCACCATATCCTCAGGCAGATCCACCGCGTGTTCTCGAACCTGAAGCGCTGGGCCATGGGCGTGTATCATGGGCTCCGGCCCGACCACGCCAACATCTACCTCCAGGAATTCGTCTACCGCTTCAACCGCCGCCGCCACTACCGATCATCCTTCGACCGGCTCCTCGGACTCGGCATGGCGTCGGGACCACGTCCCTACGAAGACCTCATCGCAAACAGGTTCCTCTACATCGTCAAGAAGTGGCTGCGGCTGCGCCCTCGATCAAGTGAGGACAAGCTTCGCCTCTTCGTCGCCCTGGCAAAAGCCGGGATGCGAAAAAAGGAGGCGAGGAAGATCGTCGACATCGAGCCTCGCAAGCGTCGCGAATACCGGAAGCGCAGGCCAGCCCGGCCAGTGCTGGCGAAAGAACGCACTGCGTTCGTTTACGCGACGCACTAAGGGCCCGGTCACGGCTTGGGTTCAGACGGGAGCTCCTCCTCGACTCTCTCTTCGTCCAGGGCCTCCGACGGTGCATAAGCGTCCCCCTGCTTGGCATGGCGAACCGCGGCGATCTCCACCCCGTTCCTGCCCTTGCGCACCGTTAGAACAAATGGCCTGAGCACCACCCTTCTGGTTCCCGGAATGTCGCCTCGTACTCCGATATTGGGGAAATCTGCCAGACGCTCCCTCAGTTCCCTCATCTTTCTGACGATCTTTTCCGCCGCTGGAGGATTGCGCTCGGCGATGTAGGCAATGCCTTTCAGGAAACGCTTTTCGGCCTGCCGCGTCATGCCCGCAATGCGTTCAGGCATCAGCCGACCCTGGCTTGACGCTTGTTGCGGGCCGCCGCAATGATCGCGTCCGCCTTATCCATAACCTCGTCGAAATCGACAGCCTGGCCCGCTTCAAGTTCCTCGATGCCCTGAATCTCCTCAAGCAGTTGCCCGCCTTCCCCATCAAGATACGACTTGAACGCGCGCAGCATCACCCAGGTGCGGTCACGATCCAACGCATGGGCGATACGATCAAAATCGGCCAGCATTGCCACGGGAACTCGAATCGAGATTTGTGTCTTGTCTTCGATCGGCATCAGAACCTCTCTGTCATCCGGTGTGATGCACCGTATCCCAGCGGATGACGTGGGTCAAGGTTTTGCCGGATCTTGGCCGCCGAAGGGCTACCTATATGTTGTGGTCCCGGAGCTAACGGGATAAGCCATCAACAACGCACAACGTGGCTTGGTTAAGCAAACGCTATCAGGCCGAAGAGCTTCAATTGAAGCCTCCGTTTCAGCGAAACCCGGTGTGGACCGAGCGGCAAAAGTCATATTTAATTGATACCATTTTACGCGGCTTTCCAATTCCTGAACTCTATATGCAGGAATACACGGATGCGAAGGGGAACGACGTATACGTGATTGTCGATGGCCAACAGCGAGTGCGCGCCTGTCTGGACTTCATACGTGGCGAGTTTCCCATGTACGCCAAGGATAGCCCAGACTGGGCAGATATGTATTTTGATGACCTCAGTGAGGAAGAGAAGAAGAACATATACAATTATAATTTCGTCGTTCGGCTTCTCCCCGACATCCCCGACATCGAGTTGAGAGCCATATTCAGTCGACTAAATCGACACGTTGTCGCACTGAATAGACAGGAGCTAAGGCATGCCACGTACTGGGGGGAATTTATCGAATCGGTAGAGAAAATATCTGACAATGAAGGCTGGTCAGAAGTGGGACTATTCACACCTAACGACGTACGCCGCATGCTAGACATTGAATATGTCAGCGAACTCGCGGTAGGTTATTTGCATGGTCTTCAGAATAAAAAGGAGAGTCTCGACAGATGGTATGAGGCTTATGAGAACGAATTCCCAGATAGGAGACGAATGGAAAAGGCTTTTACGTCAACTTTACTTGAAATTATAAAGATAATTCCTAACGTTAACAAGACAAGGTGGCGCAAGAAGTCGGATTTTTATACTCTATTTTTGCTTCTAGCTGAATGGTCACCCGAGTTCCCGCTTGCAAGCGACGTGAGAGCATCCTTGGGAGAAGCTTTGACAAAATTTTCGGAGAACGTTGATCTATACTTGCGGGATCCAGATGGAAATGCAAATATGAGTAAATCGATCAAGGATTATTGCGCCGCCGTGGAACGCGCGGCGTCGGACTTAGCTCGTCGTCGTACGCGAAGAATTGAACTGCTCAAAGCAATAGAGCCAATTATCTGAGGCAGGCACCGTCAGGCCGTCGCGACGCAAGTGAGGTTGAGAGACAAAGCCTCGTTCCTCACACCCCGATCGCCGCCACCAGCACCCTGTTCTGCCGCCGTATTGCCGCCCGCAATTCCGGTATCTTCGCCTCGTCGCGCTTCACGAACTCGATGAACATCATGTTCATGTTGTTGAAGATCAGCTCGCCCACCGTTGGCCCGTCGATGTCTGACCGCACAAGGCCGATCTGCTGAAGGCGCGCGATCAGGGCGCTTATCTGCTCGGTCAGGTCCCGGTCGAGCGCCGTGTAGGCCTGGCCGAAAGGGCTGTCGGGCAATTGCGTCGAGATCGCCATCGCCTGGCGCCACATCTCCTTGCTGAGATAATTCAGCGAGTGCTCGATATAGATGCCGATCAGCGTGTCCAGCGCATCGCCGACATTGGCCGGCGGGCTGGCGACCACCCCTCGCCCGGCATTGAGCACCTCGTTGACTTCCAGCGAGACGATGGCGCCAAGGATGTCGCCCTTGTTCTGGTAGTAATTGTAGATGGTGCCGATCGAGACCGCGGCTTGCGCCGCGATCGCCTCGATCTTGGCGCCTTCATAGCCGGCCTCGCGGAACAGCGCTGTCGCCGCATCGATGATGCGGCGGTGCCGGTCCGCCTTCTGCCGTTCGCGCAATCCGCTCATATCGGCCTCTCTGCCACAAAATCATAATTGACTCAATTTTAGAATTGGTTCAACTTTTCTTCCAACAAGCCAGCAAGGCAGGGAGAACACTCGATGACCATCAACGCCCGGACTCCGCTTTCCACCCTGAAGTCTCATCTTTCAGCCGCTTGCGCGGCCGCGGCGCTGCTGCTCGCGGCGGGCGGCGCCCAGGCGGCCGATCTCAACGCGCTGATCTGGTGCGACCATTCCGATCCGGCGCTGCTGCAGCCCTTCGAGCAGGCCAACAACGTCAAGGTCAACGTCAAGGAATTCGAGGGCACTGGCGCGGGCCTGGCGATCGTCGAGCAGTCGCAGCCCGGCGACTGGGACGTGATGGTGATCGACAGCATCGACGTGCCGCGCGGCGTCGAGAAAGGCCTGTTCGAGCCGCTTCCGGAAGACAAGCTGCCCTTCGCCGACCTCTTCCCGGAAGTGAAGATGGACAAGTCCACCGTGGTCGACGGCAAGCGCTACGGCATCACCGAAAAGTTCGGCTACAACACGATCGGTTTCAACAAGACCAAGGTCGATCCCGCAGACATGCAGTCGCTGGCTTCTCTCACCAACGACAAATACAAGGGCAAGGTCGCTATCTACGACTATTACCTGCCGGTGATCGGCATGGCTGCTTTGGCCATCGGCAAGAAGACCGCCGACCTCACCGAGGCCGATCTCCCTGCCCTCAAGGCCGAGCTGCTCAAGATGAAGGCCAACGCCAAGCTGGTCGGCGAAGTCACCGCCAGCCAGACCGCTCTGGCCACCGGCGAGGTGGATATCCTGGTCGGCGGTGGCGAATGGGTGACGGCCGGCCTTGCCAAGGAAAACCCTGCGCTCGACTTCTCTATCCCGAAGGAGGGTGCTGTGCTGTGGTCGCAGTCGCTTGCCATGTTCAAGGATTCCAAGAACAAGGACATGGCGCTGAAATTCATCCAGTACATCCTGAGCCCTGAAGGCCAGGCGCGGCTTGCGACCTCCTCCTGCTACTGGGGCATGCCGTCGAACAAGAAGGCGGCGCTGACCGACGAGCAGAAGAAGATCCTGCGCTTCGACGAGCAGCCGGGCTTCCTCGCCCGCGCCCAGGCCTATCCGGCGCCTAACGCCGATCTCGACAAGAAGATGCAGGACATGTGGACCGAGATGCTGCAGGCGCAGTAAATCGGCCAATGAGTATTGCGGGAAACGACAAGCGTGCCCTGCCCTGGGCGCTGGTCACGCCGGCGCTGGCGTGGACATGCGCGTTCTTCGTGCTGCCCTTCATCGCCATGGGGTTTTCCAGCCTCACGGCGCATGAAGGCGGCGGCTTCACTTTAGCCAATTACAGCCAATTCTTCACCGACCCGTCCTACTGGCGGGCGATGGTGAACTCGCTTGAGGTCACGGCGATCGTCACCGTGATCTCGATCCTGCTCGCCTATCCCTTTGCCTGGATTCTTGCCGAGATGGTGCCGGAACGCTGGCAGCGGCTGGCGCTGATGCTGGCCGTGCTGCCGTTCTGGACGTCCTATGTCGTGCGCTCCTATTCCTGGCTGCTGGTGCTGGCGCAGAACGGCGTCATCAACCGGGCGCTGACCGGCATCGGCCTCATCGGCGAGCCGCTGCAGCTTGCCAACACGCGTTTCGCCACCGTCACCGGCTTCGTGCATTTCTTCGTCATGCTGCTGACGCTGACGATCTTCGCCAATCTCAAGCAGCTCAGCCCGAGCTACCGCAAGGCGGCGGCCGATCTCGGCGCCGGGCCGGTGCGCACCTTCCTGCATGTCGTGCTGCCGCTCACCTTGCCCGGCATCATGGTCGGCGCCTTCCTCACCTTCGTGCTCTGCATCGGCGACTACATCACGCCGCAGATCCTTGGCGGCAACAATGAGCTGGTCATGCCGCAGCTCGTGATGATGCAGATCGGCCGGCGCGGTGATTTTCCGCTTGCCTCGGCGCTGTCGATCATCCTGATGGCAGTGGTGACCATCGCCTATCTCGCCTGCGCCCGCTGGCTGAAGATCGAGCGGGCCTGACGATGCGCGCCGCTATCCGCCTCGCCGCCTGGACCTATGCCATCGCCATCTACGGCTTCATCTTCCTGCCGGTGGTCGTGCTGGTGCTGTTCTCGCTGCAGGCCACCTCCTTCCCGATCCCGCCCTTCACCGGCCCGTCGCTGCGCTGGTACCAGGCCGTTCTCTCCGACACGCGGCTGACATCGGCGCTGGTCAATTCGCTGCTGGTGGCGGTGCTCTCCTCGCTCGCTTCCGTCACGCTCGGCTTTCTTTCCGCCTGGGGTTTCGCGCGCTTCGTGCTGCCGGGCTCGGCCATCCTGCGCGGGCTGATCACGCTGCCGCTCACCGTCAGCTACCTGATCATCGGCATGGGCCTGCTGGTGCTGTTCAACTGGGCCGGCGTGCCGAAATCGCTGCTTGCGGCCGGCATCGGCCATGTGGTGATCAACCTGCCGCTCTGCTTCGCCATCATCTACAGCCAGATGGGCGACCACCAGATCAACATCGAGCGCGCCGCGCGCGATCTCGGCGCCGCCGAGTGGAAGGTGCTCTTGATGATCACCGTGCCGGTGATGGCGCCGGCGATCTTCGCCGGCTTCTTCCTGTCGATGACTTTCTCCTGGGACGAGTTCGTCATCTCCTTCCTGCTCACCCGCTTCGAGACGACGCTGCCCGTGGAGATCTGGAACCTGCTGCGTTCCGGCCTCAACCCCAAGACCAATGCCGTCGGCTCGCTGGTCTTCGCCGTCTCCATCGTCCTGGTGGTGTTTTTCGAACTGACGCTGTTGCGGAGAAAGCCGGCATGAGCGCGCCCCTCGTCGACATCCGCAACGTCTCGCACCGCTTCGGCCATCTCCCAGTGCTGAAGAATGTTTCGCTCGCCATCGAACCCGGCAGCTACACGATCCTGCTCGGGCCGTCCGGCTCCGGCAAGACGACGCTGCTTTCGATCCTCGGCGGCTTCGTCACGCCCAGCGAGGGCAAAGTGTTCATCCGCGGCGCGGATTGCACCGCCGTGCCGCCGGCCAAGCGCCCGACGACCACCGTGTTCCAGGACTATGCGCTGTTTCCGCATATGAGCGTCGGCGGCAATGTCGGCTTCGGGTTGCGCATGCAGGGCGTCGACGGCGCGACCCGGGCAGCCAAGGCGCGCGAGGCGCTGGCCCTCGTCGGGCTGGCAGCCGCCTTCGACAAGAAACCGCATCAGCTTTCCGGCGGCCAGCGCCAGCGCGTGGCGCTGGCCCGCGCCCTGGTCATCGAGCCGGCGGTGCTTTTGCTTGACGAGCCGCTCGGCGCGCTGGATCTCAAATTGCGCCGGCAGATGCAGGACGAGCTGAAGGCGATCCAGAAGCGCGTCGGCACCGCCTTCATCCATGTCACGCACGACCAGGAAGAAGCGATGGCACTGGCCGACCACTGCGTGGTGATGAATGACGGCCGCATCGAGGACGAAGGGCCGCCCGAGCGCGTCTATGCGCGGCCGGCGACGCGCTTTTCCGCCACCTTCATGGGCGAGAGCACGGTCCTTCCCGGCACAGTGACTGAGACGAGGAACGGCATCGTCACGGCCTCGACCGCGGTGGGGTCGATTTCGCTGCCCGGCGCATCGCCTGCCGGCGCCATGGTCGCGCTCGCCATCCGGCCCGAGCACCTGGTCCTCGGTGAGGCGAAGGGCGATGTCGTGCTGGGCATGGCCAAGGTCGGCGATGTCGTCTTCCAAGGCAGCTTCAAGCGCGTGCTGGCCGCCTCCACGCTGGATCCTGCGTTGCAATTCATCGCCAAGGCACCGGCGTCGGCCGCCGTTCAAGCAGGCGACACAACCGCGGTTTCATGCCACGCTCAAGACATCATCCTGCTGGCGGAATGATCCATGAGCACGCTTCCGGTCATCGAGGCTCCGGACTGGTACGAGACCATCCGCATGGGCGACGACATCACGCTCATCCATGAGCCGTGGATAAAGCCGTTCTTCCGCTGCAACATCTGGCATGTGCGCGGGCGCGATCGCGACCTGCTGTTCGACACCGGCCTCGGCCATTTCAGCCTGCAAAGCCACGTGCCGCTGGTGAGCGAGCGCGAGCTTACCTGCGTGGCCAGCCACACGCATTTCGACCATATCGGCTGCCACCACGAATTCCCCGATCGCTGCGTGCATGCGGCCGAAGCGGCAATCCTTGCCGATCCGCGCAACGAATGGACGGTGGCGGACCGTTACGCCAACGAAGAGATGTTCGACGGCGCGCCGGAGGGCTGGAACACGGCGCGCTACCGCATCCTGCCCGCGCCGGCCGGCCGGCTGCTCGAGCATGGCGACGTCGTCGATCTCGGCGACCGCGCCTTCGAGGTCATCCACACGCCTGGACATTCGCCGGGCGGCATCGCGCTTTACGAGAAAAAGACGGGGATCCTCTTGTCCGGCGACATCATCTATGACGGGCCACTGATCGACGACGTCTACCACTCCGACGTCAAGGACTATGTCGAGACATTGCTTGCCATGCGCGGGCTCGACGTCTCGGTCGTGCATGGCGGTCATTTTCCGAGCTTCGGCAAGGTGCGCTACCGGCAACTCATCGACGAATATGTCGCGGGCAGGCACAAGCCGGGCTGTCACCTGCAAGGTGGCTGAGCGAGCGGAAAAGCGGGGCCTACAGCGCCCTTTGCGGGCAAGGTGTTCCCGTGGCGTCGCCGCAACGGGAAGCCGTCGGCTGCGGCCGCTGGCTCATCTCTTCCGAATGACGCACGAGTTCAGCGAACATCAGCGCGAAACTTCCCATCATCAGGAAGACTATGATCAGACGCGTTACCGGCAATAGACAGGTCTCTCGACTGGCCAGCCCCCGCTAACCCATCCACTGTCGGCTAACATGATCGAGCCGGCTTTACGAGTGTTTAAGCCTAGTCTTAACCATAGCGGCCTTCACATTCATGTCGCGCCTGTCACGAAGCGCGATTGACTGGTGTGATCCGCCAGCCGGCGCAGCGCCCTTCACAGATATGGGCGGCGCATGCTACGCCGTCGCCGGCGCGGCCCCGCAGACGGTCGCCCTCCGGGAGCCATGAGCAAAGCCGCCAGCCGTTTCGCCTTCGTTTCTTCCGACACCGACGACGCACGCGCGGCGCTGGAAAGCCTGTCGGCGCGCTATGGCCAGGTGCCTGTCGCGGAAGCCGAGATCATCATTGCGCTCGGCGGCGACGGTTTTCTTCTGCAGACGCTGCGCGAGACGATGAGCACGGGCAAGAAGGTCTACGGCATGAACCGTGGCACCATCGGCTTCCTGATGAACGAATATCGCGCCGGTGGCCTCGATGAACGCATTGCCAACGCGGTCTCCGAGACGATCAGGCCGCTGGAGATGGTCGCCGAGACGCATGACGGCGAGTCCGTTTCGGCGCCGGCCATCAACGAGGTGGCGCTCTGGCGCCAATCCTACCAGACGGCGAAGATCCGCATCACCGTCGATGGCCAGGTGCGGCTGGAGGAACTGAACTGCGACGGCGTGATGATCGCGACGCCCGCCGGCTCCACCGCCTACAATCTGTCGGCGCACGGGCCGATCCTGCCGCTCGACGCGCCGCTGCTGGCGCTGACGCCGGTCAGTCCCTTCCGGCCACGCCGCTGGCGCGGCGCGCTGCTGTCCAACAAGGCGACGGTGCGCTTCGACATTCTGGAAGCCGAAAAACGCCCGGTGAATGCGGCCGCCGACCACACCGAGGTCAAGGCGGTGGCCTCCGTCACGGTCCGGGAATCACCGACGGCAACAGCAACTTTGCTGTTCGATCCGAACCATTCCTGGAACGAACGCATCCTTGCCGAGCAGTTCCGCTACTGAGCCGGCGCAAGGATATTGTTTCGGTCAATCATGTCGCCCAAAGTGCGCAGCGGTTTTGGAAGAACGACATGCATCGAGCAGAGATTTAAAGCACATAGCCTGCTTTAAGCATCGCGATTAAGGTTACGTCCTCACAATCGCCGGATTCCCGGCTGTTTCTGTTGACAAATCGCGGACTTGCGCCTAACTGCAACCGCGATCTTGCAGGCGCGCGGCGCCTGCCGCAACGCGTGTTGCGATTTTCTCCGAACCAGCCAAAGACAGCCACCACTTGTCCGCAGACACTCAGACCGCTCAAGAAGCGTTGACATTCTCAGACCTTGGCCTTTCGCCGAAGGTCCTCTCCGCAGTCTCAGATGCCGGCTATACCAAGCCGACTCCGATCCAGGCCGGCGCCATCCCGCATGCGCTGCTCGGCAAGGATGTGCTGGGCATCGCTCAGACCGGAACCGGCAAGACCGCTTCCTTCGTGCTGCCCATGCTGACGCGACTGGAAAAGGGCCGGGCGCGAGCCCGCATGCCGCGCACGCTGATCCTCGAGCCGACGCGTGAGCTCGCCGCGCAGGTCGAGGAAAACTTCATCAAATACGGCAAGAACCACAAGCTCAACATCGCGCTTCTGATCGGCGGCGTCTCCTTCGACGAGCAGGACAAGAAGCTCGAGCGCGGCGCCGATGTGCTGATCGCGACGCCTGGCCGGCTGCTCGACCACCGCGAGCGCGGCAAGCTCCTGCTCAACGGCGTCGAGATCCTCGTCATCGACGAGGCCGACCGCATGCTCGACATGGGCTTCATTCCCGACATCGAGCGCATCTGTGAGATGATCCCGTTCACGCGCCAGACGCTGTTCTTCTCGGCGACGATGCCGCCGGAGATCACCAAGCTCACCGAGAAGTTCCTGCATGCGCCGGTGCGCGTCGAGGTCTCGAAAGCCGCCTCCACCGCGACCAGCATCACGCAGCGGCTGGTGAAGTCCGGCACGAAGCCTTGGGAAAAGCGCGAGACGCTGCGCAATCTGATCAAGGCCGAAGACACCGACCTGAAGAACGCCATCATCTTCTGCAACCGCAAGGTCGAGGTGTCGGAGCTGTTCCGCTCGCTGTTGAAGCATGATTTCGACGCCGGCGCGCTGCATGGCGACATGGACCAGCGGGCGCGCATGCAGATGCTCAACAATTTCCGCGACGGCAAGCTGCGCTATCTCGTCGCCTCCGACGTCGCCGCCCGCGGCCTCGACATCCCCGATGTCAGCCACGTCTTCAACTACGATGTGCCGATCCATGCCGAGGACTATGTCCACCGCATCGGCCGCACCGGCCGCGCCGGCCGCGCCGGCAAGTCCTTCACCATCGCCACCCGCTCCGACACCAAATATGTCGACGCCATCGAGAGGCTGATCGGCACCAAGATCGAATGGCATGACGGCGACCTGTCGACCGTGACCGAGAGCGAGGGCGAGGATGCGCCGCGCCGTGGCCGCGGCGCGCCGCGCCGGGCCGGCCGCAAGGACGAGGACCGTAAGGACCGGGGCGAGCGCAGCAGGAAGGACCGTCACGCCAAGCGCGACGACGTGCCCGAGACCACGCGCGACGAGCAGCCTGTCGCCGAAGTGGCCGACATCGCCGAACGCCGCGCCCGCAAGGACGCGATCCGTTCCGAGAACGAGCGCAAGGGCTCTAGCAATCGTCACGAGCAGCGCGGCGACGCCCGGCCGCAGCGCGACCGCCCCGGCCGCCACCGTCAGGAGGAGGACGACGCGACCGTCGGCTTCGGCGACGACGTGCCAGCCTTCATGCGGATCGTCGCGAAAGTCTGAGCTCCGGGCAGGAATAGGCAGATATGAAAACGGCCCCGAACGGGGCCGTTTCTTTTTTCGCGCCGCCCGGCGCGCCCTGCCCTACATAGGACCCGGCATCATCTTGGTCGGCTTCTCCAGCATCGGGAAATCGGCCCTGCTGCACGTCACTTTCGGGTTGGTCGGGCTGAACATCCCGTTCGGATTGTCCCTGAACAGCCAGGCATGCAGGTCATAGTGGACGAACTCCCTCGGAATGAGCGGGTAGTGCCCTTCCATCGGCCCCATGAATTTCTGGCCGAACAGCGTCGGAACTTCCTTGGTGTCCGGCGTCAGCGGCACCAGCCATTCCACGCCAACCAGCTTCAGGCCTTTCTTGGTCGGCTCGTAGATCAGGACATTGGGCTTCATGGGGTCGAGCGGCTTGCCGACGCTCGGCACGTTGACGAAATGGATGCCCATGGCGCCCTTCGGATAATACATCGCGCCGGCTATCTTCTCGCCAGCGTAATGGACGCAGCCGACAGTCGACAAATAGAGATCGCGGACGGCGGCGGTATAATCTTCATATTTGGCCAGTGATTTCTTCAGGGCCTCAATATCGGCCTTGTTGGCATCCTCGGCCCGAGCCGTGGCGGCTCCGAGCCATGCGCCCAAAACGCCAGTCAAAACGAGGACGCCGCAGCGCCCAAGGCGAGCTGTTCTTGTCATGCATTCCTCCCAGATTCCCGTGATCTGGCCGTGCAAGACCGAGGCGGCAGAATGCTGATTGCGCGGCCGATTTAACCGCCCCATCCCCTCTGGAACAGCGGGATGGTAGTCTTTTCGCAGGCTCCGGAAAAGTATCAATTAGAAAAAGCTAATGTCCTAGGACCTTTGACCCATTTTGGACAGGCAATAAAAAACGGCCCCGAGAGGGGCCGTTTTGCTTTGATGGAACTGCGCTGCTGGCGCGATTTCTCTCAGGTGAGTGGCGACAGCTGGATTTCGACGCGCCGGTTCTGTTCGCGGCCCTGGGCCGTCGCATTGGATGCGATCGGGCGCGTCTTGCCGAAACCGGTGACGGCGAAGCGGCGCTGATCGACGCCCTGGCCGGCAAGATAATTGGCGACGGCAAGCGCGCGCCGCTGCGACAGATCGAAATTGTGCTGGTCGCTGCCGGTCGAATCGGTGTGGCCGAACACGTCCACCGTGGTCTGGCGGAACTTCTTGAGCACCAGCGCGACCGAATTCAGCACCGGATAGAAGCCCGGCTTCACCGCGTCCTGGTCGACATTGAAGGTGATGTCGGACGGCATGTTGAGGATGATCTGGTCGCCGCTGCGGGTGACGCTGACGCCGGTGCCCTGCAGCTGGCGGCGAAGCTCGGCCTCGTTCTGGTCCATGGTCGCGCCGATCGCGCCGCCGGCGAGAGCGCCGATGCCGGCGCCGATCAAGGCGTTGCGGCGGTCATTGCCGCCGGCGAGCAGACCAAGGCTGGCGCCTGCCAGCGCGCCGAGGCCGGCACCGGCCGCCGTGTTGGAAATCTTCTGGTCGCCGGTATACGGATCGGTGGTGGTGCAGGCGCTCACCAGCACAGCCGTCGCCACGACGACGAGCACGGTCTTCTTCATAAGATTGGTCCCTCTCCAATTCGCGGCCCTTGCGGCCACGCCAAATCAGCCCTTCCGCAGCCTTGTAGCATGAAATGCGGCGAAAAACGGAACGGGAATGCGGCCGCAAAACCCGGTGGCCGTTCCCGCTTCGCCTCTACCACAAATTCTTGCCGTCGATGACCACAACCTCGACCTTGTCCAGGTCGAAATCGTCGAACAAGCGCGAATTGACGCTGATCTTCGGATTGTCGAAATCCGGCTTCCCGGTCGACCAGTCAGGCGTTTCGGTGAAGGTGCCGCAACCGCAAATGGCGCAGAAACCATGCTTCACGGTCTTCGAACCCCAGCGATAGAAGGAGACGTTCTCCGGTGGGCTCGTCAGCTTGAATTGCGACGGCACATAATAGGCCCATAGCGACCCTCGCTTCGAGCAGAACGAGCATGTGCACTGCGTCACCGTCCGCGGTGTCTCGGCAACCTCGAAGGTTGTCGCCTTGCAATGGCAGCTTCCCTTGATCGTCATCAAATCACCTCTCCGTTGTCCGCCGCCAAGCCGGATTCCCCTGGCAGCAGGGCAACATAAAGAAGCGATCCTGACAACCGTCTGTCAGCAGCGGCGGTAGCCTCCCCGCCCGCGGTACGAGGACCTCACGTCTGGTCCGAGCGCTAGCCCTAGAGCGCGTCGCGATCTTTCAGATTCGCTCCATGCGCTTTAGGTTTCTGATTCTACGCATGTCTTTATCCCGAAACCGGTTCCCACTTTCGGGAGACATGCTTTAGTAAGAGGGCGGCGGCACGAACAGGCAGATGGTCTTGCCGGCGTCGAGCCCAGCCTGATGCGCGCACCAGTGGTATTCGCCATCGGGCGAATTCTTGATCCGCTTGTCGCTATAGGCCACCACCTCGCCCGTGCCCTTTATGACATAGCCTTCGGGCCGCTCGCTGATCGACGACTGCGGCACCTCCTTGCAATCGAAGTTGGCGCAGCAGGCAAAGGGGTATTTCCAGCCTTGCGGCATGGCCGCCGTGGGTTGAGCATCGTGCGCGGTGGCCGGCGGCGCCAGCGCCGCGATCATCCCAATCGCGAACAGGGAGAACAAAAGTCGGCCAGCCGGTCGAACGGCTCGGGCCGATCTTGATATGGCAGCAGACATCGAAGCGTTCCTTTCGAGCATCAAGCGTTGTCGCTTGCCCGTTCCCGGAACGTTTTCTTCCTTCCCAGTGGCCGGATCGTCAGTCGCAGTTATGCCGCGTCCGGCCATAAATGCTTCTATCCCCCGGCCCGAATGCTGAGCTGATTCCATAGCCAGCGCAAGAAGTGGGACGCGCCGTGGCGACGCGCCGAGCCTCAAGCTTCGGCGACGGAAAGATGCGCAGGCTTGGCTGGTAGAACCAAACGACAGGCCTGCGCCCAGGGTGCCTAAGAACGAAGTTCAGCTCACGGAAGTTCCGGCCTTCAGCCGTCGACATGTTCACGATATTGCGGCAGATCGTCTGTAATCGTGAACCACGGCGCCTTTGAACCGACGAAGATATGTGCGCTCGGGCGAATGCCTGGATCGTCCATCAACGTCCCCATGGCGACATGGACATAGGCGCCATCGCGGACCAATGAATAGACGAGCGAGCCGCACCGGCCGCAATGGGCGTCATGGCCGCTCTCGTCGCCGAAGATCAGCAGTCTGTCGTCGCCGGCGGTGAGACGGAACTTGCCGCGCTCGATGCCGGCGAAGGGTTTGAACGCCGCCCCGGTCGTGCGCCGGCAGTTCGAGCAATGGCAGTTGGCGGCGTAAACGAATTCGTCCGCCACCTCATAGCGGACGGTGCCGCAGAAGCATTTTCCCGTCAGTTTACGCGTCACCGGCTCCTCCGTCGTGCAGCGCCGGAGATCCTAGTCGAGGTCCGCCACCGCTTCGCCGGCACCGCCCTCGATGCGATGCGAGAGCGAGGCTTCCATGAATTCGTCGAGGTCGCCATCGAGCACGCTTGACGGCGAGGTGCTTTCGACGCCCGTGCGCAGATCCTTCACGAGCTGATAGGGCTGCAGCACGTAGGAGCGGATCTGGTGGCCCCAGCCGATATCGCTCTTCGACGCCTCCGTGGCGTTGGCGACTGCCTCGCGCTTCTTCAGCTCTTCCTCGTAAAGGCGCGAGCGCAGCATTTCCCATGCCTTGGCGCGGTTCTTGTGCTGCGAGCGCTCGGCCTGGCAGGCGACCGCAATGCCGGTCGCGAGATGGGTGATGCGCACGGCGGAATCGGTGGTGTTGACGTGCTGGCCACCCGAACCCGAGGAACGATAGGTGTCGATGCGCACGTCGGCTTCGGAAACATTGATCTCGATCGAATCATCGATGACCGGATAGACCCAGACGCTGGCGAAGGACGTGTGGCGCCGCGCGTTGCTGTCGTAGGGCGAGATGCGCACCAGGCGGTGGACGCCGGACTCGGTCTTCAGCCAGCCATAGGCGTTGTGGCCCTTGATCAACACGGTCGCGGACTTGATGCCCGCCTCTTCGCCGTCGTGGACTTCCAGCACCTCGACCTTGAAACGGCGGCGCTCGGCCCAGCGCGTATACATGCGCAGGAGCATCGAGGCCCAGTCCTGGCTTTCGGTGCCGCCGGCGCCGGCATGGATTTCCAGATAGGTGTCGTTGGCGTCGGCTTCGCCGGAGAGCAGCGTCTCGACCTGGCGGGCCTTGGCCTCGCCCTGCATCGAACGCAGCGCCGCCTCTGCCTCGGCGATGATACCGTCGTCGCCCTCTTCCTCGCCAAGCTCGATCAGCCCGATATTGTCTTCCAGCGCCTGGGTCAGCCCCTTGACGGCGGCGATACCGTCCTCAAGCTCCTGGCGCTCCCGCATCAGCTTCTGCGCTTCGATCGGATCATTCCAGAGGCTGGAATCCTCGGCGCGCGAATTCAGGTACTCAAGCCGCTTTACAGCCTGATCCCAGTCAAAGATGCCTCCTCAGCAGGGTTATCGCCTGCCTGATTTCGTCGACAATGTTGAGCGTTTCCGCGCGCATGGCTCTTCGTTCGGTCCTGTTCTTTTCGGTCTTTTCGGAATAGGCGCGATACATAGGCACGGCATCGCCGCCTGTAAAGCGAAATGGGCCGGCGGTTTCTCGCCGGCCCATTCCGGAATGCAGGAGGTCAGTAGAGGCCGCCGCCGCCGTCCTGGATGGCCTGGTTCGCCTGCGGCGACAGCGCGCCGCCGGAGCCGTTGGAGCCGTCGGCGCCCATGCCGATCACCCAATAGCTGTCGGCCGGGCCGGTTCCAGGCTTGAAGGCCTCAATGATGGTGTCAGGCGCACCTTCGGCGGCGCGCATGCCGGTCTTGCGGTTGATGGCGATCAGCTTCATGCCGTCCGGAACCTGGAAGTCGGTGTTCGGCTTGCCGTCGAGCGCAACGCGCATGAAATCCTTGAAGATCGGCGCCGCCAGGCCGCCGCCTGTCGCACCCTTGCCAAGGCCTTTCGGCGTGTCGAATCCCATATAGAGGCCGACGACGAGGTTCGGCGTGAAGCCGATGAACCAGGCGTCCTTCTCGTCATTGGTCGTGCCGGTCTTGCCGGCGATGTGGCGGCCGAGCTCACCGATGGTGGCGCCGGTGCCGCGCTGGACCACGCCTTCCATCATCGAGGTGATCTGATAGGCCGTCATCGGGTCGAGCACCTGCTCGGAATTGTCGACCAGCTCCGGCTCGGGCTGGTTCTTCCATTCGGTGGCATTGCAGCCTTCGCAGCCGCGCTCATCCTGCTTGAATACCGTCTTGCCGTAGCGGTCCTGGATGCGGTCGATCAGCGACGGTTTGATCGACTTGCCGCCATTGGCCATGATCGAATAGGCCGACACCATGCGCATGACGGTCGTCTCGCCGGAACCCAGCGCCATCGGCAGATAGGGCGCCAGATGATCGTAGACGCCGAAGCGCTCGGCATATTCCACGACCAGCTTCATGCCCATGTCGTTGGCGAGCCGCACCGTCATAAGGTTGCGCGACTTCTCGATGCCGGAGCGCAGGGTGGCCGGGCCCGCGACCGTGCCGTCATAGTTCTTCGGCGTCCAGGTGGTGTTGCCGCTCTGGATGGTGATCGGACCGTCCATGATCACCGAGGCCGGCGTGTAGCCGTTGTCGAGCGCCGCCGAATAGACGATCGGCTTGAACGAGGAGCCGGGCTGGCGCATCGCCTGGGTTGCGCGGTTGAACTCCGACTGGGCGTAGGAGAAGCCGCCGACCATGGCGAGCACGCGGCCGGTATGCGGATCCATGGCGACAAGGCCGCCCTCGACCTCCGGCGCCTGGCGCAGCATGTAGGTGTTGTCGGAACCTTCATTCTTCTGCACGAAGATCACGTCGCCGGGCTCCAGCACCTCCGCCGGAGACTTCGCCCTGACGGACTTGCCGTTGACGAAGTGGCGCATGGCAAAGCCCATGTCTTCCTTGCTGACCGTCCCCTGGACACGTTCCTTGACCAGATCGCCGGAAATCTGCCGCGTCGGCTGGATGCCGATGGTGAGGCCGCTTGCCGAACTGTCGAGCACGACGGCAAGCGTCCATTCCGGCACGTCCTCGAGACCCTTGACGTTGCCGAGCGGCACGCCCCAGTCGCCGGAGATGTCGATATGCTTCACAGGACCGCGATAGCCGCGCAGCATGTCGTATTTGAGCAGGCCGTTCTGCATCGCCTTGCGGGCGATGAGCTGGATCTTCGGATCGAGCGTGGTGCGCACCGACAGGCCGCCCTCGTAAAGCGCATTCTCGCCATAGCGGGAGATGATCTGGCGGCGGACTTCCTCGGTGAAGTACTCGCCGGCGAACAGGTAGGAGCCGTTGCGGCGCGGCGTCACGCCAAGCGGTTCGGCCTTGGCCTTCTCGCCTTCGTCATGGGTGACGTAACCGTTCGCGACCATCTGGTCGATGACCCAGTTGCGGCGCTCCAGAGCGCGGTCGGCATGTTTGAACGGATGGTAGTTGTTCGGACCTTTCGGCAGCGAGGCCAGATAGGCGGCCTCCGCAACGGTAAGCTCGTTGACCGACTTGTCGAAATAGGTCAGCGCGGCGCCTGCGACGCCGTAGGCGCCGAAGCCGAAGAAGATTTCGTTCAGATAGAGCTCGAGGATGCGGTCCTTTGAATAGGCCTGCTCGATGCGGAAGGCCAGGATCATTTCCTTGATCTTGCGCTCGTACGTCTGGTCGGAGGTGAGCAGGAAGTTCTTCGCCACCTGCTGCGTGATCGTCGAGGCGCCGACCTGGCGCCTGCCCGAGCCGAAATTCTGCAGGTTGACGACAATCGCGCGGCCGAGACCGGTGATGTCGATGCCGGGGTGGTTGTAGAAATTCTTGTCCTCTGCCGACATGAAGGCGGCCTTGACGCGGTCCGGGATCGCCTGGATCGGCAGGTACAGGCGCCGCTCGCGCGCATATTCGGCCATCAGCGAGCCGTCCGATGCGTGAATGCGCGTCGTCACCGGCGGCTCGTATTTGGCAAGCACCTCGTAGTCGGGCAGGTCCTTTGTCAGATGGCTGATGTAGATGGCCAGGCCGCCCGCCACCAGCAGCGCCAGCGTCGTGCCGATGCCAAAGAAATAGCCGATGAGACGAATCATGCCCGCTCCAGTCCGAGGTTCGGGAATTTCCTAAACGAAGCCGGCAGTCGCGCAAGCTTCCCGGGGCGGTCCCAATCCGCAATCGAAAACCCATGTCGCCACCATGTGGACAAAATACGGCAGCGCGAAATTTGAGGACTCGGTTGCCCAATAATAACGCCGGGTGTTGTCCTCATGCAACGCTGCTTGTGGTTGTAGTCATCCGGCGGTTGTGGGCAGGTGCGGCGGGTCAGCCACCCGTCGCTGTTCCGGCCTTGGCCGCGGCAAACAAAGCAACGGCGTTGGTTATGCTTTGCGCCGCCTTGCCGCGCCAGTCGGCGTTGAGCAATTGCGCCTCGTCCTTGACGTTGGAGAGGTAGCCAAGCTCGACCAGAACCGACGGCACGTCGGGAGCCTTGAGCACCTTGAATCCGGCCGAGCGCTGCGGATTGTTGATGAGGCCGACGCTGGTCGACAGCTGGCCGACCAGCGTATGGGCGAAGCTCATCGAGAAACCATGGGTTTCGCGGCGTATCAGGTCGATCAGGATGTCGGTGACCTCCTTGTTGTCGTCCTCGATCTTCATGCCGGCGAACTGGTCGGAGAGGTTCTCGCGATCGGCGAGCGCCTGGGCTTCCGGATCGGAGGCCTTGTCCGAGAGCGTGTAGACCGTGGCGCCGCGAAGCCCTTTGACGGCGATCGTATCGGCGTGGATGGAGATCAAAAGATCGGCCTCGTGCTGGCGCGCGATGCGCACGCGTTCGTCCAGCGCCAGGTACACGTCGTTGTCGCGCGTCATGTAGACATCGTATTTGCCGACCGCCGCCAGCTTGTCGCGCAACTCCTTGGCGAAAGCGAGCGTGACGTCCTTCTCGACCGTGCCGGCGGAGCTTTCGGCGCCGCCGTCGACGCCACCATGACCCGGATCGATAACCACCGTGAAGCGATGGCCAGGCGCGGAGACCGGTCCGGTGCCGACCCGCTCGCCCTTTTCGCTGGAAACCGTCGAACCGGTCGTCAGCGACTGGTTGGCGAGAGCTTCGTCGAACTCCCGTTCGGAGGCGGCCGACATATCGATGGCGATGCGATAGCCGCTGCCGTCGTCATTCTTGAGCACGTCGAGCTTGTCGACGGCGAAAGGCCCCTTGCCGGTGAGGATCAAACGCGAACCATGCCCCTGATCGCCGTAGCGGACGGCCCGGACAAGGCCGCGCGGCTTCACATCCTTGGCATCGAGGGCGAATCGCGTACGCGGCAGGTCGACGACCAGGCGATTGGGACCGCGCAGCAGGAACCACTTGATGTCCGGCTCGCGGTCGAAATTCACGACGATGCGCATCTTTGTTGCGTCGCCGGCCATTTTGTAGCCGGTCGCGCCAAGCTGGGTATCGGCGCGCGCGGCGGCGAAACAGGACAGGATGGTCACCAGCAAGGCGGTCCAGGCCAGGCGTAGGACATGCCCGGCGGCCCTACCCCTCTTGTCCGCAGTGCCTACCGGTCCCATCTCTTATCCGTCGCTCCCGGTCCGACGCATTGCGCTCGACCTTCCCGCAGAGTGCCTGTCAGGTCACCAATTCGATTAACGATTGGTATTCAGAGAAGGTTAACCAAGCCTTTCATGAAGCGCGACGAAGGGCGCCTTCCCTTGCGGAAGCGCTTTTTGCCGGCATCCGAAATCGGGGTTGCCTTCCATCCCGCCAAATCATAAAAGCGACGTTGGATCACTGCAATCCTGGAACCGCTCGCCTCAGCAGTTTCCTGCCAAAGGTCGGATGCAAAGGCGGCTCCGTTATCCTTCCAGGCTCAGGTGGTCGCGACGATTTTCGCAGGCGTGCCCTCGTGGCGGGGGAATCGCTTGCGTGAGGAAAACGGCCGGGTTTGCCCCGCGCCGGCTCTTCGTGAGCAAACAAGCTGGTCCGGCTCAGCCCGGGCTTTGGTTCAAAAGGTTCTGCTGGGTGCCGATGGCTTCAAGCGCAATCATGGAAAGGTCCGCATCGAACCGCGCCATAATGGCTGCGGGCGGCACCGCCATTGCGCTGAAGCGGCGGCTGGCGGACATTCAATTATCCGGCATGCATACAGATACAGGCGCACAGCGGCGGGCGTTGCCACGCCAACTGCGGCCGTCGGCTGCCGGCAGGAAACAAAATAATGCCCAACAAGATGCTGATAGACGCCTCCCACCCGGAGGAAACACGCGTTGTCGTCGTTCGCGGTAACCGCATCGAAGAATTCGACTTTGAATCCCAAGACAAAAAGCAGCTCAAAGGAAACATCTATCTCGCCCGTGTAACCCGGGTCGAACCTTCCCTCCAGGCAGCCTTTGTCGAGTATGGCGGCAACCGTCACGGTTTCCTCGCCTTCAGTGAAATTCATCCCGATTACTACCAGATCCCCGTCGCCGACCGTCAGGCCCTGCTGCGCGCCGAAGCGCAGGAGGCCGAGGACGAAGACGACGAGGAGGCCGAGAACGGCGAAGAGCAGCAGGCGCGCGATCGCGGCGGCCGGCGCAACCGGCGTCGCGGCGGCAAGAACCGCGATCGCGGCGAGCACAAGCACGATGCCGAAGTCGCTGCTTCGCCTGAAAGCGGGGAAAGCCCGGTCGAGGCCATAGCGAGCGACGAAACCGCTGCCGAGGCAGCGGAGCGCGAGGATGCCGGCGGCGAGACCGCCTATGCCCAGGCCGAAAATACCGAGGCCGTCGAGGCCGCGTCGGAAACGTCTGAGGAGGCTGCCGCCGAGACAGGCGATGAGACCGCAGCGGCCGACGAGGATGGCAAGCCATCCGAAAGCGGCCCCACATCGATCGCCGCGAACGTCGACGCCGACGTGATTTCCGAAGCGGTCCCGCTGACGGACCAGCCCGAGCAGAGCGGCGAAGCAGCGACCAG
This sequence comes from Mesorhizobium vachelliae, assembly GCF_033977325.1. Taxonomy (NCBI): domain Bacteria; kingdom Pseudomonadati; phylum Pseudomonadota; class Alphaproteobacteria; order Hyphomicrobiales; family Phyllobacteriaceae; genus Mesorhizobium; species Mesorhizobium vachelliae. Next base: position 226,135 of record NZ_JAVIIR010000004.1, read on the forward strand.
CGACAATGATCGCGGCATGCTGGAGGATGTCTCGTCCTCGCATTCGGACGAGCACGAGGTCGAATCGGTCGGCGCCGAAGACGCGCTCGAGGAGATCCGCAACCGCCGCAAGCCCGTGCGTCGCCAGTACAAGATCCAGGAAGTCATCAAGCGCCGCCAGATCCTTTTGGTGCAGGTGGTCAAGGAAGAGCGCGGCAACAAGGGCGCGGCGCTCACCACCTACCTCTCGCTTGCCGGCCGCTATTCGGTGCTGATGCCCAATACGGCGCGCGGCGGCGGCATCTCGCGCAAGATCACCAACGCGCAGGACCGCAAGCGCCTGAAGGAGGTCGTCGCCGACCTCGAAGTGCCGCAGGGCATGGGCGTCATTCTGCGCACCGCCGGTGAAAGCCGCACCAAGGCCGAGATCAAGCGCGACTACGAATATCTGATGCGGCTGTGGGAGAATGTCCGCAGCCTCACGCTGCAATCCACGGCCCCTGCCCTGGTCTATGAGGAAGGCAGCCTCATCAAGCGCTCGGTGCGCGACCTCTACAACAAGGATATCGACGAAATCCTGGTCTCCGGCGAGGACGGCTATCGCGAGGCCAAGGACTTCATGCGCATGCTGATGCCGAGCCACGCCAAGGTGGTTCAGCCTTACCGCGACACCACGCCGATCTTCGTGCGCAACGGCATCGAGGCGCAGCTCGACCGCATGCTGCAACCGCAGGTGACGCTGAAGAGCGGCGGCTACATCATCATCAACCAGACGGAGGCGCTGGTTTCGATCGACGTCAACTCCGGCCGCTCCACCAAGGAGCATTCGATCGAGGAGACCGCGCTCCACACCAATCTGGAGGCGGCCGAGGAAGTGGCGCGTCAGCTCAGGCTGCGCGACCTTGCCGGCCTCATCGTCATCGACTTCATCGACATGGAGGAGAACCGCAACAACCGCTCTGTCGAGAAGCGGCTGAAGGATCACCTCAAGAACGACCGCGCCCGCATCCAGGTCGGCCGCATCTCGCATTTCGGCCTGATGGAAATGTCGCGCCAGCGCATCCGCGCCAGCGTGCTGGAATCGACCATGAAGCCCTGCCCACATTGCGGCGGCACCGGCCATGTGCGCTCCGATTCCTCCGTGGCGCTGATGGTGGTGCGGGCGATCGAGGAATTCCTGCTCAAGGATTCGCGCAGCCACATCATCGTTCGCACGCCGGCCGCGACCGCGCTCTATGTGCTCAACCACAAGCGCGCCAATCTGGTGGAGCTCGAAGCCCGGTTCGGCCTGACCATCACGATCGAAGCCGACGAGACGCTCGGCACCCAGCACTACGCGATCTTCCGCGGCGCCATTGCCGAAAAGCCGGAAGGCTTTGTCGAGGTGCGCAGCCTGCCCGCCTATGTCGAGCCGGAAGAGCCCGAGGACGAGATCGTCGTCGAAGAAGAGGAAGAAGAGGTTTCGGCCCAGGCCGAACAGCGCCAACCGCAGCAGCAGGGCCAGCAGCGCTCCGACGATGGCGAAGGCCGCAGGCGCCGCAAGCGCCGGCGGCGGCGCGGCGGCAGGGACCGCGACCGTGAGCACACTGGCGATGCGGTGGCACCGGCTGAAGCCGGGGAAGCAACCGACGATGCCACGGATGCGACCGAAGAAGCAGCCCAGGACGTGACAGCCGGCGATGAAGCCGTGGCGGCAACCGAGGCAACCGAGGACAGTTCGGCCAAGAAGCGGCGGCGCGGCAAGCGCGGCGGCAAGCGCAACCGCCGCGAGGATGAGGCTTCGGAGGCGACTGCCGACGAGACTGTCGGGGACGCCGTGGATGAAGCGCCAGAGGGCGAGGAAACCGCCGGCGAGCCGGCGATGGCAGCCGCTCCCGAGCAGCCTGCCGCTCCCGCGGCCGCCAATGACGACGCCGAGGCGGTTGAGAAGCCGAAGAAGGCCCGTCGTTCGCGAGCCAAGAAGGCGGCCGAGGAAACCGTGGCCGAGACGGTGTCGGAGCCTGTGGCGGAAGCCAAGGTCGCGCCCGTGGCGGTCGAGCCCGAACCGGAGCCGGAGGCTGCCGCTCCCGCGGCGGCTGAAGCGGAGCCTGCCGCCAACGCGCATCCGACGCGGCGCAAGCCGCAGTCGATCGACGCGCCGGTTGTTCCCGTCGTGTCCTCGAACGTATCCGACGAGGCGAAGGCCGAGGAAAAGCCGAAGCGCGCCGGCTGGTGGCAGCGCAAGGGTTTTTTCTAAACCTTTCAGGTCGTTAGACTGGCTTTTTAAAAGAGTCCCGCGCCTCATCCGGCGCGGGATTTTTCGTTTCCACGCAGACCGGAAAGCCGCCTCTAAGGCGCAAAGATCGACCAGTTCATCATCCGGGCGAGCTTCTCGAGCGCGATGGAGCCGAGCTTGGAGTTGCCGTTCTCGTTGAGGCCGGGCGACCACACCGCCAGCGAAGCAACGCCTGGCACGATGCCGAGAATGCCGCCGCCGACACCGCTTTTGCCGGGAATGCCGACGCGGAAGGCGAAATCGCCGGAACCGTCATAATGGCCGCAGGTCAGCATCAGCGCGCCGATGCGGCGGGCCCGCTCGGCCGACACCACCGAATGCCCCGTCGCCGGGTTCCTGCCGCCATTGGCCAGGAACCGGCCGGCCATGGCGAGCTGGCGGCAGCTCATGGCAATCGCGCAATGATGGAAATAGACACCCAGCGCGAGCTCGGGCTCGTGATGGAGATTGCCGAATGATTTCATGTAGTTGGCCAGAGCGAAGTTGCGGTAGCCGGTGGCCCGCTCGGATGCCGCCACCTCGCGGTCGATGATGATCGTCTCGTCATCTGCGAGGAACTGGATGAAGCGCAGGATCTCGCCGATCGCCTCGCGCGGCTGATGGCCGGCGAGCAGGACATCGGAGACGACGATGGCGCCGGCATTGATGAACGGGTTGCGCGGGATGCCGTTCTCGTGCTCGAGCTGGACGATCGAGTTGAATGGATTGCCGGACGGCTCGCGGCCGACGCGGTGCCAGAGCGCATCGCCGACCTTGCCCAGCGCCAGCGTCAGCGTGAAGACTTTCGAGACGCTCTGGATCGAAAAGGGCTGATCGGCATCGCCGGCCAGAATGACGCGGCCGTCATTGGTCACGGCGGCGATGCCGAATTTCTTCGAATCGACCTTGCCGAGCTGAGGGATGTAGGTCGCCACCTCGCCGCGATCGGTGCGCGCCGCCATTTCGGCGGCCACTTCGGCCAAAGCTTGCTCGAGTTCCGGCATGGCTTCTATTTCAGCCAGCGTTCGATGCGCGCCAGCGCCTCGACCATGTCGTCATGGCTGCCGGCATAGGAAAAGCGCATGGTGCGGTGGCCCTGCAGCGGGTCGAAATCGCGGCCGGGCGTGGCGGCGACATGCGCCTCGGCCAGCATCTTGCGGGCAAAGGCCATGCTGTCATTGGTGTGGCGGGTGACATCGCAGAAGGCATAGAAAGCGCCGTCCATCGGGGCTGCGAGCGCGAAACCGAGCTCCGGCAGGCGCTTCATCAGCAGATCGCGGTTCCAGGCATAGCGCGCCTTCACCTTTTCGAGCTCCTCCGTCGCCTTGAAGGCCTCGATCGCGGCGACCTGCGACAATTCCGGCGGCGAGATGTAGAGGCTCTGGGCGACGCGCTCTACCGGCCGCACGAGCTCTTCCGGCAACACCATCCAGCCGATGCGCCAGCCGGTCATGCAATAATATTTCGAGAAAGAATTGATCACCGTGACGCCAGCGCCATGCGCCAGCGCGGTGACATCGGGCGCCGCATAGGCCAGCCGGTGATAGATCTCGTCCGAGATCACAGCGATGCCGAGCTCCTCCGCCGTCTTCACCAGCGCGGCGAGTTCCTCCGCCGGTATGACCGCGCCGGTCGGATTGGCGGGGCTGGCGAACAGCACGCCCTTCAGCGGCTTCTCGCGATGCGCGGCTTTGAGGTGCTCGGCATGCAAATAGGCATCCGTGCCGAGTTCGATCTCGACGATCTCGATGCCGAGCGCGGCCATGATGTTGCGGTAGGCGGGATAGCCGGGGGCGGCGATGGCGACGCGGTCGCCCGGATCGAACATGGCCAGGAAAGCGAGGTTGAAGGCGGCCGAGGAACCGGTGGTGACTGCAATGCGCGACGGCGCTACGTCGATCCCGTAATGCTCGCCATAATGCGCCGCGGTCGCCTTGCGCAGATCGGCCAGGCCCAAGGCGTCGGTGTAGCCGATGCGGCCATGCCTGAGCGCCGCGGCCGCCGCCTCGCGGACGCCGATCGGCGCGGGATCCGACGGCTGGCCGACGGCCATCGACACGACGGGCACGCCGGTGGCCTTAAGCCGGTTGGCTTCGGCCAGGATGTCCATGGCGTGGAACGGCTCGACTTCCCCCCGGCGCGAAAGCGAAACGACCATTTGACCTCTTCCAACTGCCCTATTTCGTGAATTCTGGGGGCAAGCGGCGCAGACTTGCCCTTGAACTGCCCTAGTTAAAGGAACAGCGCCGCACAAATGCCCGATTGATGTGGGGATCACAAGCGCGCAGGAAGTTGCCGGCGCCGACTTTTCATCTTTCGCCCGCTCGTCTACCAGTGGACCTATGTTGAGCCGACCCCGCCCATCGATTGGCAAATCGACCTCCATCAGCCGAACCGCGCGCGGTTTCGCGACGCTTATGCTTGCCGCCGCTGTTGCCGTTTCGAGCTCGGTCAGCGCCTTGGCGCAAGGCGTGCCGGTGGTGCGCGACGCCGAGATTGAGGCGCTGGTGCGCGATTATGCCCGGCCGATCTTCAAGGCGGCGGGGCTTGCCAATGACGGCATCGACATCGTCCTTGTCAACGACCAGAGCTTCAACGCCTTCGTCACCGGGCGGCGACTGTTCATCAACACCGGCGCGCTGGTGACCGCCGAGACGCCGAACGAGATCATCGGCGTCATCGCGCACGAGGCCGGCCACATCGCCGGCGGCCATCAGCAGAAACTGCGCGACCAGCTCGACCGCGCCAAGACCATGGCCATCATCGCCACGCTGCTCGGTGCCGGCGCCATGGTGGCCGGCGCCACCACCAACAGCCGCGGCCTGGCCGGCGCCGGCATGGGCGTCGCCGCCGGCGGCGGCGAGATGGCGCAACGCTCGATCCTTGCCTACCAGCGCACCGAAGAAATCACCGCCGACCGTTCGGCGATCACCTATCTCAACGCCACCGGCCAGTCCGGCATGGGCATGCTGAAGACCTTCGGCCGCTTCCAGAGCGCGCTGTCGCTGGCCGGCACCCAGGTCGACCCTTACCGGATCAGCCACCCGATGCCGCAGGAGCGCATCGCCAACCTCGAAGTGCTGGTCAAGCAAAGCCCCTTCGTCGACGTTGTCGACCCGCCGGCGCTGCAGCAGCGGCATGACATGATGCGCATCAAGATCGCCGCCTATATGCAGGGCCAGGCGGCCGTCGCGCGGCTGATGCGCAAGAACCCGGCCAGCCTCGCCTCGCGTTACGGCGACGCGCAGCAGACCTATCTTTACGGCAATCCGGGCGCGGCGCTGACCAAGACGGTGGCGCTGATCAAGGAACAGCCGAAGAACCCATATTTCCAGGAGTTGCGCGGCGACATCCTGATGAAGGTCAACAAGCCGAAGGATGCGGCGGACGCCTATGCCAAGGCGGTCAGCCTCGATCCCGCGCGCTCCGGCCTGCTGCTGGTCTCCCTCGGCCAGGCGCTGATGGCGGTCGGTACACCCGATTCGCTCAAGAAGGCCGTCACCCAGCTCAACAACGGCGTCGGGCGAGACAGAGAGAATTCCGACGCTTATCGTTTTCTGGCGCAGGCTTATGGCGAACTCGGCGACGTTCCAGCCGCGGATCTCGCCACCGCCGAGGGCCATTACTATTCGGGCGACTACCAGAACGCGAAGATCTTCGCCATGCGCGCTCAACAGAAATTGAAGCGCGGCGAACCCCGCTGGGTCCGCGCCCAGGATATTATAAACTACACGCCATCGAACAAACTCAAATGAACCTCCCGGAGCTTGGCCGCGACCAAGGCGGACCGGGACAGGCAAAAGGATCGATAATCATGAACAAGGCAATCCTGCTTGGCAGTGCTGGCGGTCTGGCGGTGGCGCTCGGCATGCTGGCCTTCGGCTTCGTCGCGGGAAACTCGCAGGCCGCGAAAGCCGACACCGTGCAAGTGGCGCAGATCACGTCCTCCACCGACGACAAAGCGTCCGCCGACACCAAGATCGATCGCAAGGAGGTAGAAGGCATCATCCGCGATTATCTCTTGAAGAACCCCGAGGTTCTGCTCGAAGTCCAGGACGCGCTCGAGGCCAAGCAGAAGGAAGAGCAGCGGCTCGCGGCCCTCGGCGTCATCAAGAACTCCAAGGATGAGATCTTCAACTCCACCTTCGACGGCGTCGTCGGCAACCCGAAGGGCAAGGTCACGATCGTCGAGTTCTACGACTACAATTGCGGCTTCTGCAAACGCGCGATCGAGGACATGCAGGCGCTGACCAAGTCCGACCCGGACCTGCGTTTCGTGCTCAAGGAATTCCCGATCCTCAGCCCGGATTCGCAGAAGGCCAGCGTCGTCTCCATGGCTTTCCACCTGATGCATCCGGAGAAATACGGCGAATTCCACACCGCGCTGCTCGGCGGCCAGGGCCGCGCCACCGAAGCGACCGCCATCAAGGTGGCGCTTTCGCTCGGTGCCGACGAGGCGGCATTGCGCGAGAAGATGAAGGATCCGCGCATCGCCGAAACGCTGTCGCGCACTTATGACCTCGCGACGAAACTCTCGATCACCGGCACGCCGTCCTATGTGGTCGGCAACGAGGTGATCTTCGGAGCGCTCGGCCAGCAGGTTCTGGCGGAAAAGATCGAACAGGCCAAGAGCGCGCTGTAAGCGCTTGCGGATGCAAAAGCCGGCCGCTGTGGACAGCGCAAGAACGCACTTGCGCTCTTTTCGCGGGCGGCTATGCCCATTATAGAGGCCAGTGCGCCGGCTCGGGGCCGGCGTAGAACAAGGTCGACATATTGAAAACGATTTTCGTCCTCAACGGTCCCAATCTCAATGCGCTCGGCAAACGCGAGCCGGGAATCTATGGCGGCAAGACGCTTGCTGCCATCGCCGAGGACTGCAAGGCGGCGGGCGCCGCGCTCGGACTCGAGATCGATTTTCGCCAATCCAACCATGAGGGCGATCTGGTCGACTGGATCCAGGAAGCCGGCGACAAGGCGGCAGGAATTGTCATCAATCCCGGCGCCTACAGCCATACCTCGATCGCCATCCACGACGCCATCCGCTCTATCGCGCCGCTGCCCGTCGCGGAAGTCCATCTTTCCAACATCCACGCGCGGGAGCCTTTCCGTCACGTCTCCATGGTCGCGCCGGTCGCTGTCGGCATGATCTGCGGGTTCGGGCCGCTCGGCTACACGCTCGCGCTGCAGGCACTGGCGGCACGCCTGTGACCGGCCCCCAAACAGAAGGCTCGAAAATGTCGATAAAAAAGACCGGTGTTGACCAGCAACTGATCCGCGACCTGGCGGGCATTCTGAACGACACCAATCTGACCGAGATCGAGGTCGAGCTCGGCGACCTTAAGGTGCGCGTGTCGCGCCAGTCGCAGGCCGTCCACGCGGTTGCAGCGCCGCTGCCGGCGCTCGCAGCCGCTCCGATGGGCGCAGCGGCTCAGCCTGCCGCGGTCGCTGCTGCGGCACCCGCCGATCCGTCGAAGAACGCCGTGCCCTCGCCGATGGTCGGCACGGCCTATCTGGCGCCCTCGCCCGACGCCAAGCCGTTCGTCGAGATCGGCCAGAAAGTGAAGGAAGGCCAGACGCTGCTCATCATCGAAGCGATGAAGACGATGAACCAGATCCCCTCGCCGCGCGCCGGCACGGTGACGGCGATCCTCATCGAGGACGCCCAACCGGTCGAGTACGGCATGCCGCTGGTGGTCCTCGAGTAGAGCCGGGAACAGCCAAGAGATGTTCCAGAAGATCCTCATCGCCAATCGCGGCGAAATCGCGCTCCGGGTGCTGCGCGCCTGCAAGGAGCTCGGCATCCAGACGGTGGTGGTCCACTCGACCGCGGATTCCGACGCCATGCATGTGCGGCTTGCCGACGAGAGCGTGTGCATCGGCCCGCCGCCCTCGCGCGAAAGCTATCTCAACATCCACCAGATCGTCGCCGCCTGCGAGATCACCGGCGCCGACGCAGTGCATCCGGGCTACGGCTTCCTGTCGGAGAACGCCAAGTTCGCCGACATCCTTGCCGCCCACAACATCACCTTCATCGGCCCGTCGGGCGACCATATCCGCATCATGGGCGACAAGATCGAGGCCAAGCGCACGGCAAAGCGTCTCGGCATTCCGGTCGTGCCCGGATCGGACGGCGCGATCAGCGACGACAAGGAAGCCAAGCGCGTCGCCGCCGAGATCGGCTATCCGGTGATCATCAAGGCCTCCGCCGGCGGCGGCGGCCGCGGCATGAAGGTGGCACATACCGAGGCGGACCTCGAAGTCGCGCTGCAGACGGCCAAGTCGGAAGCGGGCGCAGCCTTCGGCGACGACGCCGTCTATATCGAGAAATATCTGGAGAAACCGCGCCATATCGAGGTGCAGGTGTTCGGCGACGGCGCCGGCCGCGGCGTGCATTTCGGCGAGCGCGACTGCTCGCTGCAGCGGCGCCACCAGAAGGTCTGGGAGGAAGCCAATTCGCCTGCGCTCAATGCCGAGGAGCGTTCGCGCATCGGCGACATCTGCGCCAGGGCGATCGCCGATCTCGGCTATTCCGGCGCCGGCACGATCGAATTCCTCTACGAGAATGGCGAGTTTTATTTCATCGAGATGAACACGCGCCTGCAGGTCGAGCATCCGGTGACCGAAGCGATCACCGGCATCGACCTTGTGCACGAGCAGATCCGCGTCGCTTCGGGCGGCGGGCTGTCGGTCAGGCAGGAGGACATCAAGTTCAACGGCCATGCCATCGAGTGCCGCATCAACGCCGAGGATCCGCGTACCTTCGCGCCCTCGCCCGGCACGATCACGCATTTCCACACGCCCGGCGGTCTCGGCATCCGCGTCGATTCCGGCGTCTATTCTGGCTACAAGATCCCGCCCTATTACGACAGCCTGATCGGCAAGCTGATCGTGCATGGCCGCAACCGCGTCGAATGCATGATGCGGCTGCGCCGCGCGCTCGACGAATTCGTCGTCGACGGCATCAAGACGACGCTGCCGCTGTTCCGCGATCTTGTCGGCAATCCCGACATCGCCAATGGCGACTACGACATCCACTGGCTGGAAAAATACCTGGCCAAGGGTGAATAGCACGGGGATGCGATGACCCGCCCCTACGCGCCAGGCTACCGCATTCCGACCGACCTGCTGCTCCGGGCCTATGCATCCGGCGTCTTCCCGATGGCCGAGAGCGCCAACGACCCGGAGGTGTTCTGGGTGCGGCCGGAAACGCGCGGCATCATTCCGCTGGACGGTTTCCATACACCGCGCAGCCTCAAGAAGACGATCCGCAAGCATCCGTTCCAGATACGCTACGACTTCGATTTCGAGGCGACGATCGACGGCTGCGCCGAAAAGCGCGAGGAGCGCCGCTCGACCTGGATCAACGCGCCGATCCGCGAAGCCTATGTCGAGCTCTATCGCCTGGGGCACTGCCATTCGGTCGAGGCGTGGCGCGAGGACCGGCTGGTCGGCGGCCTCTACGGTGTCTCGCTCGGACGCGTGTTCTTCGGCGAAAGCATGTTCGCCAGGGAGACCGATGCGTCGAAGACCTGTCTCCACTATCTCGTCGAGCGGCTGAAGGCGCGCGGCTTCGCGCTGCTCGACACGCAGTTCACCACCGAGCATTTGAAGCGCTTCGGCGCCGTCGACGTGCCGCGCGGTCAGTACGAGAAAATGCTCGCCGAGGCGTTGAAGGGCGAAGCCGTCTTTTATCCTTGAGTTTGTCTTGCCGCCTCGATCGGCGTTTGGGAATGGAACATCATTTTCCAGCCGTCGGCGCGATGGACGTAGCCGGTGCTGACGAGCGCCGCATAGGGTTCGCCATTTTCGCGCGTGGCCCGCGCTTCATAAGTGAGCATCACGATATCGCTGCCCGGCTCGACCATGCCCTTCAGCTTGATATCGAGGTCGCGCCACCGGTTTGGCTTGCTGGCCGTCTTTGCCAATTCGGCATTAGTCATTGCCTTGGCCATTCCCGGGAAGGCTACCAGGCATTCCATATCGGCATTGGCTTCATAATAGGCGGAATCGCCGGTCCAAAAGCCTTTCTCGAGCTTGAGAAGCTCCTGCTTGTTGGCGGTGATGGGTTTGGTGGTCATCGCGGAATGCTCCTCGCCTGTCGCCGATTTGGAACGGCTCAAGCGCGGGCAGGTTCCGAGATCAGTTGGTGTTGGAGGGCTCGTCGCCAGCCGGCTCTTGCGTGGCATCCGCCGGTTGCGCCGGGGCGTTGGGCCTGGCGGCCTGAGTCTTCGGCTTGGCCGCGTCGGCCTTGGCCGCGGTCGGCGGCGGCACGTCCGACTTCTGCTTGCAACCCTTGAGCCAGACGTCATAGACGGCGTGCTCGACGGCGTTGAGCCCGGGGCTTTCGGCAAACATCCAGCCGGTGAAGATGCGACGGATCTTGCGGTCGAGCGTAATCTCGTCGACCTCGACGAAGGAATCGGTCTTGGGCTGCTCCGTATCCGGCCGCGAATAGCAGACGCGAGGCGTCACCTGCAAAGCGCCGAACTGCACGGTCTCGTCGATATAGACATCGAAGGTGATAATGCGGCCGGTGATCTTGTCGATGCCGGCGAACTCGGCCACCGGATTGGTGATGCGGTCGGAGGCCGCGGGCGCGGCGGCCGGCGCCTGCGCGGCGGCGAAGGCTGCCGTCGAAGCAAGCAGAAGGGACGTCGCCGCGATCAGCGCCCTTGAGGTGTAGCTTGGAATCCAGGAACGCAATTCCGGACGGAAAACCGCTGCGCACTTTTCCTGGAATTGCTCTGGATCGCTCATGCAAAATACCGGTGGTTGCGCCCGGGTGATTCTCTCAACGCCCAAGGCTAATCGAGGCTGCGCTATCAGCAAGCAGCTAAATGCCAATTGTGGCGACAAAGGACCGAAGCGGCGTCGTGGACGCGGATTACGATCCGGGCGTCCAGGCGTCGTAATCGCCGGTGACCTGCGGGCGATGCTGGTTGGTCAGGATCGAACCCTTCGGCCGATAGGCCGACGGCGTTCCGGTTGGATTCGCCTGATGCGGCTTTTGCCATTCGCGCGGCTTGTAGTTTTCGCTGGCGGGAGCGGTGTCGACGCGGTGGTGGATCCAGCCATGCCAGCCGGGCGGGATCTTCGAGGCTTCCGAATAGTCGCGATAGATGACCCAGCGGCGGGTGCGGCCCTCCGAATCGACGCCGCCCTCATAGTAGACGTTGCCGGCTTCGTCCTCGCCGACCCGCTTGCCGAAGCGCCAGGTGTGGAAGCGGGTGCCGAGCGTCTGGCTGTTCCACCAGGTGAAAAACTGCAGCAGGAAAGTTTTCATCCAGATCCTCGCGGCGGCAGCGGCTCCTGCCTTTCCCCTGCTTATGGCGTCACGCCACCGCGAAGGCAAGGGTTTTGCCGCGCCCGGAATGTAAATGCTTCGTGCGCTAAATCGATGCACCGCTACTACCGGCGGCAGCGCCGCTTGCCAAGCGCGGCCCGTCTTTCTAAAGCTCGGCCCGCCCCGTTTCGGGCGCGCGCCTAGATCGAAGAGATAGAGCATGATGTCGCCCGAAAACCGCTACACACTTTTCGGCATCATGCTCTAGGGAGGTGACGATTGACCCGGGATCCGTCCGCCGACAGCCGGATCAGCGCCGAAGACATTCGCCGCCGCAAGGGCGGCGTGCCCATCGTCTGCCTCACCGCCTATACCTATCCGATCGCCCGCCTGCTCGATCCACATGTCGACCTGCTGCTGGTCGGCGACAGCGTCGCCATGGTCCTGCATGGCCATGCCACCACGCTCGGCGCCTCGCTGGAGATGATGATCGCGCACGGCCAGGCCGTGATGCGTGGTTCGGCCAAGGCCTGCGTGGTGGTCGACATGCCGGCGGGCAGCTATGAGGCCTCGCCGGCACAGGCGGTGGCGGCGGCGAAGCGCATTGTCGAGGAAACGGGCTGCCAGGCCGTGAAGCTCGAAGGCGGCGTCGACATGGCCTCCCAGATCGCGGCGATCGTCGCCGAAGGAATACCGGTCATGGGTCATATCGGCCTGCAGCCGCAATCGGTGGAGAAGGACGGCGGCTACAAGATCAAGGGCCGGACGCAGGACAATATTGCTGCCCTGCTCAGGGATGCCGAAGTGGTGGAAGCAGCCGGAGCCTTCTCGGTCGTCATCGAGGGCACGATGGAGGCCGTGGCCGCGAAGCTGACGCATCACGTTTCCATACCGACCATCGGCATCGGCGCCAGTGCCGACTGCGACGGCCAGATCCTGGTGATCGACGACATGGTCGGCATGACCGTCGACCGTGTGCCGAAATTCGTCAAGGAATACGCCAACTTGCGCGGCGCGATAGCGGATGCGGCGGCGCGCTACGCCGCCGAGGTGCGGAGCCGCGCTTTCCCCGGCCCCGGCCATGTCTTCACGACGGCTTCCGGCAAGGACAAGACATGAACGCGCCAATCGTCGTCGACAGCGTCACCGCCCTTCGGGCGCAGGTCCGGGACTGGCGGCAGGCAGGCCTCAAGGTCGCCATGGTGCCGACGATGGGGGCGCTGCATGACGGCCATATCTCGCTGATCAGGATCGCACTCGAACGGGCCGAGCGCTGCGTCGTGTCGATCTTCGTCAATCCGACGCAGTTCGCGCCGACGGAAGACCTCGACAAATATCCGCGCCAACTGGCGCGGGATCTCGACCGGTTGCGGGAGGCGGGCGCGCATCTCGCTTTCACACCAGGCGTGAGCGAAATGTACCCCGCCGGCTTCGCCACCAAGATCTCAGTGGGCGGCCCCTCCCGTGGGCTGGAAACTGACTTCAGGCCAAGTTTCTTCGACGGCGTCGCGACCGTGGTGGCCAAGCTTTTGCTACAGGCAGCGCCCGATTGCGCCGTGTTCGGCGAGAAGGACTACCAGCAACTCTGCGTCGTCAGGCAACTCTGCCGCGATCTCGACCTGGCCGTCGAGATCGTCGGCGCGCCGACGGTGCGCGACGCCCACGGTCTCGCCATGTCGTCGCGCAATGCCTACCTAGGCGAGGGCGAGCTCGAGATCGCGCGCAAGCTCAACCTGATCCTGCGCCGCGCAGCGGCAGCGCTTTCAGCCGGCGCGGATGAGGCCGGCGCTACCGGGGATACCGCAAAGGCGCTTGTCTCAGCAGGCTTCCAAAAGGTCGACTATGTCGCCGCCCGCACGAGCGTCACGCTCGAACCGTGGCAGCGGGGCCGTGACGGCCGCGTGCTGGCGGCGGCATGGCTCGGCACGACGCGGCTGATCGACAATGTGGAGATCCCCTCCGCCTGAGCGATCCTTGCCGATCAGCGTACGCAGGGCGCAACTTGGAATTGCTCCAGCCTACTCTTCCGACGGCATATGCAGGTACATCGACTGGATGCCGACACGGCCCGGCCCGGTGAAGCGATTGACGACGAAATTCATGGCGGCGCCGAAGAAGCCGCTGGAAAGCCGGTCGATCCTCGTATCCATCTTCACCGACGCGTCCTTGAACAGCCAGCCGCCGGGCTCGACGTCGATGGTCTCGCCGGGCGCCAGCGCCTTCTCGAAAACGTTGCCGTAGCCATGCAGCCAGACGATGCCGTCGCCGGTCTCGCCGCGGAAGCGGTCGATGAAGAAGCCGCTCTGGCCGAACAGCATCGTTCCCAGCCCGCGCACGCGTTCGAAGGTGTAGTCGACGCTGGCGGTCGCGGCGAGGAACTGGTGCTCGCGCACCTGGATCTCCTCGCCGCGGCGAAGATGGATCGGCACGATATGGCCCGGTCCGTCGCGGCTAAAGGCGATGACGCCCGGGCCGGACGCCTCGGTGACGAAGATCTGCATGCCGGCGATCATGCGCTTCAGCGCACCCTTCAGCGATTTCAGGCCGATGGTGATCGTGGTGTTCTTCCACAAAAGGATGTGGTGCTCGAAATAGACCGGCATGTTGGTCACATCGACCGACAGCACGGGCACCAGTTCGCTGGCGACGTGATAGGTCACGCCGCCAAAAGTCTCGTCCGACACCTCGGTCGGCATCAGTTCCGGCAAGCTCGGCATGGCAATCCCCCAATTGCGGACGACGCCCCTGCCTTATGGAGGGTGCGACGCCGGCGCGGAGCAGCCTTGATCGCGCGCACGACGCGATCAAATCAAAACCGCGCGATGAATGGGGCTCGCCGCCGATCTAGCGGCGGCCCTTCTCCATGATGAGGGCGGGCAATCCCGAATTGCCGCCGCAATCTGCGGTCCTGCCGGCCTGGCGGAACCCGTTCGCCTCGTAGAAGGCGATCGCCACGGCATTTGCCTCTTCGACTTCGAGGCGCAGTATGTCCATCTCCGGAAAACTGGCTTCGACTTCGTCGAGCAACGACTGGCCGATCCCCTGCCGCTGGCAGGCCGGATGCACATAGAGCTGGTTCAAAAGGACGATCTTCGGGTCGGTGGTGGTGGTGGTGGCGGCGAAGGCCATGCCGCCGAGCCGCTTGCCGTCGTCGGCCACCAGGAACTCGGAATTCGGGCGCGTCAGCCGCGCCTTGAGCGAAGCGATCGAATGCCAGTCATCGGTGATTTCAGTTACCCGCTTGGCGCCGTAGATCGCGTCGTAAGTGGCATGCCAAGTCTCGACCAGCAACGCTCGGACGGCTGCGAGATCGCGTTCGCTCGCCGTCCGCACGAACATCGCTAGCCCTCGATGCCGAGCTTGGCCTTGACCAGGTCGTTGACCGCCTGCGGGTTGGCCTTGCCGCCGGTCGCCTTCATCACCTGGCCGACGAACCAGCCGGCCATGGTCGGCTTGGCGCGCGCCTGCTCGGCCTTGTCCGGGTTGGCGGCGATGACCTCGTCGACGGCCTTCTCGATGGCGCCGGTGTCGGTGACCTGCTTCATGCCGCGGCTCTCGACGAGTTCACGCGGATCGCCGCCTTCGTTCCAGACGATCTCGAACAGGTCCTTGGCGATCTTGCCGGAGATGGTGCCTTCCTTGATCAGGTCGAGAACGGCGCCGAGCTGCTCTGGCGAAACCGGAGCATTTTCAATGTCCTTGCCGGCTTTGTTCAACTGGCCAAGGAGATCGTTGATGACCCAGTTGGCGGCGAGCTTGCCATCGCGCCCCGTCGCCACCTTCTCGAAATAATCGGCGATCGGCTTTTCCGAAACCAGCACCGAAGCGTCATACGCCGAAAGGCCGAGCACATCGACCAGCCGCGCCTTCTTGTCGTCGGGAAGTTCCGGCAGGTCCTTGGCGAGCGCGTCGACATAGGCCTGATCGAACTCCAGCGGCAGAAGGTCGGGATCCGGGAAATAACGATAGTCATGCGCTTCTTCCTTGGAGCGCATCGAACGCGTCTCGCCCTTGGCCGGGTCGAACAGGCGTGTCTCCTGATCGATCTTGCCGCCGTCCTCGAGAATGGCGATCTGCCGGCGCGCCTCATATTCGATGGCCTGGCCGATGAAGCGGATCGAGTTCATGTTCTTGATCTCGCAACGCGTGCCGAACGCGCCGCCCGGACGGCGCACCGAGACGTTGACGTCGGCGCGCAGCGAGCCTTCGTCCATGTTGCCGTCGCAGGTGCCGAGATAGCGCATGATCGAGCGCAGCTTGGTGACATAGGCCTTGGCCTCGTCGGCCGAGCGGATATCGGGCTTGGAGACGATCTCCATCAGCGCCACGCCGGACCGGTTGAGGTCGACATAGGACATGGTCGGATGCTGATCATGCATCGACTTGCCCGCATCCTGTTCCAGATGCAGGCGCTCGATGCCGACCTCGATATCCTCGAACTCGCCCTGGCGGTCGGGCCCGACGGAGACGATCACCTTGCCTTCGCCGACGATCGGCTGCTTGTACTGCGAGATCTGGTAGCCCTGCGGCAGGTCCGGATAGAAATAGTTCTTCCGATCGAAGACCGACTTGTGGTTGATCGCGGCCTTCAGGCCCAACCCGGTGCGGATCGCCTGCTTGACGCATTCCTCGTTGATGACCGGCAGCATGCCGGGCATCGCTGCGTCGACTAGGCTGACATTGGCGTTGGGCGCCGCGCCGAACGCCGTCGAGGCGCCAGAGAAGAGCTTTGCCTCCGAGATCACTTGCGCATGCACTTCGAGCCCGATGATGATCTCCCAATCGCCGGTGGCGCCGGGGATCAGACGTTTCGCGTCGGGGGTGCGGGTGTCGATGATGCTCATGGAAGCCTACGAACTTAGAATTCTCGGAATTGCATTAATGCACATTTGGGCGCGCAACTTCGCTAGTGCAAACCGCCCGGCGAGACAAGCGCAAAGCCGTCCGCTGGCCTTTTCCTGCGCTTTCGCCTAAGAAGCATCCACCGCAATGGAGAGTGGATGTCCACTTACGCTCAGTCCCGGTGAAGCCCTGACCTCCTAAGCGAGGCAGGGCAGAAAAACCTGAAACCCCGTGCCGCGATGCCTCGCGGCGGCGGCTTTTGTTGTTTTTCCCGGGAATTTCTCCAATGGACATTTAGCGCAGCGCATGACCCCGAAAATCGGACCCGATTTTCGGAAAGGATCATGCGCCAAATTAAGAGCGCCACAGCGTCCTTTGCGCGTCCAAGAGGACGCGCGGCGCTGTGGGGAACAGCGCATCCTGCACCTGCTCGCGCAGGGCGGGCGTATCGAAATCGAAAAGAACGAGAGCAGGAAGATCGCCTCGGTCCAGTGCCTGACCCGCGACGGCTGGCGCTATCCGGGCTTCGACCTGAAGCTCTTTCGGAAGCTGAGGCGCAAGAAAGCGGTTTCCTCGACGGATGGCGGCCCTTACCGCATCACCCGACGCGGGCTCCAACTGGTCCGCGCCGAGCTCGACAACCGCTGATGCCAAATGCCGCCGGCCGGAAACACCGGCGGCACCTTCCCGCCTGCTCAGGCGGTGGCGATGTAGGCCCTGATCTCCTCGGCCTCGCGCTCGACATCCTCGATGCGGCGCTTGACCACGTCGCCGATGGAGACGATGCCGTCGAGCAGACCGGCCTTTTCCACCGGCAGGTGGCGGAAGCGGCCTCTCGTCATGATCTCCATCACCTCGTTGACGGTGTGGTTTTCGTTGCAGATCTTGACCTTCGGAGTCATTGCCGAGCGCACGGCGATGTCGAGCGCGGCGGCGCCCTCCTTGGCCACGACCTTGACGATATCGCGCTCCGAGAGAATGCCGACGATCTTTCGGTCGCCATTGGTGATGACGAGCGCGCCGATCCTGTGCTCGGCCAGCATGCGAATGGCCTCGCTGAGTTTCTCATTAGGCCCGAGCGTGAACACGTCATGGCCCTTGCTTTCAAGAATTGCCTTAACCGTCATGGCGTCCTCCACAGCCTTTGACGCCGGCTCCCGCCACAACCGGCTTTTGAGCCCCGGCGCCCTTAGGAAGACACGGGGTGCTTAGGCAACATGGTGCGCCGTCATTGGTTGCATTTCAAGTGCGCCTAAGGACTAGGTCGCAGCCAGCGGATGGTCGAAGAAACGCAGCCCGAAAAAGCCGGCGACGAAGCCGCCGATATGCGCTTCCCAGGCGATCTGGCCTTCGATCCCCGGCGCGAAGCCGAGCAGACCCGTGGCGAGATTTATGACCATCCAGACTCCCAGAAAGGTCATGACGCCGCGCGAGCGCAATACCGCCGCGATCGGCAAGGGCTCGCCGGCGAAGGCCGCCCTGCCGGACGATCGGTCGACGCGGAAGCCATAGCGCGCCGCCGCGCCCATCATGCCGGAAATCGCGCCCGACGCACCGACCAGCGGCACCTCGCCAAGCGGATGCAACGCCCAGAAGAGCGCTACCGAAGCAAGGCTCGTCACGGCGAAGAACAACGCGAAGCGCAACGTGCCAAATCGATTGGCCAAAGGCGAACCAAAAGCGGCAAGCCAGATCATGTTGATCAGCAGATGCGCCACGCCGCCATGCAGGAAGGCATAGGTGAATGGGCTGGAAAAAGCATAGAAATCAAGGTCGTATCGGCCGGAATAGCGAATGGGGACGAAGGCCGCCCGGACGAGCAGGGCAAAATCCTGGTCGTCGGTCAGCAGATAGACACGCACCAGGTGGACAGCCACGCAGATGCCGATCACCGCCAGCACAACCGGCGGCAGGTTGAACACGGGTTCGCGGCGCGGCGGCTCGGAAGCCTCCTCTTCCGGCAGCGGTTCGTTTTCAGTGGGGCTTACGGGCTCGCTCATGCAGCCTTGCAGGTCCGGGACTCGGGATTTTCGACGAGCATGTAGATCACGCCCTTTCGAATCACAAACGGCTATTCGCCACAGCGCGCGTACGGAAAAGGGGCGAATCAGAACAGGGACGAATCAAAAAGAAGGCCGTCCAGGATTTCCCTGAACGGCCGGTCGAGTCCCCCTGCTCCCCATAAACCCGTGACTGAAGTGCTGCCGGTCGCTGCTGAAACGACCGTTTTGGAGTGATTTTGGTGTGCCACAGGCCTCGGCGGCGCGCAATGTAAACCACTTGTTAACCTTAACGACCCCGAGGCGTGAACAAACGTTAACGATACTGGCACGCATCCTGCTCCGCACCGCATGAAGGTCATCGGAGGGCGCCCTGTCTGTTCGCCGATGGGACATCAAAAGACAGATTGTGCGGAGCGGAATGGACATGAAAGAAAAAGGATCAATCGCGCTGTTCCAATATTGGAACCATCTGCGTGATGGTCGCCTCGCCCCGAAGCGATCGGAGGTGGAGCCGGCCGACATCAAGTCGCTTCTGGCCGACACTTTCATCCTCGAGCGCGATACACGCGGCGAAGCGGTGTTCCGGCTGGCCGGCACAAGGCTCTGCGCCTATTACGGCCGGGAGCTCAAAGGCTTCTCCTTCCCCTCGCTGTGGCGCGAGAAGGATCAGCGGCTGGTGTCACGGCTCATGCAAGGCGTTTTCGATCAGAAGTCGGTCCTGCTCATGACCTATGAGGGGTTCAGCCGCAACGGCCGCTCCAACAAATTCGAGCTCCTGGCGCTGCCGCTGGATGGGGGCGCCGAGAACCAGCGCTGCCTCGGCATAATCAGCACGGCCGACAAGCCCTTCTGGCTTGGCGCCGATCCGATCGCCGACGCGCTCATCGATACGATCCGGGTGATAGACCCCGACAAGGAGCCGATGTTCCTGAAGAACCGTCCGGCGATCGACGTCCCCTCGCTCGTTCCGGCCGAATTCGATCCTCCGGAGACCATTTCGGCGCTCGGCCGCGTGCGTCGCATCCGCCATCTCGTCGTCCTCGACGGCGGGCGTCACGAGTGAGCCTGGCCGCGCCGGATTTGCTCCTCGCCCGCGGTTGATTTTCCGCGTCGCGCGAGGCCCCGGGTCCAGGCTTTCACGGCCGATTTTTCCCGTTTGTTAACCTGCTTTGCTGTAGTTTTCGGGTGAAATTCCTCGCATCATCGCGCGGAGTGCCAACGGGGTGTAGGCAGTCATGAGGTCAGCGGCGGTAGAATATGCGCCGTCACGAGCTGAGCGGCGCAATTTTCAGCGTGTCCGCGTCAAGATTTACGGGCGCTTCATGCTGGAAGACCGCACCGAGCATCCATGCCAGGTGATCGATATGTCGCCAGGCAACGTTGCGTTGCGCACGGACCGTATCGGCAAGCCGGGCGAGAAGGTCATCGCCTATATCGACCATATCGGTCGTGTCGAAGGCATCGTAACGCGCACGTCGCAGGACGGCTTCGCCATGACCGTCATCGCCTCGGACCGCAAGAAGGATAAGCTCGCCGCGCAGCTCACCTGGCTTGCCAACAAGCATGAGCTCGACCTGCCCGAGGACCGCCGCCACGAGCGCGTGGCGCCGCGCAATCCGATGAGCGTCCTGCAGCTTACCGACGGGCGCCAGTATCAGTGCCGCATCATCGACCTGTCGCTCTCGGGCGCTGCAATCGAGATCGACGTCAAGCCGGCCATCGGCGTGCAGGTCATGCTGGGCACGATGCGCGGCCAGGTGGTGCGCCATTTCGAGGACGGCGTCGCCATCGAATTCGCGGTCATCCAGCGGCCGGAAACCCTCGACCAGGAATTCAACGCGCCGCGCTCCTGACATAAGCTCACCGCAAGCGAAGCGAACCGGCCCTCGGCGGCCGGTTTTTTGTTGCCTGGTTTTAGCCCGGCCGCTCAGCGCCGCAGGAGCCTCGCAAATCTGAACAATCCGAAATCGCGATAGTTCAAATTTTATGCTTATTCTACTGGCGTTTTACTCAATATCTACTTCGGGTTTTTGCGTCAAATAAATCCCAACGTGGCACAGTCTCCTTCAAACGGGGAGACTACCACAATGAAAATGACGAGGGGCAAGCTGTTGCTCTTGGCAATGGCGATGCAGCTGTCGGCGTGGGGCACGGCAAGCGCGGGACCGGCTTTCATGCATACGGGCGGACGCACCACCCAGCCGGTCGGTCATTACGATCTCTGCCAGCGCATCCCGGCCGAATGCAACGAGCGGACGCCGAAGGGCCCGCCGGTCGAGCTGACGCGCAAGCTGTGGGCGACGATCATCAACGTCAACAATTCGGTCAACACCCGCATCAAGCCGCGCACTGACATGGAGAACTACGGCGACGAGGAATACTGGGCCTATCCGGACAACGGCTATGGCGACTGCGAGGATTACGGACTGGAGAAGCGCCGCGAGCTGATGGCCGCGGGTGTGCCTGCCGGCGATCTGTTGATGACGGTGGTGCGCCAGCCGAATGGCGACGGTCATGCGGTGCTGACGGTGCGCACCAGCCTCGGCGAATTCATCCTCGACAATCTCGAACCGAAAGTGCTCGCCTGGAACGACACGGCCTACACCTATCTCAAGCGTCAATCGACTGAGAACTCGGGTGTTTGGGTGACGATCAACGACGGCCGCGAGGACGCGGTCGCCAGCGTCCGCTGAGACGCCAAAGCGATCGGGTACGTCGCCCGTGATGTAGCGACGTGCCCAAGGAGAAAGCCCGGTCGAGTCCCCACCCTCCCCGTCCCCAACGACCGGGTTTTAGGAGCCGGCCCCTGTCCCCGGGGCCGGCTCCGCTATTTCGGGCCGAGCCCACCCGCTGCAACCGATCGGCGCCGCACTGCTGACGACGCCCTTCCACGCCGAGGCGGATCAGAGCAGAATGGCTCGTTCATTGCGAATGAAGGCGATGCTGGAACTCCCTGAGGATCGCGGCGCCAGACACCGGCTGTTCATGGCTATAGACGGCGCCTTCAAGGCCGGGGATTTCGCAGCTTTGGGTCTCGCCCTCGGCGGCTCAGCACGCTGGTTCGACGAGCGGATGCCGTTCGAGCTCGGCCTCGGTCATCCGCTGGAATATGCGATCTACTGGAGCCCGGCCACGTTCATCAGCGCGCTTCTCGATGCCGGCTCGAACCCGAATTACGATGATCCTGCCGGGTTTCCCTCAATCATTGCGGCGTTGTCGACGGAGCGGCCGGACCGGTTGGATGTCGTCCGTATCCTGCTCGAGCATGGCGCGGACCCGGACATGCGCGGCGTGAACGACTGGACGCCCCTCCACTATTCAGTGTCCCGGCGCGACGCCGAGGCGATCCGTCTCCTGCTGCTCTCAGGCGCGGATCCGTCCCTGAGGACCCGTATCGACGACTACGAAACGGCGCTGGAAGGCGTGGAAGAGGCAGGTTTCGAAGCCGGCGCTTTTCTGCTGCGCGAAGCGATGAACAGCCGCCGCGGATGAAGACGTGCGGAGACGCTGCCGCCGTCGTCACACGGCCTTCAGCTTGGCCTTGAAGCGCCTAGCGTTGGCGACATAGTGCGCGGCCGAGACGCGCAGCCGCTCTATCGCCGCTTCGTCCAGCGTCCTGATCACCTTGGCCGGCGAGCCGACGATCAGCGAATTGTCCGGAAAAACTTTGTTTTCCGTCACGAGGGCGCCGGCGCCGACCAGCGAATTCTTGCCGATCCTGGCGCCGTTCAGCACGATGGCGCCCATGCCGATCAGGCTGTTGTCGCCGATCGTGCAGCCATGCAGCAGCGCCCTGTGGCCGATCGTACAGCCTTCGCCGATGGTCAGCGGAAAGCCCGGATCGGTGTGCATGATCGTATGTTCCTGCACATTGGTGTCGGCACCGATCGTGATGGGCTCGCCATCGCCGCGGATGACGACGCCGAACCAGAAGCCGACATTACGGCCGACCCGGATGTTGCCGATCAACGTGGCGTCCGGCGCGATCCAGTTCGTATCGGCGTCCTCGAACTCAGGCGCCTTCCCATCGATCGCATAGATCGGCATTTCTCGTCTCCGATTCGTCTCAACCAGCGAATTCGAAAGACCCTAGGTTGGCGGTCGCCCATGATGCAATGGCGATCAGCACGACGCCGAGCGCCAGTGCCCAGGCGATTGCAGTGCAGCCGCAGGACAAGAGCGCCATCGTGCCGATCCGGCCTTCGCGGCGGGCGGCCAAAGCCTCGTTGGCGAGCATAAACGGCCCGGCGCAAGCCGTTGCCGCCAGCGAACGCAGGATATGGACAGGCGAAACATAGGGTTCGGCAAAGGCCAGGCGCCGGCCTGACAACAGTTCCATGGCCGACCCGGCCAGCCCGCAAGCCGTGACGCCAACCGCAAACGCGTAAAGAACAAGCACAATGGGATCCATATTTACCAACCGTTTACCATGAAAACGCACAGTCGTGCCAACGCGCTGCAAGAGCCATGCCGCGCCGGCTGTGCCGCCGAAGGACAGATGGGCGGATCGAGGAAGAAGGAATGAAAGACGCAACGACTGCCGAGAGCCCGGACTTCGAGGTCGTCGATTCGACCCTGATGAAGCGGGTCTTCTACATCTTCGCGGCGCTGGCGCTGCTTTCGGTGGCGATCAGCGTCGGCGGCAAATGGCTCGGACGGTCGATCGCCATGGCCGGCTATACGGACGATACGACGGTGCGCCAGATCGTCATGGGCAACAACCTGATCAGCGTGCCGGCTAACTTCATCCGCTTCGACCAGGCCAGGCGCGACGGCATCGCCTCGCGGCTCGATCTCTATCTGCGTTATCCCGAGATGGACGGCTACAGCACGGCCTCGCGCGACGACTTCAACCACACGACGACCAGGAAGATCATCTTCCTGTCATTCGAGCCGCGGATGATGTCGCGCGACATGAGCGGCCGCTTCGCACCGATCTACAGCGCCCTGATCGAAAAGCCGGGCACGCCCGGTCCAGGCGGCACGACGATTTACACCTTCACGGAAAAGTCAGGCTATCTCAACGAGATGCTGGCCGTTGCCGAGCGCGCTGGCAAGGATCCGTTCGTCGCCCGCTGCCTGAGCGGTCCGAGCGCGGAGGAATCACTAGCGCCCTGCGAGCGCGACATCCAGGTCGGCGACGATCTCAGCCTCACCTATCGTTTTCCTCGCGAGCTGCTGGCGGATTGGCCGGCGCTCGACGCGGCGATCGCCGCAAAGGTGGCAAACATCCTGAAGACGGGCCACTGACAGTTCCAGTTTAATCGCCTACTGGGCTCCAGGCCTCGCCTTGGCGGCCGGAAATACCGGCTGGCATAGGACTGACAAGGCGCGCTAATAGTCAGCCATGACGCCAGCCTATCTTGCCTTCGACCCGACCAGCCGCCGCCTGCGCCTCGACCCGCACGAACCAACCTTCGTGCAGAATCCTTATGAGGCCTATGCCTTCCTAAACAGCACCGCCAACGCCTTCTTTTGGGAAGACTATGGTTTCTGGTGTTTTGGTGGTTTCGACGACGTCAACCGGTTGTTGCGCGACCGTCGCTTCGGCCGGCAGAACCCGGCCGGAATTCCCGACAGCCGCGGCGTGGGCGACGACCGCTCGCATCTCGCGGCCTTCGATGCCACCGAGGCCAATTCCATGCTGGAGCTGGAGCCGCCGGTGCATACGCGGCTCAGAACGCTGGTCAACCGCGCCTTCGTCTCGCGTCAGGTCGAGCGCCTCAGGCCACGCATCGAGGTGCTGGCGAATGAACTGATCGACCGCTTCGAGCCAAAAGGCGTCGACCTTCTGCCGGCCTACGCCTCCCCCTTGCCGATCACCATCATCGCCGAGATGCTCGGCGTTCCAGTCGAGATGGGACCGCAACTGCTCGACTGGTCGCATCAGATGGTCGCCATGTACATGCATGGCCGCACGCGCGAGGCCGAGGACATGGCCAACCGCGCCGCGCGCGACTTCTCTGACTTCCTGCGCGGCTATGTCGCCGAGCGGCGCAGGAAGCCGGGCGACGACCTGCTGTCGCTCTTGATCGAGGCGCAGGACAACGGCCAGAAGCTGTCGGAAGACGAGCTGGTTTCCTCGGCCATCCTGCTTCTCAACGCCGGCCATGAAGCGACCGTGCACCTGACCGGCAATGCGGTGCGATCGATCCTGGCGCAAGGCGGCGATCCGCGCCGCTTCTTCGAAACGCCGGAAAGAAACGCCGCGACAGTCGAGGAGTGCCTGCGCTACGACGCGCCGCTGCATATGTTCCTGCGCTACGCGTATGAGGAGATCGAGGTTTCGCCGGGCATCCTGGTGAAACCCGGGGAGATGGTGGCGCTGCTGCTCGGCATGGCCAATCATGACCCGTTGGCGTTTGCCGAGCCTAACACCTTCAATCCGGCCCGGACGGACCAGAAGAACGTCTCCTTCGGCGCCGGCATCCATTTCTGCATCGGCGCGCCGCTGGCGCGGCTTGAGTTGCAGGTGTCGCTGAAGACGCTGTTCGACCGGCTGCCAAAGCTTCGTCTGGCAGAAGTGCCGCGTTTCCGCGACACCTATCACTTCCACGGGCTGGAGCGGGTTGCCGTCACGTTTTGAGCCAAGGCCTAACGCGGCTTCGTCATCCTTGGGCGTAGCGAAGCGACGCGCAGACCACAGAATGACGAAACGATAGGCCCCCACTCAGAGCTTGATCACATATTCCTTGCGCGTCGTCTCCAGCACTTCCCATGTGCCCTTGAACCCTGGCCTCAGCACGAAGCTGTCGCCGGCCCGCACGGTGCGGGCCTCGCCGCCGTCCTCGGCGATCACCGAGACCCCGGACAGGATGTGGCAGAATTCCCATTCGTCATAGACGATGCGCCATTTGCCTGGCGTCGCTTCCCAGATGCCGGCATAGAGACCGCCGTCGCGCTCCTCGACGTTCCAGGTGCGGAATTTGGGATCGCCCGACAGCACGCGATCCGGGACCGGCGCGCCGGCCTCCGGTTCTACGTTGTCGGCATTGACCGCAAGGAAGGCCGACATATCAGACCTTGCCGAGCGCCTGTTCGAGATCGGCGACGATGTCGTTCACGTCCTCGATGCCGATCGACAGCCGCACCGTGTCCGGCCCGGCGCCGGCCTTGACCTTCTGCTCGTCGGAAAGCTGTCGGTGCGTGGTCGAAGCCGGATGGATGACCAGCGACTTGGTGTCGCCGACATTGGCGAGGTGCGAGAACAGTTCGAGCGCCTCGACGAATTTGATGCCGGCGTCGTAGCCGCCCTTGAGGCCGAAGGTGAACACCGCGCCGGCGCCCTGCGGCGAATATTTCTTCTGCAGCGCATTGTTCTTGTCGCCTGGGAGGCCGGGATAGTTCACCCAGGCAACCTTGGGATGGTTCGACAGCCAGCCGGCAACGCTCGCCGCGTTGTCGCAGTGGCGCTGCATCCTGAGCGGCAGCGTTTCCAGGCCGGTCAAGATCAGGAAAGCGTTGAAGGGCGAGATCGCCGGGCCAATATCGCGCAGGCCGAGCACGCGCGCGGCAATGGCGAAGGCGAAATTGCCGAAGGTCTCGTGCAGGACGAGGCCGCCATATTCAGGCCGCGGCTCCGACAGCATCGGGTATTTGCCGGACTTCGACCAATCGAAGGTGCCGCCATCGACGATGACGCCGCCGATCGAATTGCCGTGGCCACCGATGAACTTGGTCAGCGAGTGCACGACGATGTCGGCGCCGTGCTCGATAGGCCGGACCAGATAAGGCGAGGCCAGCGTGTTGTCGACGATCAGCGGCAGGCCGTGCCTGCGGGCGATATCGCCGATCTTCTCGATATCGACGAAGACGCCGCCGGGGTTGGCCAGGCTCTCGATGAAGATCGCCTTGGTCCTGTCGTCGATCTGGCTCTCGAAAGTCGCCGGATCGTTTGCTTCTGCCCAGCGAACTTCCCAGCCGAAGTTCTTGAAGGCATGGCCGAACTGGTTGATCGAACCGCCATAAAGCTTGTTGGCGGCGATGAAATTGTCGCCGGGCTGCATCAGGTTGTGGAAGACCAGCACCTGGGCTGCATGGCCGGAAGCTACGGCAAGCGCCGCCGTGCCGCCTTCGAGCGCCGCCACACGCTCCTCGAGAACCGCCTGAGTCGGGTTCATGATGCGGGTGTAGATGTTGCCGAAGGCCTTCAGCCCGAACAGCGAGGCGGCATGGTCGGCGTCGTCGAAGACAAACGAGGTCGTCTGGTAGATCGGCGTGGCGCGCGCGCCGGTTGCCGGATCGGGCTTTGCGCCGGCATGAACGGCTAAAGTGTTGAAACCGGGCGTACGGGTCATCGAAACCTACCTCTCCTGATCTTCGAAAATCGCCGGGCATTCTTGGCGAAGCCCGAGTTGGAATGCAAAGAAGAAAATACCGTTCGGGGCGCGATCTGCGACGAACGCCCGGAAAAATGCATTTCTTCCCGGAATAATTTTGCGCGAACCGCGGCCCGCCTATTTCTGCCGCACGCCGAAGCTCTGGAAGCCCTGCCTCATCAAAGGCTTCTTAGACGACAGCACGCCGGAGTTGACGCCGGTCCAACCGATCTCGCCCGACAGCTTGCCGTACTCGATCTTCGGGCAACGATTCATCACCACCTTGATGCCGGCGGCCTCGGCGCGGGCAGCGGCCTCGGCGTGACGTACGCCAAGCTGCATCCAGACGACCTTGGGCAGCGGATCGAGCTTCAGCACCTGGTCGACGATGCCGGGCACTGCCGCCGAGCCTCGAAAAACATCGACCATATCGACCGGATGCGGCAGATCCACCAGGCTGGCATAGACCGTCTGTCCGAGGATCTGCTTGCCGGCATGACCGGGATTGATCGGCAGCACCGAAAAGCCCTTGGCCAAAAGATATTTCAGCACGAAATAGCTCGGCCGCACGTCGTTGGGCGAGGCGCCGACCATGGCGATCGTCCTCACCGAGTTCAGGATGCCGGCGATGTAGGCGTTGTCGTAGCTATCGTGGTTCATGCTGCCGTGGTCTTCCTGCGGTAATGGTAGCGATAGAGCTCGCGGTTGAAGCCGAGCGAGGCGTAGAGCGCGCGGGCGGGCGTGTTGTCGGCGACCACCTGCAGGCACCCGGCCTTTGCGCCCGCTCGCCTGGCCCAGCCGATCAGGCTGCCGACCGTCCTGCGGCCGAGCCCCTGCTGCCTGAAACCGGCGTCGGTTTCAACCGCCTCGACGACGAGCAGCCCGTTGCGGATGACGCCAAAGGCAAAGGCTGCGATTTGGCCATCACGCTCGCATGACACAAATGCCCTGTCGCCCGCGATCAAGCTCGCCATATGGCGAAAGATGCGGCGCTCCGCATCGTCGTAGCCGCCGGTACGGAAGCGCGCCTCGAACCAGTTCTCGGTCGGCGCCGCTGACACCGTGACGTCGCCATCGCTATGTCCCTGAAGCGCGTCGATCTCGGCATGGAGGTGTATCGTACCGCCTTCCCGGCTGTAATCCCGACGGTCGAGTTCGAGTTCCAGTTCGGGGGCGATGTCGGGAACGCGAAACAGCGGGGCCTGGCCATGGCTGGTGTAGAACGCCTCGGCGGCGTCGACTACCCGCCCCGGCGTACCGCGCCTGCCGCGCAGGGGATTAGCGGAATTCGGCCGCCTTATCCGCCCGCCTGAGCTGCGCAACATCCATCCGAGAGCGACGGTCTCGAGCGCCGCAGGCCATGCCTCACGACAGGCTTCTTCCACTTCCCAACTGAGGTCTTCCCGGTTCACGCGCCCACCGCTAGTCATCGTCATCCCGCAATGCCTCCTCCATAAAGGTCTGCGGGTCGCTGCAGAAGTCGCGCATCATGCGAAAATGATCGGTGTCCTGAAAATCGACCGGGTCGAGGCCGAAGCGGCTGATGCGGAACAGCCGTGCATTCGGGCAAGCCATCAGCAGCGGCGAGTGTGTCGCCATGATCACCTGGGCGGTGCCGGATTGCTCCATGCGTTGAAGCAGTTTCAGCAATTCGATCTGGCGCGTCGGCGACAGCGCGCTCTCAGGCTCGTCGAGGATATAGATGCCTTGCCGGCGGCAGCGCTCCTCGAAGAAGCGGATGAAGCCCTCACCATGCGACCAGGAGAGGAAATCGGGCGGCGGCGGCTTGAACGGATCCTCGAGCGCAACCTTATCGAGGTAGCGCGCGACAGAGTAGAAAGACTCGGCGCGAAAGAACCAACCGGCGGTGACCTTCGGCAGCCAATGTGCGCGAAACGCGCCAGCAAGTGACGCGCCGCTCTTGTCAATAGCGATGGAATGATCGACGGGCATGTAGCCCTTTCCGCCGCCCGCCTCGTCATAGCCGGCCAGCGCACCAATGGCTTCAAGCAGCGTCGATTTGCCGGTGCCGTTTTCGCCGACGATGATGGTGATGGCCGAGGCGAATTCGAACTCGAATTCGCGATCACGAAAGATCGGCAGGTTCCAGGGATATTGCTCCCAGTCGGCAACGCGCGACGGCTCAAGCAGGATGCGCGTGAGATAGGGCGCTTTCAGCCGCGTCAGTTGCTTGCGGGCAGCCACGTCGAACCCTCAGCGATGGGATGGCGCGGCTCCATTCAAACCGGCTACTCGTCGGCCCACTCGGGCTTACGCTTGCCGATGAAGGCGCCGATACCTTCCTCCGCATCTCGCGCCAGCATGTTTTCGACCATCACGCGGCCGGTATAGGCATAGGCGTCGGCGAGCCCCATTTCGGCCTGGGCGTAGAAGGCTTCCTTACCGGTCTTGACCACCAAAGATGATTTGGATGCAATGGTTTGCGCGTATTTGTTGACAACCTGATTCAGATATTCGCGCGGCACGATGCGGTTGACCAGCCCGAATTCCTTGGCGGTCGCGGCGTCGATCGTCTCGCCGGTCAGAAGCATCTCCATCGCCTGCTTGCGCGAGACGTTACGCGACAGCGCCACCATCGGCGTCGAGCAGAACAGGCCGATGTTGACGCCCGGCGTGCAGAAGCTGGCCTCATGCGAGGCGATGGCGAGGTCGCAGCTGGCGACCAACTGCAGGCCGGCGGCGGTGGCAAGACCGTCGACCTCGGCGATCACTGGCTTCGGGTGACGCACGATCGTCTGCATGAGCTTGGCGCAGGCGGCGAATGTCTCTTCGAAGAACGCCTTACCCCGATCCGGATCGGCGCGGCGAGCCGTCATTTCCTTGAGGTCGTGGCCGGCGCAGAACACTTTTCCCGATGCGGCCAGGATGATGACGCGCACGGATTTGTCGGTCTTCACGCGATCGAGCTCGGCCTGCAGCGCCGCCATCGTCGCCAAGGACAGCGCATTGGCCGGCGGGCTGGCGAGCGTGAGGCGCAGGATGCCCTTGTCCTGGGCGACAAGAACGGGGCCGTCGGCGACGGCGGGCTTGATGGCGACGACTTCGGCCATTTCCAAACCTCTCGGGTCAGCGCTCGCAGCGCATGGAGCAACAGAACTAGCACGCTGCCGGTTGAAGAACAGCCGCGAGCCGTGTTTTCTCCGTCGCACCGTTTGGTCCAGGCACGTCGCCCGGAGCTTGCCCTTTCATATAGGACGCCGCCCATGCCTGCCCAAAGCAATCTGAAGCCAATGCTCAACGCGGCCGAGGTCAATGCGTTGATGGCGAGCGTCTATCCGCAGCTCAACGACAATTTCACCTCCTATGAGGCGATCGACGTGTTCCCGGGTGGCTGCACGGTGCGGCTCAACGCCGATGAGCGGCATCTGCGCCCCGGTGGCACGGTCTCGGGTCCGTCGCTGTTCACGCTTGCCGACATCGGCGGCTATGTCTGCGTTCTCAGCCATGCCGGCCCGGACGCGCTTTCGGTGACGGTCAACCTCGACATCAACTTCATGCGCAAGGCCGAAGCGGGCCCGATCGACGGCCATTGCCGGATCCTGAAGCTCGGCAAGAGCCTGATGGTGTTCGACATCGACATCGTGGCAGGGCCGGATGGGCACACTGTGGCGCATGCCACCGGCACCTATTCGATCCCAAGGAAGCTCGACAATGATGCGGTAAAATAATACCTCATTACCAACGCATTGTTTTTGCTACGTTTATTCGCCATAACTCATTTTTCGCTGCCTTGACGCATCAACCGCCCTCGCCTATAAGCCCTCGCGAAGCAGCGGCCCGCAACGGCCGCCGTTTTGTTATTGGCGGGTGGCTCCGGTTCTCCCGTCAATCCAAGCAACAAGAAACGCCTTCTCCCTGCCCCTCCTGGGACGGGAAAGGTCAACCTGAGAGCAAAACCATGGCTACCTTTTCGCAGAAGCCTGCGGATGTGGTGAAGAAGTGGGTGCTGATTGACGCCGAAGGTCTCGTCGTCGGTCGTCTGGCCACCGTCATCGCCAACCATCTGCGCGGCAAGCACAAGCCCACCTTCACCCCGCATGTCGATGATGGCGACAACGTCATCGTCATCAATGCCGACAAGGTGGTGCTCACTGGCAAGAAGTACACCGACAAGGTCTATTACTGGCACACCGGCCATCCCGGCGGCATCAAGGAGCGCACCGCGCGCCAGCTGCTCGAGGGCCGGTTCCCCGAGCGCGTCCTCGAGAAGGCCGTCGAGCGCATGATCCCGCGCGGCCCGCTTGGCCGCCGCCAGATGAAGAATCTCCGCGTCTATGCTGGCGCCGAGCATCCGCACACCGCCCAGCAGCCCGTCACGCTCGACGTGGCCAAGCTGAACTCCAAGAACAAGAGGGCTTCGTAATGGCTGAGCTTTCCTCGCTCGCAGAACTCGGCACCGTCGCCGCGCAGCCGGCCGCGCCCGTGCATGTCCAGAAGCTCGACAAGTCGGGCCGCGCCTATGCTACCGGCAAGCGCAAGAACGCCATCGCGCGCGTCTGGGTGAAGCCGGGCTCCGGCAAGATCACCATCAACGACAAGGAATTCGCGACCTATTTCGCGCGTCCGGTGCTGCAGATGATCCTCAACCAGCCGATCGTCGCGGCCAACCGCGCCGGCCAGTACGACATCGTCGCCACCGTCATCGGCGGCGGCCTCTCGGGCCAGGCGGGTGCCGTGCGTCACGGCATCTCCAAGGCGCTGACCTACTATGAGCCGGGCCTGCGCTCGGTGCTCAAGAAGGGCGGCTTCCTGACCCGCGACAGCCGCGTGGTCGAGCGCAAGAAGTACGGCAAGGCGAAGGCCCGCCGCAGCTTCCAGTTCTCGAAGCGCTAAGCGTCGAGAGACGCAAGATCTCGAAAGGCCGCCTCCGGGCGGCCTTTTTGTTTCCATTACCAGTGCCCGGCCGGCGTTTTGATATAGTCGATGAAGGCACGCAGTGGCGCGGGCACCAGCCGTCGGCCGGGATAATAGAGAAACGGCCCCGAGAAGTTTTGCCACCACGGCTCCAGCACAGGTTCCAGCACGCCGCTCTCAAAATGCGGACGCACCCAGTCCTCGAACAGCCAGAGAATGCCGACGCCGGCGATCGCCGCATCGATAGCGAGATCGACGCCTCCACCGATGCTGACGAGCAATGGGCCCGTGGTATCGACCCGCACCACCTCGCCATCCCGCTCGAACTCCCAGGGCGTCATGACCCCGCTCGGGAAGCGGCCGCGCACGCAGGCATGACCAAGCAGATCACGGGGATGCTGCGGCCGACCGTGCCGGTCAAGGTAGGCCGGCGCGGCGGAGGTGGTGAAGCGCTGCGTGCGCGGTCCGATCGGCACGGCGATCATGTCCTGTTCCAGCCGCTCGTCATAGCGGATGCCGGCATCGCAGCCAGCCACCAGCAGATCGATAAAGTTCTCCTCGGCAATCACCTCCAGGCGAATGGCGGGATAGGCCGCGAGAAATCCCGGAACGATCCGGGGCAGCACCAGCCGCGAGGCGCTTATCGGCACGTTGAGGCGCAAGGTGCCGGCAGGACGATCGCGAAAGCCGTTCACCACATCGAGCGCCGCCTCGACCTCGCCCAGCGCCGGGCCAAGCCGCGCGAGCAAGCTGGCGCCGGCCTCGGTCAAGGCGACGCTTCGCGTGGTGCGGTTGAAAAGCCTGACGCCAAGCTGGGTCTCCAACCTGCGAATAGCCTCGCTGAGCGCGGAGGCGCTGCCCGCCGTCGCGCGCGCACCTTCGCGAAAGCCTCCGGCGCGCGCCACCGCCATGAACGCCTGAAGATCGTTGAGCTCAGCCGCCATTGTTCCAGATTCCGCACAAGCTGTGCCGATTATATCCGGTTATCGGGACAGCAGCCATGCCCTATCTCTCTCGCCGACAGCGAAGGAGAAAACGCAATGTCCAGCGTAGACAAATCCGGCATTTACAAACTCGGCGACCGCTCGGTCCGTCGCATCGGCTATGGCGCCATGCAGCTTGCGGGCAAAGGCGTGTTCGGTCCGCCCAAAGACCATGACGCAGCCATCGCCGTGCTGCGCGAAGCAGTGGCGAATGGGGTCAATCACATCGACACCAGCGACTATTATGGCCCTTATGTAACCAACAAGCTGATCCGCGAGGCACTGGCGCCCTACCCCGACGACCTTACCATCGTCACCAAGATCGGCGCGCGGCGCGGCGAAGACGCCTCCTGGCTGCCGGCCTACTCGGCCGATGAGCTCGAACAGGCCGTGCACGACAATCTTCGCAACCTCGGCCTTGAGGTGATGGACGTCGTCAATCTGCGCATCATGTTCGGGGTGCATGGCCCGGCCGAAGGTTCGATCGAGGCGCCCCTGACCGTGCTGGCGGAACTGCAGCGCAAAGGCCTGGTGCGCCATATCGGCCTAAGCAACGTCACCCGTGCGCAGATCGCGGAAGGCCGTAAGATCTGCAAGATCGTCTGCGTGCAGAACCAATACAATCTGGCCCACCGGGACGATGACGCGCTGATCGACGAACTCGCACGCGACGGTGTCGCCTATGTGCCGTTCTTCCCGCTTGGCGGCTTCAGCCCGCTGCAATCCTCGACGCCGTCCGGCGTGGCGGAGCGGCTTGGCGCGACGCCGATGCAGGTTGCGCTGGCGTGGCTGCTGCAGCGCTCGCCCAATATCCTGCTGATCCCGGGCACATCGTCGGTTGGGCATCTGCAGGAGAACCTGGCGGCCGCGGGGCTGAAGCTGTCGGCCGAGGTGCTGCGCGAGTTGGAGGGC
The DNA here is from genome assembly GCF_033977325.1 of Mesorhizobium vachelliae. Taxonomy (NCBI): domain Bacteria; kingdom Pseudomonadati; phylum Pseudomonadota; class Alphaproteobacteria; order Hyphomicrobiales; family Phyllobacteriaceae; genus Mesorhizobium; species Mesorhizobium vachelliae. The sequence continues at coordinate 259,584 of NZ_JAVIIR010000004.1, forward strand.
GTGGCGAAAGCCGCGTGAGCCTTAATCTCCCCCCTTGAGGGGGAGATGTCGCCGAAGGCGACAGAGGGGGTCGCTTCGCGTGGAGCGCCAGCGCCTTCCGCAACGAGAGACCACGCAGGCGATTTACGTGAGACGACCCCTTCTGGCCTGCCGGCCATCTCCCCCTCAAGGGGGGAGATTCCAGTTCCAGCGCCTCGCTCAATTTATACTCGCCGTATGCGCCGGCTCGGCCTGCTTGATGTCTGTCGTGTAAGGCACCCTATAACCATTCGCCGCCAGCCACTCGATCGCCGCTTTCGGCTCGTCGGTCTGAATGATCGTGGCGCCGTGGTCGACCCAGAAGCCCCAGGCTTCGCGCGGCAGGCTGGCGGCGACCGCCAGCTCGTCGCCGCGGCCGCCGGCGAGGAAGCCGCCGGGCTTGTTGACGATGGCGTAGGTGTCGGCCCAGAGGTGCCAGTCGCCGCGGGCCGCTTCCGCCCGCATATGGTTGCTGAACAGCGGGCCGCCGGTCGACGTCAGCGTCTCGGCACCGTTGCGCCAATTGATCAATTCGATGGCGCGCGGCGCGAAAGCCTTGTCGACCTCGCCGGCAAAGGTTGCGTCATGCACGGCATCGTCGGCGAGGATCGGCATGAACTGGAAGCCGCCGCCGGCCTTGGCAAGTGCTGCGCTTGCGGCATCGATGCGCTGGCGGTTCCAGAGGTTCTCCTTGACGATCACCTGATCGGCCATGCCGAGATCGCGCGCCTCCGCTATCATGCCCGGCAGGTCAGTCACCTCCAGCTTGTTGTCGAGATTGATCAGGATCCTGTCCCTGGTCGCAAGCAGCATCTCGCGCAATGTCGACACCGTCTCGTTGGTGACGACGCCCGTGCCCTCAATCACCAGCCGGCATTTCTTCAGCTCGGCAAGCGTGTATTTCACCACCTCACCTTTGCAATTGGTCGTTCTGTCGAGCCAGCTGTCATGCATGATGACGAACTCACCGTCTTTCGCGCGCCGCACGTCGACCTCGACGATCTCGGCGCCGATCGCGATCGAGCCTTCGACGGCGGCCAGTGAATTCTCGGCATAAAGCGTCTTGCCGGCCTGCATGCTGCCGGCCCGATGCGCGGCGATCATCACATGATCGCGCCACTGGTTGGCATGTTCGAAGCGGTCGAGGATTTGGGCGGCACGCGTCTCGCCGGCTAAACTTTGGCCCGAGACAGCGGCAAGCGCGGCGGACAGAAGAAGGCTCAGCCAGAGTGTTCGCATCGGGGAATCGCTCCGTTCCGGGTCGGGACCCGGTTAGGCGATGCCCATGACATGCCGGTGAACGAAGCCGGCTAGTTGTTTCCTCAGATCAGCTTCGCAAGGCGCCGGAACCAGGCCAGCGCCGGCATTTCGACGAAGCGCCAGGTGAACCACGACGCGACGATGACAGCGATCAACATGGCGATCAAAGCCGCAAAGCCGATCCAGGGCGAGCCGGCGCCGAAGCCGGTCGCGTGGTCGCCGCGCAGCATCAGGTCGCCGACGATGCCGAGCCCGAGCTTGCGTTCGATCAGGCCGCCGACATTGATCATGCGCGCCTGGACGAAGACGTGGACCATGTAGATCGAATAGGAGAGCGAGCCGAGCAGCAGCATCGGCCGGCTGCGCAGCAGGGCGCTGACCAGACCGCCCTCATGGGCAAACAAGTAAAGCGCCAGGGCGAAGACAACCTGCGCCGCAATGCCAAGGTCGTTGGTGCCGGCGATGGAGACGAACAGCGCGATCCCCGCGATCATCGCAATCTCGGCCAGCGTCCAGGCGAGGCGCCCTGCCCCGTCGCTCAGCGCCTGTCGCGCCTCTGCAATGGAATCGTGCTGAAACCAGGCAAGCAACGCGCCGAGCGAGAAGCCGTAAAGGCAGCGGATGAAGCCGAAATCGAAGGACACGTCCATATGACGCGTCGAGACCGCGATCAGGAAAAGCGGCGCCGTCACGGCGGCGGCGACGAACCATATCCACGCGCGCCGGCCAGCGATGAAGACGACGGCGGCAAAGAGCAGATAGGTGAAGAACTCGGCCGAAATGCTCCAGCTCGGCGCGTTCCAGCTCAGACGATCCTCAACGCCCATGCCTTGCAAAAGGAACAGGTTGGCGACGAGGCTTTTCAGGCCGAAACCGGCGGTGAAGGGTGCCGGACCTGTTCCGTGCAGCGCCGGCAGGACGAGCCGCAGCGCCTCGAAGCCGGCGAAGGCAGCAAGCATCAGGATATGCAGCGGGTAGATGCGGCCGAAGCGCACCAGCGCGAACCGGGCAAGGTCGTCCTGCTCGCTCAGCCGGCTGCCATAGGCGCTGGCGATGACGAAGCCGGAGAGCACGAAGAAGAAATCGACGAACAGGTAGGAGCCACCGACAAAGGCGCTTTGCGAGATCATCGAGGTGGTCGGGAAATGGAACAGCGCCACCAGCAGCGCGCAGATACCGCGCCAGGAATCCAGCACCAGGAAGCGCTCCCCGGCCATCGTGCCGACACGGGTCGCCGCCGGCGCGGGCACAAGGTTGAGCAAGGCGGTCTCAGCCATAATGATACAGGTCCTGTGTTGCCGTGGCACTCGCCGAGCGCCGCTTCCTTTCCGCAAGCAGTGACTGGCATGTTGCGTGCCGGTTCTGTAGTTGTGGCTGCCCGATGAAAACCGAGGACCCGTAATGGCGAACCAAGAGATCGACCACGCCTTCACTGCCCGCTCCAAGACGGGCGCGTCGTTCGAGCCGACCTATGCCGGCGCGCTGTCGTTCATGCGGCGCAAATACACGAAAGACGTGAAGGGCGCGGACGCCGTCGTGTGGGGCATTCCTTTCGACGCCGCGGTCACCAACCGGCCCGGTGCGCGCTTCGGGCCGCAGGCGATTCGCCGCGCCTCGGCGATCCTCGACAACGATCCGCAATATCCGTTCTCGCGCGATCTGTTCGAGCACCTCTCGGTGGTGGACTACGGCGATTGCCTGCTCGACAGCGGCAATCACCAGAAGACGCCGGGCACGATCGAGCGCGAGGCGGCCAAGATCCTGAAATCAGGCGCGTTCCTTTTGACCCTCGGCGGCGACCATTTCGTCACCTGGCCGCTGCTCAAGGCGCATGCCGCGATCCACGGGCCGCTGGCGATGGTGCAGTTCGACGCGCATCAGGACACCTGGCCGGATGACGGCAAGCGCATCGACCATGGCTCCTTCGTCGCCCGTGCGGTCAAGGAAGGCATCATCGACCCCGACCGCTCGATCCAGATCGGCATCCGCACCCATGCGCCCGACACGTTCGGCATAAAAATCCTCTACGGCCACGAGGTCGAGGAAATGCGCGCCTCCGACATCGCCTATGCGATCGTCGAGCGCACCGGCGGCAAGAAGACCTACCTCACCTTCGACATCGACTGCCTCGACCCGGCCTTCGCGCCCGGCACCGGCACGCCGGTGTCCGGTGGCCCCTCCTCGGCAAAGATGCTGTCGACGCTGCGCCAACTCGGCCAGATCGACATCGTCGGCGCCGACATCGTCGAGGTTGCGCCGGCCTATGATCATGCCGATATAACGGCCATCGCCGGATCGATCATCGCCATGCATTATCTCGGCCTGCTGGCGGAGCGAAAGGCACGGGCGGAAGAGCTGAGCAACGGCAATCATGTCGCGCTAAATCATGCTCACGGCATATGACATTGGAATCGCAGGGAATCAGGCAAGCGATGAAACCGAAAATCTTCATTGACGGCGAACATGGCACGACGGGCCTGCAGATCAGGGCGCTGCTGGCCGACCGTGGCGACCTGGAGATCATCTCCATCCCCACCGAACGCCGCAAGGAGACCGCCGCCCGCGCCGAATTCCTCAACGCGGCCGATGTCGCGATCCTTTGCCTGCCGGATGCGGCGGCGAAGGAGAGCGTGTCGCTGATCACGAACGACACGACCAAGGTGATCGACGCCTCGACGGCGCATCGCGTGGCCGAGGGCTGGGAATATGGCTTCGCCGAAATGGACAAGGGCCAGGCGAAGAAGATCGGCGGCGCGAAACGCATCGCCAATCCGGGCTGCTGGCCGCAAGGCCCGATCGCTACGCTGCGGCCGCTGGTTGCGGCCGGCCTGCTGCCTGCCGACTTCCCAGTCACCGTCAACGGCATCTCCGGCTATTCGGGCGGCGGCCGGCCGATGATCGAGGACTATGTCGGCAAGGGCGAGGACGCGCCCGAATTCCTGCCCTACGGGCTGACGCTGCAGCACAAGCATGTGCCGGAGCTCCGTACCTATGCGAAGCTGTCGCACGACCCGATCATGCAGCCGGCGGTGGGCAATTTCGCGCAGGGCATGATCACCGTGGTGCCGCTGCAGCTCGGCGGCCTCGACCGCGTGCCGACCGGCGCCGAGCTTCACGCGGCGATTGCCGACCATTATGCGTCGATCGACGGCGGCGTGGTGGAGGTTGCGCCCTACACCCATATGGAGCGCATCCCGGAGATCGACCCGGAGGTCTATAACGGCACCAACCGGATGAAGGTCTATGTGTTCGCCAATGACGAGCGGGCGCAGGCGCTGCTGATGGCCGTCTACGACAATCTCGGCAAGGGTGCTTCCGGCGCCGCAGTGCAGAATCTCGACCTGATGCTCGGCATCAAGCACTGACAGGTCATGCAGGCATTTCCCGAGCGCTGGAAGGTCAGCGTTCCTGAACTCATTGCAGAGACCTTTTCCAGCCGGATCTGGAAGGTGATGCGCGAGGATGGTTCGCCGGCGATCGTCAAGGACCTGAAACCCTTCGACGACGTGGCGGACGAGTTGCGCGGCGAGCATTACCTCGCCTGGCGGCGCGGCGAAGGCGCGGTGCGGCTGCTCGGCCGTGTCGGCAATCGCATGCTTCTCGAACATGCCGGCGACAGGCTGCTTTCCGAGCATCTTGCGGAGCATGGCGACGATGCCGCCACCGCGATCGCGGCCGACGTGATGGCGAAGCTGCTGTCGCCGTCCGAGCACACGCCTCCGCCCGACCTGCAGCCGCTGCGGGAACGGTATGTCAGCCTGTTTCGAGCGGCCAAGGCCGACCGGGCCACCGGGCGAACCAGCCTCTATGTCCACGCCGCAGACATCGCCGAGCGGTTGTTTGCCGATCCGCACGAGATCAAGCCGCTGCATGGCGACCTGCATCACGACAACATCCTGCTCGGGCCGCGCGGCTGGCTGGCGATCGATCCGAAGGGGGTCATCGGCGATCCCGGCTTCGATGCGGCCAACATGTTCTACAATCCGCTCGACCGCGACGATCTCTGCCTCGATCCGCGCCGGATCGCGCATATGGCCGACATGTTTGGAAAGACGCTCGGGCAGTCGCCACGTGCCATTCTCGACCACGCGATCGCCTATGGCTGCCTGTCGGCCGCGTGGCATCGCGAGGACAAGAACGCGGTCGACGAGAAGCGGGAGCTGGCCGTCGCCGAGGCAATCCGCATGGTTCGGGCAAAGCTTTGAATGTTTAGGGCGATGGCCGTGGTAACCATCGATTCACCATAATCGACTACTGATGGAATCCAGCCTCCCACGAAGGATATCCCATGGTCAGCGCGATCTCGAGCTCCGTCCAGTCGGTGCAATATTCCTCGTCAACGTCGTCCGACGACGCGGCGCAGGAAGCCGCGCTCGAAAAACAGATCCAGGCCCTGCAAGATCAAGCAAAGGCGGCTCAGGATGAAGCCGACGCGGCAAGGCTGCAGCAGCAGGCCGCCGCCCTCCAGGCCAAGCTCGACGCGCTCAAGGCCGCCGACGCGAAAAAGACCGACCAGAACCAGTCGACGACGTCCGCGGCCGCCGCCCGCCAGGCGGAATTCGACAACGAGCCGACGACCCAGTCGCATTTGTTCTCGATGTGAGCGTCAGCTTCTGGCGCTCATCTTCGTCGGCAGCGGATAAGCGCCCTTGGTGCCGCGCCAATGCGCGGCGGCGAAGCCGAGCAACACAAGCGCGATCGCCTGATGCGTCAACGCCATGTGCAGCGGCACCTGCATCAGCAGCGTGCCGATGCCGATCGAGGCCTGGACGACCACCAGCACGAACAGAAGCGTGGCCCGGCGGGCATGGGTGGTGCCAGGCTGGCGCCGCCACGTCGCGATCATATGCCAGAGCGCCACGACAAAGATCGTATAGGCGCCGATGCGATGCACGAACTGCACCGTCTTCGGATTTTCAAAGAAGTTCAGCCAGGCGGGCTTCAGGAGAAGCAGATCGGACGGGATCATTTTTCCGTCCATCAGCGGCCATGTGTTGTAGGAAAGGCCCGCGTGCAGCCCGGCGACCAGCCCGCCGAGATAGATCTGGATCATCGCCAAAAGCACGATGAAGCCGGCAAGCCGCTGCGTCGACCGGTCGGCGGCCGGCTCCGAATGCGGCGCCAGCCCGCGCGCGACGACCATGGTTGCGGTGAAGATCAGCGCGGCAAGCGTCAGATGCGTCGCCAGCCTGTACTGGCTGACCGAGACGCGATCGACCAGGCCCGAAGCCACCATCCACCAGCCGATGGCGCCTTGCAACCCGCCAAGCGCCAATATGCCGGCGAGCTTCAGCCCGAGGCCGCGTTCGATGCGCCGCGTCGCCCAGAAGAACAGCAGCGGCAAGGCAAAGACGACGCCGACGCTACGCGCCAGGATACGGTGCGCCCACTCCCACCAGAAGATCGACTTGAAGTCCTGGACGCTCATACCCTTGTTGATCTCGGCATATTGCGGGATCTGCTGGTAGCGCTGGAACTCTTCCTGCCATTCGGCGTCGTTGAGCGGCGGGATGACGCCGTGGATCGGCTGCCACTCCGTGATCGACAGCCCCGACCCGGTGAGGCGCGTGGAGCCGCCGACCAGCACCAGCGCGAACAGCACAAGCAGCACGGCGTAAAGCCAGCCGCGCACCAAAGCGCGGTTGTGGAGGTCGCGGGCGCGGGCGGCATAGGGAGCCGTGGCGGTGATGGCAGCCATGGGCGTTTTTCCGGCAGTTGAAGCGCTGACGTGGTGGACCAAGGCCGCCCGACTGGCAAGCCTGTCCAGCGCGGCACGCCGTCGCGCCGGGCCGCGACGGTTGCGCGCTCCCTTCATTCGGCCTAAGCGGGGCGGATCAACGGAACCGCGACATGCCCATTCGCCTGAAAAAGCTGATCGGAACCATTCTGCTAGTGGCATTGGTCGTCATCTACGCGCTGATCGCCTCCGCCATCGCGGTCACCAGGCTGGTCGAATATGGTCCGACCGTGCATCTCCTGTTCTTCCTGTTCAGCGGTTTTCTCTGGGTTCTGCCGGCCATGGCCATCATCAAGTGGCTGATCATCGAGCCGCGTCCGAAGAGCTGAGCCGCCCTCGGCCAGGCCAAACACGAATGTGATTCAGACGTAATTGAACCCGCGCCTACCCTGCCTGGCTGATAGCCCGGCAGGGAGGCTTGGCATGCTGAGGACCATGTTCGCGGGGCTGATCGTTCTGATCGGCTCGCTCGCCGCTTCGATCGCGACAGCGGAAACCATCGATGTCTCGGACGCACACGGTGGCAGCGTCGCCGCCTACAGCCAGCGCTGGAAGGCGCTTGCGGCCCGCGGCGTCGATGTGCGGATCGTCGGCAAGTGCCAGTCCGCCTGCACCGTGCTGCTCGGCTATATTCCGCGCAGCCGCATCTGCGTGACGCCAGCGGCGAGCTTCGGCTTCCATCTGGCACACCGCACCGACGCGACCGGCATGCTCTGGAATGCCTACGCAGCCGACATCAGAGGCTGGATCAACGCGCATGGCGGACTGTCGGCGAACTTCAAATGGATGAGCGCGCCGGATACCTACCGATATTTCCATAAGTGCTGAGCAGCGCAGGCGAGGCAGGCCTAAAGCGCGTCGCGATCTTTCAGATTCGCTCCGTGCGCTGTAGGTTTTTGATTTCACGCATGTCTTTATGCCGAAACCGGTTCCCACTTTCGGGAGACATGCTTTAGATCGTCACAACCATCTTGCCCGCATTGGCAAGCGGCGTCGTGATGCCGGACAGCATCGTGCGGATATGCGCCAGGCTCTGATAGCGGCCGTTGACGGAAATGCGCGGCAGCGCTTGCAGGAAACCGGCATGCTCGGCGCGCAGCACGCCATGGCGCGTGGTCACCGCAGAGGCATAGCCCGCGTCGCGGGCAAAGCCCACCTCGCGACAGCCGACGGCACTGGCATAGCCATAGGGGTAAGCCAGATGACGCGGCTCCTCGCCGAGCCTTTCCTTGAGGATGCGGCGAACGTCGCCGATCTCATGGCGCGCATCGGCTTCGGACAGCCGCTTCAAGTTGCGATGATTGACGGTGTGCGCGCCGATAGTCACCAGCGGATGGGCGGCCATGGTGCGAAGCTCATCCCAGTTCATCAAGGTGCATGGGCGGCTTGACCCCAATTTGAACCCATTCGAACGGACCAGTTCGCGGAGCGCTGCACCCTGCTCTTCCTCGGAGACTTCCAATGTCAGCCAGGCATTCAGCCGCGCGACGGCCTGGATCTTTTTGCCTTGTGTCGAGCAATCGATCACCGTCGACTTGCCCGCGATGGTCAGCGTCAGGCGCGAGCTGGTGTCGACGATGTCCTCGATCACGTCCCACCAGAGATCGACGGCGCCGTCGATCAGGCCGGGAGCGACGTAGATGGTGATCGGCGCGCCATGCTTTTCCAGGACCGGAAGCGCCTCGGTCATGTTGTCGCGATAGGCGTCGTCGGCGGTGATCGTGGCGAACTGACCGCCCTTGCCGCCATCCCTGATGCGCTCGATTGCTTCATCAAGGGAAACAAAGGCATAGCCCTGCCCCTTCATGTCCGCGATCAGCCTGTCGAGGAAGGCGGGGGCGATGTTCAGATGGCGATTGACGCTGTTCGGCTTTTCCGGTGTCGCGGTGACACGGTGCAGCATCAGGATAGCGCCGATGCCGCCGACAAACGGGCGCGCCAAAGGCGCGAGACCGGAGTAGCGGGCAAGGTTCAATGCCAGTTTCCGGATCGCCTCGCCCCCGTCGATCATTCCTTCACCTTTTGCGCCTAGGCTCAAGCAAGCACGACATTCGCCTATGCGAACCCCCAAGTCGGAACCAATACGTCTTAAGGATTGAGGGATGGTTGACGCCGCCGCGTCATTTGACGGCAACCGGGTCGCGGCCAACGAGATTTCCGCGCGACCGATTGGAGCCCATCCGAACCACTGGGCCGCGACGACAAGCGACGGCATCGGCATTGCGGACTACGTTCAATTCTGCGCCTCGGCGCTGTTTGCGCCCGCGCAAAGCGGATCCTGGGTGAGCAACTGGGCGACCGCGACCGGCGCCGACATGGTTGTCGCGACGCTGGCCTGCGATGCTCGCCCGGCGCTGTCGTTGGCGCTGGAAGTCGTGCGACGCGGCCCGTTCAAGGTTGCCCGTTTCGCCGGCGGCCGGCACGCCAACGGCAATTTCGCCGCCGTCGATCCGCGGCTCCTGCCCGCCGTCGACGGCCCCGCGATCCGCTCGATGTTCAAGGCAATCGCCCGAATGCGGCCGGACATCGACCTGATCTCACTGGAGAGGCTGCTGCCCGACCTCGATGGCGTCGCCAACCCGCTCGCTGCGCTGCCCGGCTTTCCGAGTCCGAACCTGGCGCTCGCCGTCGACCTGGACGGCGGGTTCGATGCGCTGCTCTCGCGCGCGAGCGGCAAGCGCAAGCGCAAGAAGCACCGCTCGCAGACGCGCAAGTTCGAGGCTGTCGGCACCTTCCGCCGCATCGAGGCCCGCACCCGCGAGGAGGTCGACAGGCTGCTCGATGCCTTCCTCGAGATGAAGGAAGCGCGTTTCGCCAAGATGGGCATCGCCAATGTCTTCGGCGACAGGCAAGTGCGCGACTTCTTCCGGGCGTTGTTCACCGATGCGCTGGCTAAGGAAAAGCCCCCTTTCCTACTGCATGGCCTGGACGTGGCGGGCAAGCTGCGCGCGGTCACCGGCTCCAGCCGCTCCGGCAAGCGGCTGATCTGCGAGTTTGGCGCCATCGCCGAGGACGATCTCGCCTTCACCAGCCCGGGCGACTTCCTGTTCTTCGACAATATCCAGGAAGCCTGCGAGCTTGGCTTCGACGTGTACGACTTCTCGGTCGGCGACGAACCTTACAAACGGCTCTGGTGCGATATCGAGGTCCAGCATTTCGAGGTGCTTGCGCCGTTGACGCTAAAGGGCCGGGCGCTGGCGACCGGGTTGCGGCAGGGCGCGCGGGCGAAGTCCTTCATCAAGAACAATCCGACCGTCTGGAAGTTGACCAAGATGCTGCGACGCAGGGCTGCCGGACAGGCAGCACCTGCCGCAGCCGAGGACGACAGCTAGATCAGGGTGACGTTTCGTTGAATCGTCACCCTGATCTAACTCATTGTTGGAGCGTGATCTTTTCCGAAAGCCGGTTTCCACTTTCGGGAGACATGCTCTAGGCCCAGCAAGAGTCGCGCAATCGCCGCTACGCTCCCGGGATGCGGGCAAGGGGCCGAAACCCAGAGGGACTCGACGGAACCTATCGAGCGCCGAGAGGTTTTCGCACTCGGAAGGAGATTGGGCCATGGCTAAATGCGACCAGGGCGGCAACGACTATGACAAGGCATTCCTGGTGAGCCTGGGCGGGCAAACCTACACGTTCGACAGCTTCGAGTGCGCGATCCAGAAGCTTGCGCCGACCTGTCCGCATTGCAGGGTGCGGATCATGGGACATGGCGTCGAGCAGGGCGATGTCATCTATTGCTGCGCGCATTGCGCCGGGCAGGAAGGAGCCAACGCCCTGACCGATCGCGCGCCGTGACAATCGCGATTCCCCCGCCTTGGAGGGCCGGGCGGACCTTGGGCCAGTCGTTCAGTTCTAACTACGCCGCCTGAACGATCTCGACCAATTCGACGTCGAACACCAGGTCCTTTCCGGCCAACGGATGATTGCCGTCGAGCTTGACGCTGGCGTCGTCCACACCGACGACCGTTACTTGCATGGGACGTCCCTCGCGGGTGCGGGCCTGCAATCGGGTGCCGATGTCGACATTGATGTTGTCCGGCACGCTGGCCCGGTCGATCGTTACGACCGCTTCCGGGCGATGGGGACCGTAGGCGGCGTCGGCGGGAACGGTGACGGTGCTTTTCGTGCCGACCTCCATGCCTTCGACATGGGTTTCGAGACCAGGAATTACCTGTCCTTCACCCAGTGTAAACTGCAACGGTTCACCGCCGGAAGAATCGAATTGAGTGCCGTCAACCAGACGCCCAGTGTAATTGATGCGTACGGTGTCGCCATTCTTGGCCTGTGTCATAACAGCCATCCTTTGGGAGTTTTGAGGGACCGGCCCAGGGTTCACGGTCCCGCTCTCGATCATCCACACACGAAAAGTGCGCAGCGCGAAACATCAGAACTAGGTGCTTTGCCGCCAATGTAAAGTGCAGGAGCCGCCGAGAAATGCCACGGTTAGGCGCAGCGCCGCTGCAGCGCGGGACCGCCTTGACGGCCTCCAGCCTTATGCAGCCGACCGACGCCCGGGCAATGGATCTCCCGGTTCATGACCGACCGGCGTGACCAGCGTGACGTCCGGATAGCCGTTCTCGATCAGCTTCACCGCGGCCTGTGTCACCTGGTCGTCGGCTTCCAGCATCGACAGGAAAACTTCGGTGCCGTCGCCGACCAGGCGGCTGATGCCCTGCGCATCGGCCGGGCCGCATTCGACCACGACGAGGTCGTAGGCCGTGGTCAGCGACTGCATGATGATGGGCAGCCGGTCGGCGGCGCGCATGGCGCGGACCGGGTCGGCGGTGCCGACCGGGATGACATGCGCATCCGAATAGAGATCGGGATGGATGACGTCGCTGAACTGCGCTTCGGATGCCAGCAGATTGGTGATGCCCGGAAACAGGCTCGAGTCCAGCATCGGCCGAGAGGCCGCACCCGACGCGGTCAGATCGAGCAGCAACACACGCAGGCCGGCGTCGGATACTTCGCGCGCCACGAGCACGGCGGACGCTGCCGCCTCGTCGCCTTCCGGCGACACGAAGATCGCACGCGCGGCGCCGGAGGCGATCAGCTTCTCCGCAGCCTTTTCGACATCGATCTCGCCGAGCCTGGATTGCCTCGGTTCAGGCATCGCTTCGCTCGGCTCGGAGGCTTCCATTGCGGTTGCGCGATCCTCAGCCGGCTCGCTCTCGGCCGGTCTGGGGAGTTCCGCTTCCGCGATCGAATGTCCTGCCGCGGCTTCCTCATAAGGCGCAAAAGCCCGACCCTCATCATGTGCCTCGGCGACCATGGGTTCCACCCTGGCCGCAGGCATCGCCACCTGCTCGATATCGCTGAAACGGGCGCCAGCGGCCGGACGCATGGCGCGGCCGGAGAACAGCTCGCCAAGCAGCGTGCCGATCGCCATCAGCAGCAGCGAAGCGGCTGCGGCGGCACCGGTGATCGGCCCGATCTTCGGGAAGTAAGGCTGGGACGGCACCTGGGCGCTCGCGATCAGGCTCGCCGCGACGGGCGAGTATCTGCGATCCTTGCGCGAGGCCACCGCATTGTAACTTGCCATATAGGATTCAAGCTGTTGGCGCTGAACGTTCGCGTCGCGCTGCAGGGCGTCCAACTGCACCTGCTGCTCGCCGGCGCGCGCCGAGGCGGCCTTCAGCGTGTTGACGTCGGCAACCAGCTGATCCTCGCGAGCCTTGGCGGTCTGAGCCTGGGCCGACAGCCCCCGGATGATTTTTTGCGCCTCGTTGCGGATCTGGCCGTCAAGGTCGGCAAGCTGCGACTTCAGCGCGCGAATGCGCGGATGGTTGTCGAGCAAGGTCGTGGAGAGGTCGGCAATGTTGGCCCTGAGCTCCACCTGGCGCTCGCGCAGGCGCTGGATCAGCTCCGAGGACAGGACCTCCGGCACGCTGTCCAGCGAACCGCCATTCTGCAGCGCCCGGCGCACACTCTCGGCGCTCGCCTCGGCGGCGGCGCGGCTGGCGCGCACGCGCGACAACTCGCTCGACAGCTCGGCGAGCTGCTGAGTCGGCAGCACCGCATTGTTGCCGCCCATCAGAAGGTCGGACTGGGCACGGAAGGCCGCGACCTTCGCCTCGGCGTCCCTCACCCGATTCTGCAAGTCGGCGATTTCCGGCGCCAGGAAGTCGGTGGCGGCTGCATTCGATTCGAGCTTTGCGTCGCCCTTCGAGGCGATATAGGCGTTGGCGATGCCGTTCGCGACGTCAGCGGCAAGCTTGGGGTCCTTCGAGGCGAACTCGATCGCGATGGCGCGCGTCTTTTCAACGGCGTAGACGTTGAGCTTGTCGTGCATGGCATTCAGCACGCGCTCTTCCGGCGGAATATCGAAGGGATCGCTTTTCAGGCCGACGAGGACAAGCATGCGTCCGAGCGCCGACATCTTCAGCGTTTCGTCGAACTCCGGCAGCTTGTCCAGGTTGAGCTTCGTCGCCACCTGCTTGAGGATATCGGGCGAAGAGATGATCTGGACCTGGGTGGCTACGCCTTGCTCGTCGAGAATCGGCTTGTCGTCGTCGTTGGTACCTGGCGGACGGGTGTATTCCGATTCGCGCGAGCCGATCTCCAGCTTGGCCGTCGCCTTATAATAAGGCGTCGCGAGCCAGGCCAAAGCAAAGGCGAGCCCGGCGACCATGAGGGTGACGAGAACAATGCGCAGCCAGTTCCTCGCCAGGCTGGCGAAGAGCTGTCTCAGATCGACATCGACGTCTGCTGCCGCGGACTGAACGGACATGCATCCTGCTCCGAACTTTGAGTCGAGGATGGACCGTAAACAACTATGGTAACCCACCCGTTAAGATCGGAACGCACGCTTATTAGTGAACACTCAAAGAAGACTGCGCGAAAGCAATAGAACAATTGGGCTTTTTGCCGATCTCAGCCCTCCCCGATCATGCTCCTTTACCACCCATTAACCCTAACAGGATGATAACGGTCGCACTTTCCTGGGGTTGTGCCGCTGCTTGCGGCAAGAGCGATGAAGGTTCCTGGCCGGTCATGAAAAGCACTGCTTCCCTCTTTCGCGCTTTGCTTGCCCTGTCGCTGCTCACGGGATGCTCGAGCTACCGTCCGACACCCGCCGCCTTCCATGAGGTGCTCGACCAGCCCTACCGGCTCGGCGCCGGCGACCGCGTCCGTGTCACGGTGTTCGAGCAGGACGGATTGACCAACACCTACAGCGTCGACCAATCCGGCTATCTTTCCTTCCCGCTGGTCGGCGCAGTGCCGGCGCGCGGCCACACCGCGCAACAGTTGGAAAAGGAGATCGCCGACAAATTGCGCCAAGGCTATCTGCGCGATCCCGACGTTTCGGTCGAAATCGATCGCTACCGGCCGATCTTCGTCATGGGCGAAGTGGGCGCTGCCGGCCAGTACTCCTATGTGCCGGGACTCACGGTGCAAAAGGCGGTCGCCATTGCCGGCGGCTTCACGCCGCGCGCCAATCAGGAGAGCGTCGACATCACCCGTGACATCAACGGCAAGGTGATGACCGGACGGGTGCTGACATCCGATCCGCTCCTGCCCGGCGACACCGTCTACGTCCGCGAACGCCTGTTCTGAAAAACCCGTCGTGGCGGTGAAGCTCAGGATCGTCCACTGCTTTCGCTCACCTGTCGGAGGAATCTTCCGGCACGTGCGCGACTTGACCGAGGCGCAGGTCGCCGCTGGTCATGCGGTGGGCATCGTCTGCGACTCGACGACCGGCGGCGACTATGAGGAGCGGCTCTTCGAGGCGATGAAGGACAGCCTCGCGCTCGGCATCCATCGCACGCCGATGCAGCGCCATGTCGGGCCGGGCGACCTCGCCTCGGCCTGGCGCACCTATCGAATCATCAAGGAATTGCGGCCGGACGTGCTGCATGGGCACGGCGCCAAGGGTGGCGCCTATGCCCGGCTGTTCGGCTCACTGTTGCGGGTTTCAAGGTCTCGCGTTGCCCGCCTCTATTCGCCGCATGGCGGCTCCCTCCACTATGACGAAACGACGGCGATGGGAAAGCTGTTCTTCGGCCTGGAGCGCTTCATGGCGCGCTTCACCGATTGCCTGCTATTCGTTTCCGACTATGAGCGCAACACCTATCGCCGCAAGGTCGGCGAGCCGCCCATACCCAACACGCTTGTCTATAACGGCCTGCGCGCCGCCGAATTCGAACCGGTCGCGACGGCGGCGAATGCCGCCGATTTTCTATACATCGGCATGATGCGCGACCTGAAAGGCCCGGATATCTTCATCGATGCGCTGGCTTTGGCCGGCAGCGCATTGGGCAGTCCGTTGAGCGCCGTGATGGTCGGCGATGGCGACGACCTGCCGCGCTACCACGCGCAAGTGGAACGACTCGGCTTGAAGAGCCATGTCCGTTTCCTGCCGCCCATGCCGGCAAGAGACGCGTTCGCGCTGGCCGGGCTGATCGTGGTGCCATCCCGCGCGGAGGCGATGCCCTATATCGTGCTCGAGGCCTTGGCCGCGGGCATGCCGATGATCGCGACCGCGGTCGGCGGCATTCCCGAGATCTTTGGCGATGGCTCCCCTGCCCTGATCCGGCCGGATCCCTCGCAGCTCGCGGCAAAGATGGGGACAGCGTTGGACGACCGCCACGCGTACCTGAAGGCGATGCCGCAGGCCGGCGAGCTCAAATCCCGATTCGGAGCCGACGTGATGGCGGCCGAGATCGAGAAGGCCTATTTCGCCGCGCTGAACAAATAGGCACGCGGCCGGCCCGACAGCTTCAAAACCACCGGTTGTTTCAAGGCTTTCTTAGCTCTCTTTTGCTATGCAGTTTCGCGAAGCTCGCGGACAATTCCCATGAATGAGATCGACCCCGCGCGCCGCTTTTCCATAGATGCGGTGCGCAACTACGACGCTCCCGTCGAGGGCGAAAAGCCCGGCGGCATCAACGACGTGGCGCGCCAGGTCGCCTCGCAATACCGGCGCGATACCATGTCGCCGATCATGGTCAGCGGCGTGCTGCGCATGGTCGAGTTCGCGCTGCTGTTTCTGTCGGGGCTCGGCGTCTATTTCTACTATGTCGGCTTCTTCAACTATCTGGCCTGGCAATATCCGCTGGCGATCGCGGCGACGTCGTTCCTGGCCGTGGTGTTGCTCGACGTGACCGACTGCTACCAGATCGCGGCGCTGATGCGGCCGCTGGCCAATTTCGGGCGCGTGCTTTTGGTCTGGGCCGGCAGCTTCGCGCTGATGGCGCTCACCGCCTTTGCCATCAAGGCGTCGGAAGACTATTCGCGCCTGCTGTTCGGCACCTGGTTCGTGGTCGGCTTCGTGCTGATCTTCGGCCTGAGACTCGTGATGTCCAGGCTCATCCGGCGTTGGGCGCGCGACGGCCGCATGGAACGCCGCGCCCTCATCGTCGGCGGCGGCAAGGCGGCCGAACAGCTGATACGCTCGGTCGAGAAGCAGCCCTACAACGACATCCGCATCTGCGGCATCTTCGACGACCGCAACGACAAGCGTTCGCCGCCGATCGTCGCCGGCTATCCAAAACTCGGCACGATCTCGGAGCTGATCGAATTCGCCCGCATCGCGCGCATCGACATGCTGATCGTGTCGCTGCCGCTGACCGCCGAATCGCGCGTGTTGCAGTTGCTCAAGAAACTCTGGGTGCTGCCGGTCGACATCCGGCTCTCGGCGCATTCCAACGCGCTGCAGTTCCGGCCGCGCGCCTATTCCTATATCGGCTCGGTGCCGATGCTCGACATTTTCGACAAGCCGATCAACGACTGGGATTCGGTCGCCAAGCGCGCGTTCGACATCGTCTTCTCGCTTGTCGGCATAATCCTCTTCTCGCCGGTGATGCTCGCCACCGCGATCGCCATCAAGCTCGACAGCAAGGGCCCGGTGCTGTTCAAGCAGAAGCGGCACGGCTTCAACAACGAGATCATCGAGGTCTACAAGTTCCGCTCGATGTATGCCGACCGGTCCGACCCGACTGCCAAGCAGACGGTGACCAAGAACGATCCGCGCGTTACCCGCGTCGGACGCTTCATCCGCAAGACCTCGATCGACGAGCTGCCGCAGTTCTTCAATTCGCTCTTCGGCTCGCTATCGCTGGTCGGGCCGCGCCCGCATGCCATCGCTGCGCAGTCGCACAACCTGCTCTACAACGAGGTGGTCGACGGCTATTTCGCGCGCCACAAGGTCAAGCCCGGTGTCACCGGCTGGGCGCAGATCAACGGCTGGCGCGGCGAGATGGACACCAACGAAAAGATCCGCATGCGCACCGAATACGACCTCTATTACATCGAGAACTGGTCGATGCTGTTCGACCTGCGCATCCTGTTCCTGACGCCGGTCCGCCTGCTCAACACGGAAAACGCCTATTGAGCGCCATCGCCCATGAGTTGCCGGCGGCAGTCAAGTTGCCGCCTTCAGCAGTCAACGCCAAGCTGATTTCGCTGATCGCGGCGGCGGCGATCGGCATCGGCATCCTGCTCTCCGGCTTCGTCATCAGCGAGCCCGCGCCTTACGAGAT
This sequence comes from Mesorhizobium vachelliae, assembly GCF_033977325.1. Classification (NCBI taxonomy): domain Bacteria; kingdom Pseudomonadati; phylum Pseudomonadota; class Alphaproteobacteria; order Hyphomicrobiales; family Phyllobacteriaceae; genus Mesorhizobium; species Mesorhizobium vachelliae. Next base: position 277,080 of record NZ_JAVIIR010000004.1, read on the forward strand.
CTACATGGCAGGGCTGATAGCGGTCTGGGCGCTGTTCGGCCTCCGCATCTCGCGCGCGATCGTGCCGCTGCTGGTGCTTCTGGTGGCGATGAACATCGGCGGCATGATCGCCATGACACAGATGGCCGACCTCGCCAACACGCCGCTCTATCTCGCCGTCTCGCTGTTCCTCGCCTTCAGCGCGGTGTTCTTCGCCTCGGTGACCTCGGTCCAGCCCAGCCTCTACCGGCTGATCTTCATCGCCTATGTCGTGTCGGCGGTGGCGACGTCGCTGCTCGGCATCGCCGGCTATTTCCATGCCTTTCCCGGCGCGGAAATGTTCACCAAATACGACCGCGCCGCAGGCGCCTTCCAGGACCCGAACGTGTTCGGCCCGTTCCTGGTGCTGCCCGGAACCTATCTGCTCTATCTGCTCTTGACCGGCCCCGTATCGCGCATGCCGCTTTTGGCCGTGCCGCTGCTCATCATCACCGCCGGCATCTTCTTCTCGTTCTCGCGCGGCGCCTGGGGCATGTTCGCGGTGTCGGCGGTGCTGCTTACCGCATGCCTCTTCCTGCAGAGCGCCAGCGGCAAGTTCCGGCTGCGGGTGGTGGTGATGACGATCGCGGCCGTGGCCCTGCTGGTCATCGCCTTCCTCATCATCCTGCAACTGCCTGGCGTGTCGGACATGTTCACCCAGCGCGCGCAGCTCGAGCAAAGCTACGATTCGGCGCGGCTCGGCCGATTCGCGCGCTATACGATCGGCTTCCAGCTGGCGATGGAGCACCCGTTCGGCATCGGCCCGCTGGTGTTCGGCACGATCTATGGCGAGGACACGCACGACATCTGGTTGAAGGCGCTGATGGATTACGGTTGGCTGGGCTTCGTATCGTTCCTGACGCTGACCTTATGGACGATCGGCGCCGGCTTCCGCATCCTTCTGCGCGACCGGCCATGGCAGCCCTATCTGCTCTGCGCCTATGTCGCCTATCTCGGCAATATCGGCCTAGGCACCTTCATCGACATCGACCACTGGCGCCATCTCTACCTGCTGCTCGGCCTGGTCTGGGGCGCGATCGCGCTTGAGTATCGGCACCAGCGGGAATTGCGGCTGGCGCGAGTACCCGTTCCGGCAGCGGCCGCGTCGTCTATCGCGCAGCACGCTTCTGCCGCTGCGTTATCTTAACCCCGCTTTGCGCAGGCCATCGACGAGCAATTCAGTATCCTCGGGATATTTGTGCGGCGGAACTTTACGCCACTGCTCGGTGGTGAAATTCGGATGCACCTCCAGCAGCGCACGGGCATGCCTCTCCGCTTCCTGGGTGTTGCCAAGATGGGCATGGCTCGCCGCCATAAGCCGATGGCCCTCGGAGCCATCCCGCATCTTTTGTAGCGTCTCTATCGTCTTTTCATATTCTCCCAACTGGAAATAGGCGTCGCCCAGATACCAAAGATAGGCATCGGGGTAGTAGGGGTTCAGCCGCATTGCCCGCTCCAGCAGCGTCACGGACCGCTCCGCCTGCCTGACATAGACAAGGCAGTCGCCCATCTCGGCCAGCAGGTCGGCGTCGTTGGGATTGAGCTGCAGAGCACGTTCGTAGGCGGCGATCGCCGGATCGTGCTCCTTCTTGTAGAGGTGGGCCAAGCCCATCTCCGAGTAACCACGTGCGTCGAGGTCGTCGTGCAGCACGGCCAGGCTCGCGAGCTTCAATGCCTCGTTCAGCGCGGCTTCCGGATCGTTGGTCCACGCATAGCGCCATTCGACGTTGAACGTTCGTGACAGGGCGGCATAGCTGCGGGCATAGCGGGGATCGAGACTCCTTGCCTGCTCATAAAGCCGCCTCGCGTGCCAATTGCTCTCCGGGCGGAAGCGGAAGCTGAGATCCTGCCCGCGCAAGATCATGCCGTAAGCATGGATGTTGGGGTGATTTTGCGTCATCAGCCGCCGCCTCTCAGCCATGTCGATATGCACGGCCAACCGCGACGCGGTCGTCGTGGTAACGTCATCCTGGAAGGCGAAGATGTCCTCGATGCTGCCGTCGTAGCGTTCCGACCAGATTGTATGCTCGGTTTGCGCCTCGATCAGGTCCATGGCGACCCGGAGGCGCGTGCTTGCACGGCGCAGGCTTCCCGTCAGAAGATAGCGAACACCCAGTTGGTTGGCGATCTCGCGCAGCGATCGTGTCTGCGTGACGACGGCCAGTGTCGAGTGCCGGGCGATCACCATCAGGTTGCGGAACCGGCACAGGTTGGAAATCAAGTCCGCCACGACACCCTGGCACAAATGAAGGTCCGCAGGGTCACCCGAAACGTTCTCAAGCGGCAGGACCGCCAGTGAACTCTCCGGCACGAAACGCTCGGGCGCAGGGGCAAAGCGTAGCGCCGGCTCCCTCGGCTCCGCATGCGCCAAGTCAAAATCGACCGCGAAGACCTCGACTTCATCGGCAATGTTCTTCAGCTTCTGCTTGCCCAGCGAGCGGAACGAACACTCCGGCTCACCGCGAACGAATTGGCGAACGGATTCGGCGATGCATATGCCGCGCGGCTCCGCCAGCGACTGGATTCGAGCGGCCAGATTGATGCCATGGCCATAAATCTCGCCATCGGCTGCGATCGTATCTCCGATGGTAATGCCGATCCGGTAGGCGATGGGATCCTGGGCGCCTGACCACACCGTCGCGTTGGACAGTTCCCGCTGCATCTCGACCGCGAAATGCAATGCCAGGGTCGGGCTGGGAAACAAAGCCACCACGCCGTCGCCGGCAGTATCGACGACCGAACCGCCATAGTCGCCAACCAAGCCGCGTATGAAGCTGAGTGACTGGGTCAGGCGGACAACTGTCCCCGCCTCATCCTGATCCATAAGGCGGCTGTAGCCGTGCACGTCCGCATAGACGATCGCCGACAGCTTTCGATTAAGCAGCTCGTATCGGCTTGTAACCATTGCTCTTCCCGCCGGTGTTCCCAGCAACCACCGGGCAGTGCAGCATAGCACGCTGAAATCGCCAACAGCACCCAGGAAAGAAAGACGTGCTCAAAGGAATATTGCTGAGATTTAAACGAATTAGCTTCTTCTAATGCAACTCTCGCGCGATGGGAGCGGCAGGGCTCCGCCCTCGTCGATCGCTAGCCTCGGCCAGCCCCCGGCATGGTGAAGCAAGCGCCCCGTCAGGGACTCATTGCATGCAGGTCAATCGCTGTTGCCACCGCCGCGGGCGCTCATGCCGCGGGCGCTCATTCCCCTTGCGCTCATGCCACGCGCGCTCATCCCTCTCGCACTCATCCCGCGCGCGCTCATGCCGGCACTGTCCATGCCGCCCGGTCCGCCGCCGCCGAGTACCGCTGCAAGCAGCACATCTTCGAACATGCCTGTCTCTACGTCCATGCGGACTGTGTAGTCGGCCTTGTCGTAGGACCAGACACGCAAGCCATCGGCGAAGTCGAAGTCGGCTGCCGCGAGGCCCGTCAGTCCGGTCGGACTGGGTGAGCGGGCGGGACTGAACGTGCCGAGATCCTCCGCAACGAGTTCTCCATCACCGTGCACAAGGAATATTATGGGCCTCGGGAGGTCGTAGTAGCTGCCCTCAAAACTGAAGCCATATATCCTTGCGAACCTGCCATTTTGCAGTTGGTCCTCGAGGAGCCTGTTCTTCCCGCTTCGGTTTGCCGCGCCCGGGCGACGCCCGATGAATTCGAACCCGCCCTCAAGCTTCATGAAATAGCCGACGAAGCTGTTCCCGCCGATCACCTGGATTATCGCGCCGGCAGGCGTGTCATCCTTGGTCCATCGACCGTCCGTGCCGCCCACCGTGTACACGCCGATCTGATCCAGAACCTTCTGTTTCCAAACAACAATCTTGTTTTTATCCGCCAGACGCACACCATTCACGGCCTTGTTGCCAGTCAATGCCGGTATGTTCTTGGTAGTTGCCACCTGCGCCACGATAGGATTTAGAAGTGGGTTCACAACCTGCAAATCGATCACAAAATGGCCGAATAGATTTATACCCGACACGCTAAGAAGGCTCTCTACCATAGCCGCAACCCTCCGGTTCCTGGATCATATATCTAACGTCAAACAGTATGATTTCTTGGCATCATGCGGCCTTCTGACTTCTGTTTTGTTTCTCAACCGCTTCGACCTCATGCGTCACAACATAAGCGCGATCACTTTCGCGCCATAATACGCTTACGACCCTGCCTCGCTTTTTGGATATGCTGTCTACATGGGCCTGCAACAATTCAATATCGTCCATGATTTCCGTCACGACGTAAGGCATTGGGCATTCCTCCTCATCTGACTCAAAGAACGCCGGCCCTGCTTCTGGCCAGTCTGTCTCGCGCTCCCGTCTGTCTCGCAACACGCAGATGCCGTGCACAACAAGCGCCATGACGTGCTGGCACGAACACCCTCGGCAAACCGAAGTGGCTTTTGGGGCCGAACGGCTTGATCTTGGGGCCGGCGCTTACAAAACCGATCGCGCGGCGGTTGAGGTTGACGTCGATGATTGAACGCCAGCGTCCGCCTGTCATCAGCCTGTCAACGGCGCGCAACGTGTATCCGATTTCCGAGTAGCTGAGACCGTCCGGCGAAAGCCGCCGCCAGGTTTCGGCGAGTAGCATGCCCAGCTCGTCGCGCGAGGCGACCAGCGCTTCGCGAAAGGCCAAAGGCGACGCCGCATAGGCTTCGTCGAACATCGGCTGGATGACGCGGAAATAGTCGGGACTGTCCTCCAGCCGGTCGGACAGGTCTTCCTGGCTTTGCGTGATCAGGCCCCTCGCGACGAGTTCCTCATGGAACAGGTCGACAAAAATGTCGAACATCGCGCCAGTGAGCGGCTGCGCAAGCGCATGCTCGTCGCTCCAGCCCTGGACGAAATCCAGCATCGACAGCGGGTTGGCTGCGAGCCTGATCTGGCTGTTGGAGGATAGCTCGGCGATGCGGTTGACGAGATTGTGCGTGTAGAGATTGCCGTGACTGGTCTCCAGCAACTCGTCAATGACGGACTCGAAATGCAGGGCGGTGACGAGGGCGGCGAGGTCGGCCGAGGATTCGTGGAAACCGTAATATTCCGCGCTGGCCGTCCCGGGGTCGGGCACGCCGATGATGGAGTAGATGACGCAGTGGCCGACCTCATGCGCGACAACGTCGAAGTTGAGGGTGAACGGCTCCACCTGGCCATCCGGCGTCTCGTGGACGCCAACCTCCAGAAAGCCGTAACCCATGAAGGCGTTTTCGTGCAGATTGCGCTGTATCACCAGCTCCAGGCGGTCGAGGTCGCGCCGGAAATGCCAGGTGATGGGATGGCCGAAATATTTCTCCCACACGTCCAGCGTGAAACGCACCGAGCCGAACAGATGCGCCGCCTCAAATGTCGGATCGTCCGTGCCAATGTGATCGAAATGCCCGTCGAGATCGGGAAACGCCGGAGGAAAGACATCGCCGCGCCAAGGCGGCATCAAATAGAGCGGGTCACCGCGGACATTTTCCGCAAGGCCGTATGCAAACGCCTTGCCAATGGGATCTACGACATACATGCGCCGGTCGCCCGGGCCAGGACCGACCGTCCCCGCCGGCGACGACACGTGCACGATTTCGGGCCGATGAAAAGCCTTGAGGAACGGCGCCTGGGCAAACAGCCGGAAGCGCGTCCCATCCTTGAATGCAGAGCCTTCCTGTCCAGATGTCACGCTTGCCCCTCGCATGGACAAAGACATGCACGTCAAACTGGCTGCGATATCGTCGGCGAATGCTGTTTCAAGTTAGCCCGTTTTCGTCGGTCAGGCCAGAGTCATCGGACGCGCCGCGGCCAACCGCGAAAGCATATTCGTGAGCCAGCAGGTCGTAGAATCTGTCAATGCCGGGCAATCCGATGGAGATGGCATAGTCGCCAACGTCCCGGGGAACCTCGCGGCCCAGCCGTTTTTCGAAAAACCAGGCTGCCAGCAGGGCACGCGGCACCGGCGCCGGCGGCGATGGTGACTGCTGCCTGGCCAGAGCCTTGTCCCGGTAGCCGGGATAGAGACCCAGTTCGCGCAATCGGTCGAGGATGGCTCGATGCAGTTCGCCATCGCGGTCCCGCGCGAGCGTCTCGACGGCCGCATCGTCCTCGATCATGCGATCGAGGCCGGCAAGGTCCGTTCCATTGTCGCGCGCCCAGCCGATGACGTCGGTCTGCCGCATAAGCCCGCGTCGCGAGCGGAAATCGCCCATGGCACGCCTGACCGCCTGGCGATCCGGTGCGGCATGCTCGCCGCGGGCCAGCAGGCGAAGCAGCGCCTCGCGACGCAGTTGCGCATAGTCGCCACACAGCCGAAGCTCGTCGAGAACGGCGTCCTGTTCAGCGGTGGCCTTGCCGCCTGGCCGGGCGGCTTCGTTTCGCCAGGACGCATTGTGCCAATTCTCCGTCCATTCGAAATGGAAGTTGGGAGGCCCCTGCGCAGCGCCACTGCGGATAAAGGCATCCATCTCCTTCAGCAGCTCCAGTCCGTCCTGGCGCTTCCTGTCGAGCTTGCCCGTTCGCAGCCAGGCCGCCAGCTCCTGTTCCGTACGGCGATCGCCGACGTCCGCCAGCACGTCCGGCCAGGTTCTTCCCCGGTAGAAGCGCGCCTTTGAGGAAGCCGCGAGGCGCGCCCCAGTCGTTCTGTCGATGATACCCTCCGCGACCGCCTGCTCGAGCGTCGCGCGAATATTGACCATCGGCTCACTCAGATGGATGTAGCCGGTCTCCGGCGGACCATGAATGAGGGCGACCTCGTCGTCGTCGGTGAGCTCGCCGTCGCGATAGGCATTGAAAATACGCCCGACGCCGCGCATGCCGAAAGAGTGCAGTTCCGCGGCGCGCAGCGCGCCCATGCTGGACGCGCCGAACACGGCGATCCCTTGCGTCAAGGCCCAAAGTATCTCCTTGTGCAGCACAGCCGGCTGACCGTCGAAATAACCGTCGATGACGCCGATTGCCCTGGGGCGGTCGCGCGTGGCGGCATAAAGATCTCCCTGGCGCACAGGAGGGCGGAATTCGAACCCGCCGTAAGATGCGATGTCATGCGCGCGCAGGCTTGGGCCGCAAAAGACGATCGGATTCACGGTCCGTCATCCGACATTCGGCGGGCTCGCTCGCCCGGCATATAGGCGTCATGATCGTCGGGACCTTCGAGGCCAGGTATCACAACGCGAACCACAGGCAGGCCGATATCCTCCTTGGACAGATCAACGGCGATGATCTCGCTTACGCCTGCCGCCTGCAGCCTTTCGACCAGCCAGGCCACATTGCCTGCAATCCCTTGTGCAGCCCTCCCCTCGGCGGAGGCAAGGCATCTCGTGCTGGAACGTTCGGCTAGCAATCTCTCTGCCTGCCGTCGGCGTTTGTCACGATAGTCTTCGCTATATTCTTCGGCGCTCAGATCGTCTCGTGCCGCCGATACGTAAGTCGTTCGCACCTGAGCCGCCTCGATGAGCGCCTTCAGCAAAGCGGTCTCCGGCACCGGGTGCGCCGCCGCACCTATGCCATAATGGCTGTTGCGGTCCCGGCGATCCGCGATCAGGCAGAAAAAGGCCGGCACGCCAACGTCAGAGGTCGTTTCCCACGCCGCGACGTCGAAGTCCGCGCCTTCCAGCTTCTTCAACACTTCTCGACACGGACCGTCCGACGCACTGCCGAGGTCAACGCCGGTGCGTCGGCGACTGGCGGACGGCATCCGGTTCCACAACGCAGTCGCGTCGCGTTCGACGATCTCGCAAACCCCGTGATGGATCGCTTCGTCGGCAGTATTTCCCGAGGCGAGCCCATTGCTGCTGCAGTCAAAGAAGCCACTTCCAGGAGGCGGTGGGACCGTGAAGTTGGCCCGCACCGACTCATATGGCAGCCAGCGCGTCTCGCCTGAGATCATCTCCCGGCCTTCAATCCATAGCGTCACAAGGTCCTTCGTAAATGCCGTGGCGCTGATGCGAGGCAGCCGCTCAATCTCGGCGAACCGGTGCGATTGCGAGAGTTCAGCCATGCTGCCGAGCTTCAGTGGGCGGTCGATGTGCTCCGCATGGTAAAGCTCCGCCGCTTCCATAAGGCCCGAAGCCGTGGCCGATTCCAGGTCGATGCCCTTGCCTTGCGAAACAGCCAGCGATCGGGCATTGGGGCGGCACACCATCACCACCGGTATGCCTATGCGATCAAGCCCGGTCACATTGGCGACCCTGGTAATCCCCATTCGCGCCCAGTGCGGGCGAATCCGGGCAATCGCGCTGTGGGCGCCGTCTGCGCGATCAGGAATTCCCGGCACGGCGCCATTCGCCAACGACACTGAGGTTTTCTCCGAGGGATCGCCAGAGCTTACCGATTTCCACCGACGCCCAACAGATCAGGTCTCGCGGCTCAGCCTACATTTTCGATGATTTTGCCCGCTTGGCCCTTGCACTCCAACCTTTGAGAATATAGGGCTTTGCGCGGTCCGGAGTGTAGCGCAGCCCGGTAGCGCACTTGACTGGGGGTCAAGGGGTCGTCGGTTCGAATCCGGCCACTCCGACCACTAAATCCTTGAAATCCCCCGCGAAGGCGGCACGAATGTGCCAGGCGAGCTTATGCTCGCCGCCTAACTCGCATGCCCCGCCAGCATGCGGCGCGCGCTTTCCTCATCGGTGATCAGGATGGTCGGCGCGATCAGGTTCATGGCGCCGAGCAGCGCATCGGTCTTCTCCTCGCCGCCGGAAGTGAGGATGCGGATCGGCGCCTTGCGCAGGCGGTCGACATCCACCGACATCACGTGGCTGTTGACGGGATGATCGACTAGGTCGCCCTTGCGGTCATAGAAATGGAACAGAAGGTCGCCGACGGCGCCGCGCGCCAGCAGGGCCTCGCGGTCCGCCTCCTTGAGGAAGCCGCCGCGCGAGAAGGTGGTGGCCGAAGCGATGCCGCCGACGCTGAGCAGCACCGCGTCGAGCGCGTCGGCCATTGCAAAAATCTCCTGCAGGCCGCAGCGCTCGACCAGCGCGATCTTGGTCTCGACACTGTCGACGACGGCGGGCGTGGGCATCAGATAGCCGTCGCCCTGGAATATCTGGGCAAAGCGCCAGGCGAACTCGGCCGGATTGACCCGGCGCGCGACGCCGACGCCGCCAAGCAGCGAAATCACGCTGAAATCGGTGAGCGATTTGGCGCTGATGAAGGGCAAGGTGTTGAACAATGTCACGCCCCAGCCGACGCCGACCCGCATGCCGGATTTCATAGCGTCGGACAGGAACATGCCGGTCTTGGCGGCGATCGCCGGGATCGGATCGGCCTTGGGGTCGGTGAGCGGCGCCACCAGCGCCTGCTGCAGGCCGAAGGTCCGTTCCAGCGCGCGCTCCAGCCGAACGATCTCCAGAAGCTCGCTCTCGATGGTGATCTTCACCTCGTTGCGCGCCCTTGCCTCGGCCAGCATGCGCACAATGGTGACGCGGCCGACGCCGAGCACGTCGGCGATCTCGTTTTGCGTCATCTGCTCGACGAAATACATCCAGGCGGCGCGGATCCTGAGGCGGTCGGTCCGGCTTTCGCTCACGACCTGCTCGGATGCCTCAGCCACCGTCCTGCCGTTTTCTGGTTCGCCCTGCCGTCGCCTGCCCAACTTCCCCTCCAACCCCGACGATGAGACCGCCTCGCCGATTCTGCATGCTGGTTAAATATCGTCTATTGATCTACCAAGCGAGACGAACAATCTAGAGAGGGCGACTGGCGCCCCAAGCCGCGAGCGGCTTCAGCATTTCGAGGCAATTGGCGATGCTGCGACAAATCTCCGAGGATGTCCGCGCCAACCTGAAGGACCGGCTTCGGGAACTGCGCGACGCGATCCGCCAAAACCGTCACGACAGCGCTGGCGGTGCCTCGCACGACATCGCCGGCAACTTGCCGCCCTTTCCGGGCCGCAGCCTGCTTGGCCATGCCGCGAGCGCCGTCGACGAGGCTCTGACGATCGCCGAATCCTTCGTTCCGCATTCCCGGCCAATCAAGGTCGACGGCACGACCGTGAAAAGCCTGCGGACCTATTTCCCGCAGGGGGATGAAGACCGGCAGATCGGCGGCGAGCGTCAGTTCAGGCGTGACATGTATTATCTGACCCGCGCGGTTCTCGCCGGCTACGGCATAGACAACCCACGCGTTCACGAGGCGAGCTTTTCCGCCGTGCATGCCGCGATGCGCAAGCGCTATGCCGATCTTCTGGCTGCCGCGACGGCGGAAACGGCATCCACGGACCAGGTCGCGGCGGCCTGCGCGGCCCTCCTCGTCGAGTGCCTCAACCACCGTCCGGTCCAGCCCGGCGAGATCGGGACAGGCCCGGCGATAGCCGGCGACCGGTCTCTCGACATCAGATGCCTTGCGCCGGTGGTGCTTGCCTGCGGACTGGCGACCAAGGCGGACCGCGGCACGCCCGAGCCCGACATTCTGGAGATCGCGGTGCTGGCGGCCGAGGTGCGGGAGGATCGCATCCGGCAGGCCTGCGCCCAGGCCAATGCCGTCCAGGAACTGACACCGGCTCTCGCCACTCTGCTCGCGCATCTGACGTAACCGCGGACAGTGACCGCTATTGCTCGACCGCCAGGGCCGCGATGGTCTTCTTGGCGCGCTGGATCGAGGCCGGGCTCATGCTGAGCTCGGTCAGGCCCATCCCGATGAAGGTCGGGATCAGGTCCGGACGGCCGGCGGCCTCGCCGCACATGCCCACCATGATGCCGGCGGCGACACCCGCCTTGGCGGTCAGCTCGATCGCCGACATCACCGCCGGATTGGTGACGTCATTGAGCTTGGCGACCGTCGGATTGAGGCGATCGGCGGCCATGATGTACTGGGTGAGGTCGTTGGTGCCGATCGAGAAGAACGCCACTTCCTTTGCCAGCGCCGGCGCGATCAGAACGGCGGCGGGCGTCTCGATCATCACGCCGAGGTCGAAGCTCGCATGCGGCACGCCTTCAGCCTTCAGTTCCGCCGCGCATTCATCGACCACGGCGCGAGTGCGCGTCACCTCGGCGATTTCCGAAACCATCGGCAGCATCACCTTGATATTGCCCTGGACGGCGGCGCGCAGCAGCGCCCGCAACTGGCGTTTGAAGATGTCGGGGCGGTCGAGGCACATGCGGATACCGCGCCAGCCGAGGAAGGGATTTTCCTCGTCGGGAAATTCGATGCCGGCGATCGGCTTGTCGCCGCCGATGTCGAGCGTGCGCACGATGACCGAATGCGGCGCAAAAGCCTTGGCCAGCGCGCTGTAGGTCTCGGCCTGCATATCCTCCGACGGCAGATGCATGTGACGCATAAAGAGCAGCTCGGTGCGAAACAGGCCGACGCCCATGGCGCCGGCTTCCTGCGCCGCCTCGATCTCTTCCAGCGAGCCGATATTGGCCGCGACCTCGATCACCGTGCCGTCGGCGCGGGTCGGGGTCACGCTTTTGAACACTTTCAGGCCGGCGCGCTCCTGCGCCGCTGCTTCGACACGCCGGGCGAAATCAGCCCGCGCGGCTTCGTCCGGATCGACGATCACATGCCCGGCATTGCCATCGATCGCGACTTCCCTGGCTGTGCGCAGCTCGTTGACCTTGTCGCCAAGACCCAGCACGGCCGGGATGCCGTGCGAGCGGGCGATGATGGCGATGTGCGAGGTGGCGCCGCCGTGGCCGCAAACCACGCCGCCGATGCGCTTCAGCGGCGCGCGTGCCAGATCCCAGGCGCCGATATCGTCGGCAATGAGGATCGCGCCCTGCGGAATCGTCTCAAGGCTGACTTCGTCCTGACCAAGCAGCACAAGGCAGATCTGCCGGCCGACGGCATGCACGTCGTCGGCCCGGGCGTTGAGATAATGGTCGTCGACCGCGCTGAAATCGGCGGCGATGGTGGCCGAAGCCGCGATGACGGCCGAGACCGCGTCGTCGCCACCCCGGATCAGCCTTTCGACCTCGCCCGTCAGGCTGTCGTCGGCGGCGATGTCGCGCAGGGCCGCGACGATGCCACGGTCGCCGGCGGAGAGGTTGTTCTCTGAGAGCGTGCGGTCCATGCGCGCCTGGACGCTGGCGACGGCGCCGTGGAAGCGCTCGAGCTCACCTTCGATCTCACCGGCCTGCAGGCGCCTGCCCGGTCCCTCGATCTCCGGCGGGAAATGGGCGAAGGCCGGCCCGATCGCCACGCCCTCGCTGGCGGCAACGCCTTGCAGTTTCGGGGTTCCATCCACCGCTGCGGCGGCAGGCGGCGCGGCCTCGGGAGCGGGCGCCGCGGCCGCGGGTTCCGAGCCAGCTTCACCCGCCTCGCCCTCGTCATCGAGGCCGGCGCGCGGATTTTCCAGATAGCCGATCAGCGCCTCGACCGCTTCGATCGCGTCGGCGCCGTTGGCGCGCACGGTGACCTCCTGGTTCTCCTTGACCGCCAGGAGCATCAGCTTGACCGAGCTTTTGGCGCTGACCGCCTTGCCGTCCTTGACCAGCTCGACATCGGATTCGAAACCCTTGGCGAGTTTCACGAACCGCGTGGCGGGACGGGCGTGCAAACCTTCGTGCACTCTGACGATGGTCGAGCGTTCCATGGCAATACTCTAGGTTTGGGCGCCGTCGACAGACAGCGCGGATATTATCAGGCGGCGATTGTGATGACAGCGCCCGGCGTCAGGGCGGCCACGAGCGCTTCGGTATCGACCTCGGAAGCGCAAACCTCGCCCGGCCTTTCGGCCTCCGATGCTCCATTGAAGGAGATCACGACATGACCCATCTCGCGGACCTTACTCCAGGCCGTGGAGCCGACCGCCGTTATCGTCGCCGAGACCGGTCCGACCGTGATCGAGGCGCCTGTCGCCGGCGCATCGTCGCTCGGGCCGTCTTCCGTCTTGTGCAGCACGGAAACCTCGGCCAGTTCGGGAGGCGAGCCATCCGCGAAAAGGATGACCACGCCGCCCTCGGCGAGGTCCGCCACTTCGGGTCCTATTGCTGTGACCCGTGTCTTGAGAAGAACCGACATATGGCGAACCTCGTTTTTTACCTGTGATTTAGAACACGATCAGGGAGACGACCCATGCGATCAGCACGGAGACCGGGCCCATGATCTGGCGGCTGATGAGCACCGCCGGCACGCCGATTTCGATCGTCTTCGGCTTGGCCTCACCGAGCGCCAGACCGACGGGAACGAAGTCGCAGCCCACCTGGGTGTTGTAGGCAAACAGCGCCGGCAGAGCCATTGCGGGCGAGATGGTGCCGTTGGCGATCTGCGGGCCGATGATGGCGACGCCGATGACCTGCGCGATGACCGCGCCTGGCCCCAGGATGGGCGACAGGAACGGCAGACCGCAGATGGCCGAAATGACCAGCAGGCCGACGATGTTGTTGGCCAGCGGACCCATCGGCTGCGCAAGCACGTCGCCGATGCCGGTGTAGAGGATCAGGCCGATCAGCATGGTCACGAAGGCCATGAAGGGCAGCACGTTGCGGACGACCTGATCGATGGTGCGGCGGCCGGAATTGAAGAAGATGCCGACCACGCGGCCCATGACGCGGCCGATCGAGCTGATCAGGCCGATAAGCCCGCCCTCGCTCGGCAGCGGCTCGGCCGCCCTGGCAGTGGTGTTGTTGCTTGAACTCATCGATGCTGCTCCCCCCGCAGTGGTGACCGCTTCGGATCCGTCCGCCATTGTGACGTTGGCCGGCTTCACGCCCGAAACGTAGATGTCTTCCGTGATGAACTGGGCGAGCGGACCCGCCTGGCCGACCGGCGTCAGGTTGACGGTCGGGATGCGCTTGCGCGGATAGACGCCGCAGCGCGCCGTGCCGCCGCAGTCGACGACGACGACCGCCATCTCGCTTTCGATCGGCGGCGACTTGAAGCCGTCGACGGCCTGGGCGCCGGTCATGTCGGCGATGAGCTGCGCCACCGGATGGATGCCGCCGCCGGTCACCGACACTACCTTGTTGCGCTGTTCGGTCGGCTCGATGACCAGAGGGCCGCCCCAACCGGTAGAGCCCCTTGAGATCTTTACTGACTTGTATGTCTTGGCCATGGTGTCCTCCCGCCCTTAGAGCTCGACGCCCTGGCGGCGTGCCATGATGGCCGTGATGCGCTCGGTCAGGATGCCCTTCAGCAGGATGACGACGAGGCCGACGATGGCGTACCAGATCGCCACCTTGACGTGATAGCCATTGGCGATGACGCCCCGCTTCTCGAGGTCGAGCAGCGCGACCAGCATGCCGCCCCAGACGAAATATTCGCCGGGATTGATGTGCGGGAAGAGGCCGAGCGGCGGATGCACATAGGACACTGCCGCGTCGTAGAAGGCAGGCTTGTGCTTTTCTTCCAGGAACGAGCCGAACGTGTAGGCCATCGGGTTCGTAAGGAAGAACACCGACAGGACCGGCAGCACCGTGTAGCGGGTCAAGGCGACGCGGCCGGCCCCGCGCGCCAGGCCGTGGACGCGCTCCTCGCCGACCAGTTCGGTGACGGCGTAGAAGGCGGTCATCAGCACGACCAGGGTCGGGATGATGCCGGTGACGAAGCCGGCAAACACTTCGCCGCCCTTCTGGAAGATGCCGATGAAGTACTTGCCAATCGCGGTCAGCCAGCCGAGCTGCTCTTCCTGCTGCACGTTCTTCAGCTGTTCCTTCAGCTGATCGGCGGTGACCGGCGCATTCGCCTGCGCCAGGACCACGAGATGATCGGTGGCGCGCTCGATACCGAGCTTGCCGTGCCAGGCAGCATCCGAGACCATGGTGCCTGCGACATGCAGGTTATGCACCGCCAGGTCGGCATGCTGCGCCAATAGTGTAATTACAGACATTTCTCCTCCTTATGACCCCTGCCGGTCATTCCCAGCCGGCTGCCGGCGTCCGTTTATGCCCTTGCTACGTTCAAGCCGGCCAGGCCCGGCTTCTTCCCCGGCTCCGACCGCGCGCGGTCGATCTGCTCGATCGCTCGCTTCACGGCCTCGGCCACACCGGGTTCCCCCTCCCCCATGATCGCAGGGTTGGACCGGAGTCGATCGAGGGGGATGCCCTCGAATTCTTCATGTCGTTTGAACTTGGTCAGCACCGAGCGGCCGCTCATGACCATCATGCGGCGCACGATGAGATCCGGCGTCACGACGACCAGCGCGATCGTGCCCTTGGCCAGCCGTCCGCGGAAATTGCCCGCGCCGACGAAGCCGTCCTTGAACTCTCCGGTGACACCTTTGAAGACGTCCGAATAATGCCGCATCTGCAGCCAGACACCGAGCGATTGCAGCGCCCAGACAACAAACAGCAGAAGCAGCGCCCACTGCCAGATCGCCATTTCGGTTTCCTCCCGAGTCGCTTTCTTCGGCACATATTGAACGGAGCCGAGACGACCCGAAAGTGAGAACATTTGTTTCCTCGAATGTCAACATGTATTATATTAGCCGGTATATCGCTCCACAGGCAGCCGGCCGATTTCGGCATCGGCAGGGCCTGTGCTAGCCTGTCGTCAAACGGGATGTGAGACATGGATCTGCCTTTCAGGCACGAACTCGCGCTTATGCCGGACCTTCGCCACCGGCTGCGGCAGTTGCGCTGGTTTCGCGCCACCTTCCGCAGCAGCGCGAAGGTGGTGTCGGAAACCTTCGGCGTGCGTTTCGAGATCGACGAGGCCAAGCTGACGCGCGCCTTTCTCGACTGGATCGAAGTCATGGAGGCGCAGAAGCGATTCGCGGCGATAGACCGCGCCGACTTCATCGTCTTCGCCGCCGGGCTGGTTCTGCGCGAGCTGATCCGACAAGGGCCGGCGCGGGAGGTCTCAGGTCTCGGCGAAATGATCGAGACCGAAGCCAATGCCGGCACGGCGGAAATCGTGCGCTTCTGGCCGGAAGGTTTCCTCTATACCAACTATTGCGTGTCGGCGATCCTGGCCGTGCACGAGCAGGAATTCGGCACGGCGCCCAGCATCGACAAATGCGCCGACGACCTGCGCACCTGGTGGTCCTACCGCGAGAACGCGACGGAAATGCCCGCCTATGCCGTGGCCTTCCTCGACCGCTTCCTCGGCGCCGAGCCCAACTGGATCACCCCCGACCGCGCCCAGTCGCGCCAGGCCATGCAGCGCGCGCTCGGATCCTCGCCGGTCAGCGAGGCGCTTCGCCAGCTTTGAAGGTTGGGGACGCAGCCGCCTCCTATTGAACATCTGACTTTTTATCGATAGCGATGTGCGCATTGGCACAGGAGCCGGGAGAAGCGCGTGGCGCAACCTAGACTGATGATTTTCGACTGCGACGGCGTTCTCGTCGACAGCGAACCGCTCGCCGCCAAGGCCTATGAGCGCGTTTACGAGAAGCATGGCATGCCTGGCGTCCATGGCGGCATCATCGCGCAATGCGTCGGCATGAAGCAGTCCGACATCATCGTCAAAATCAAGGAACTGACCGGCCATCAGTTTCCGCCCGCCGCCGACGGCGACATCTGGGCCGAGACCAAGCTGCTCTTTTCCGAGGAGCTGAAGCCGACGCCGGGGATCGCGCCATTCCTGGGCGCGCTTGCTGGCGACCGCTGTGTCGCTTCGTCGTCCTCGGTCGAACGCATCAACCACAGCCTGGCGGTGACCGGGCTGTCACGCTTCTTCGGTGAGGTGATCTTTTCTTCCTCGATGGTGAAGAACGGCAAGCCGGCGCCTGACATATTCCTTTACGCCGCCGAGAAGATGGGCGTGAAACCGGCTGACTGCATCGTGGTCGAGGATTCGCCTTTCGGCGTCCAAGGTGCGGTCGCGGCCGGCATGATCGCGATCGGCTATACCGGCGGCGGACATACCTATCCCGAGCATGGCGCACGGCTGATGGCCGCCGGAGCCGACTTCGTTTGCGCAGACTGGCATGACGTCAGTCGGGAATTGGCCAGGCTGGGCGTGCCGGCCTGATCTAACCCTTTGTTGGAACAAGATCTTCTGCGAAAACGGGCTCCCACTTTTCAGGATCATGTTCTAGCGGAGACTTGGAAATTTGCGACCGGCCCATTCGCCGGGAGGGACCAATGCTCCCACGCGGAAGTTGAAGGACAGGACCCTCGTTGCATCGGCGTCGACCTCGCAGCGGAAGGTCAAATCGAACCATTGGGTGGCCGTGCTGAAGGCGGCCTGGGTCGGATTGAGAACGTTGCCGATTTTCAGCGGAATGGTAGGCAGCCACCTGGGAGAGTAATCGGCGCTCTGCAGTTCCTGGTTCAGCACGTTGGCGCACAGGTTGGCAACACGCTGATCACGCGGCACGTTCTCCATGGAGCTTGTGGCCTCCATGTTGCCGGTCGCACCCTGCGAGTAAAGCTTCCTGACGCCTGGAAGGCCGGAATAGATCGGCGATCCGGCAGCCTCGTTGTTCGTGGGATTTGACATCCCCATACCAGCGCTGGGAGCCCTTAAAGCTCTTGCGGATTTGAACTTCATTGGCTTTGCCGGTTTCGGCTTTGCCTTTTGGGTCGAGGATGGAGGCGCGGGTTTGCCTCCAGTTTCGGCCGCCAACGGCTTTGGCGCCAAGACTGCCTGCTTCTCCTCGGTTTGCGGCTCCTGTTTGTCCGGCTGCTGTTTATCGGTGTCCTCGGTTGCCGGCTTCTCCTCGCTTGGCGTGGGCTTGGCCTCCGGCTGGGTTGTGTCAGGCTTCTGGTCGGCCTTGCTGGACTCTGCTTGCTGCTCGGGACTGGGGGGCGGGTTTGGCGCGGGCTTCGCCTCGGCTGGCGGCTTCGCGGCCGTGTCCTTGGCCGGCTGCGGCGTGTTGGCTTGAGCACTGCTGCCGTTCAGCGATTTTTCCGGTCCGGTATCCTTCTGGCCATATTGAAAAACGCGTTTCAGAACCTGGTCGTCCGGCAGCTTCTTCGGCTCCGGAGGCGGCTTTTGTTCTGGCGGCTTTTCAATCTTCTTTTCAGGCGTCGGCTCCGGCGACTTGGGGGCAGGTTTAGGCTTTGGCTGCTCGGGCGGCACGATCGCGACGTTGACCGGCTGTTCCTGCTGATCCGGCTGTTGCTCGGGTCTCGGCAAGCCAAAGAACAAGAACGTTGCGATCAGCGCATGCAGGAATAGCGATGCGGCCAAGGCCCACCGCCAATTCCGAAACCATTCCCGCATCTTGCCGCTCATTGCGTCCGATGTGGAACGAAATGACGGCGGCTTCAAGCACCAGGCTGGGATTTGCCCGAGAAGCTGGCCTGACAACTCGGTGATCGCAGGGCCCGTAGCCTAAGAGCAAGCCGGATCAAGGCCCTGCGGGGATTGGCTTACACCAGCATGCTCATCGGGTTCTCGATCATGCGCTTGAAGGCGCCGAGGAGTTCCGCGCCGAGCGCGCCGTCGACCGCGCGGTGGTCGGTCGAGAGCGTCACCGACATCACGGTGGCTATTCTGATCTCGCCCTTCTTCACCACCGCACGCTCCTCGCCGGCGCCGACCGCCAGGATCGTCGCATGCGGCGGGTTGATGACGGCGGCAAAATCCTTGACGCCGAACATGCCGAGATTGGACACCGCCGTCGTGCCGCCCTGATACTCTTCGGGCTTGAGCTTGCGGCTCCTGGCGCGGCTGGCCAGGTCCTTCATCTCATTGGAGATCACCGACAGCGTCTTTTCATCGGCATGCCGGATGATCGGGGTGATCAGGCCGCCAGGGATCGACACAGCGACGCCGACATCGGCGTGCTTGTGCTTGACCATGGCGTTCTCGGTCCAGGACGCATTGGCATCCGGCACCGCCATCAGCGCCATGGCCATGGCCTTGATGACCATGTCGTTGACCGAAAGCTTGTAGGCCGGGGCTTCGCCCTTGTCGGTCTTCCTCATGGGTGCCGCGGCATTCAACTGCGTGCGCAGCGCCAAGAGCGCATCGAGATCGCAGTCGAGCGTCAGATAGAAATGCGGGATGGTGGACTTGGCCTCGACCAGGCGGCGCGCGATGGTCTTGCGCATGTTGTCATGCGGCACGAGCTCGTAGGAGCCCTCGGCGAAGAGACGCAGAACGTCCCCCTCCCCCTTGAGGGGAGGGTGGCCGGCCGCAGGCAGGTCGGGTGGGGTCGCTTCTGCTGGGCTCGGCGCCGAATAGGCGGTGCCTTCTGAGGCGACCCCCTCCGTCCGCACCGCGGACACCTCCCCCTCGAGGGGGGAGGAAATCGCGGCCTCGACGTCGGCGCGCACGACGCGGCCACGCGGACCGCTGCCCTTTATACCGGCAATCGAAAGACCCGCCTCGCGCGCCAAGCGGCGTGCAAGCGGCGTCGCGCGGGCGGCCGACGGCGATTGGCTGATCTCCCCCCCTGTGGGGGAGATGGCCGGCAGGCCAGAGGGGGGCGCGACGGAATGAGACGTTGGCGCGACAGCGCCCCCCTCTGTCGGCTGCGCCAACATCTCCCCCGCTTGGGCGGAGATTGGCGCGTAAACCTCGTCGTCGGCATAGATCCATGCCACCGGCTCACCGACCGGAATGTCCACGCGCTCCTTGCCTGTGATGTTGCGCAGCGTGCCGCTGGCCGGCGCATCGATCTCCATTGCTGCCTTGTCGGTCTCGATCTCGAAGAGCACGTCGCCCTTCTTGACGTGAGCGCCCTCCTCGGCGAACCAGCGCGAGATCTGTCCGGTCGCCATGTCCATGTCGACCTTGGGAAGAATGACCTCTGTCGGCATCGCTCAGCGAACCCCTTTCACGAGGTCGCGCGCGGCGGCGATGATGTCGGGAACCTGCGGCACCGTCGCCTTTTCCAGATCCGGATTGTAGGGGATCGGCGTCTCGGCGCCGCCGAGGCGCACGATCGGCGCATCGAGATAGTCGAACGCCTCGCTTTCGGCGACGAGCGCGCTCACTTCCGCACCGATACCGAGCGTCTTCACCGCTTCGTAGACGCAGAGCAGGCGCGATGTTTTCTTCACGCTGTCGATGACGGTCTGCCTGTCGATCGGGCGGATCGTGCGCAGATCGACCACCTCGATGTCGAGGCCCTCGCCTTCGAGCGCGGCCGCTGCGTCGAGCGCCTTCTGCACCATGATCGACGTGGCGACGATGGTGAGGTCGCGGCCTTCGCGGCGGATCTCGGCCTTGCCGATCGGAACGGTGTAATGGCCCTCGGGCACATGGCCCTTCATCTTGTAGAGCAGCTTGTGCTCGAAGATCATGACCGGGTCCGGATCGGCGATCGCGGCAAGCAGCATGCCCTTGGCGTCGTGCGGCGTCGCCGGCTGGATGACCTTGAGGCCAGGCACATGGCCGAGCCAGGCCTCCAAGCTCTGGCTGTGCTGCGCGGCGGCGCCCGTGCCGGAGCCGGCCGGAAAACGCATCACCACCGGCACCGAAACCTCGCCGCCAAGCATGAAGCGCATCTTCGCCGCCTGGTTGACGATCTGCTCCATGCCAAGCGTGGCGAAATCCGAGAACTGGAATTCGAAGATCGGCCGCATGCCGGTGACGGCCGCGCCTACTGCGACGCCGGCGCCGCCCAGTTCGGAGATCGGCGTGTCGATCACCCGGTCGGTACCGTAGCGCTCGACCAGATCGCCGGTCACCTGGAAGGCGCCGCCATAGACGCCGATATCCTCGCCCATCAGGAAGACACGCTCGTCCATGTCCATGGCGATCGCCATGGCTTCCTGGATCGCCTGGGCGTAGCTCAGTTCACGCACCGCGGCGTCCATCACGCATGCTCCGTGTAAACATAGTCCTGAAGGGTGGCGATCTCGGGCGCCGGGCTCGCTTTGGCGAACTCGATGCCGTCGGCGATCTCCTTGGCGACCGCGTCGCGGATCGCCTCAATGCCCTGGTCGTCGATGAAGCCGAAATCGCGCAACTCGGTCTCGAACAGCGTGATCGGATCGCGGTTCGCCATCCAATCCTCGATTTCTTCCTTGGTGCGGTAGCGGTTGCGGTCGCTCTTGGAATGGCCGCGATGGCGGTAGGTCTTGGATTCGATCAGCGTCGGCCCCTCGCCCGCGCGCGCCCGCTCCACCGCCTTGAAGGACGCCTCGGCGACCTCGGAGAAGATGTTGCCGTTGACGATGACGCCGGGCATCGAATAGGCGGCCGCGCGCTCGGCGATGTTCTTCACCGCGGTCGAGCGCGCCGTCGAGGTGGACATGCCGTAGCCGTTGTTCTCGCACACGAAGATCACCGGCAGCTTCCAGATCGCCGCCATGTTCAGCGCCTCGTGGAAGGCGCCTTCGTTGTTGGCGCCGTCGCCGAAGAAGGAGACCACGACCTTGCCGGTCTTCATCCTCTTGGACGTGAGCGCGGCACCCACCGCGATCGGAATGCCGCCGGCGACGATGCCGTTGGCGCCGAGATTGCCCTTGGCGACGTCGGCGATATGCATGGAGCCGCCGCGACCCTTGCAGTAGCCCGTGGTCTTGCCGAAGAACTCCGCGAACATGCGGCTGACTTCGGCGCCCTTGGCGATGCAATGGCCATGGCCGCGATGCGTCGAGGTGATCTGGTCATCCTCGGCGAGCGGCATGCAGATGCCCATGGCGCTGGCTTCCTGGCCGATCGACAGGTGCATGGTGCCGTGGATGAGGCCGCGCATGTAGCACTCTTCCGCGCCCTCTTCGAAGCGGCGGATAAGGTACATCTTGTGAAGCACCTGCCTGAGCTGCTCGGGACTGTACTGGCGATAGACGAAAGGCAGGTTGGCCCGGCTATCCACGACGGCTTTGCTGGCTCCGGCCATGATCACGCCTCCACAGCGCCGTAGACGAGCTTGTCCTGGCGGGCGCGCAGCTCGGCGATCTTCGAGCCCGGCGCGGGCGCCGCGTTGGCATAGGTGATGAGCTCGCCCTTCTTGATCGGCTGGGTCACGGAACCGCCCTGCAGCAGGCCGCAAGGGATGGCGCGCGCCGCATGGGCTTCCGGCGCCGTCATGATCCAGGCGCGATAGCAATATTCGCCGATGGCATCGAGCTTGTCGCCCGGCTTCAGATCCTTCTTGGCGACCGCGCAGACCTCGGCCACGGGCTTTGCCAGCGGCACCATGTCGGCCTTGCCGTACAGCACGACGCGCGCGCAGGTCAGCGGCACTTCCAGCGAAGTCAGGTGATAGGGGCGGTGGAAGGTGAAGTACGGGCCCTTGCCCATCTTCAGATCTTCCATGCGTTCCGAAATGCGCGGATGCGACATGTCGGCCACGACGAAGACGCCGGGCGCCACGCCCTTGCCGATCGAATAGTCGACGACGCCGACCTTCGACAGCACGCCGCCGTCCTTCTGCGGCACCAGCACCTTCGACAGTTCGCCGAGCGTCGCCGACGGACCGTGCATGCCGGGCTTGTCGGGAACCAGTCCGGTCGCATTGGCGATCGCCGCCATCTCGACCATCGTCTTTGAACCGTCGACGAATTCGACCAGCATGCGCACATTCATGTGCCGGCGCTTGGCCTCCTCCTCATAGTCCGGAGGCGTGGCGTCGATGTTGAGTGGGTTGTTCTTGCCCTTGCCGGCGGCGACGATCGGATGGCCCATGGCGGAGACGAACTCGATCAACTCCATGCAGGAAGACGGCTCGTCGCCGGCGCCCAGCGAATAGGTGACGCCGAGGCGGTCGGCTTCGCTCTTGAGATAGGCGCCGATGGTGACGTCGGCCTCGACATTCATCATCACCAGATGCTTGCCGTGCTCCATGGCGCGCAGGCCGATCTCTGCGCCGACGGCCGGGACGCCGGTCGCGTCGATGACGACGTCGATCAGATCGTTGCCGATGATCAGGCTGGAGTCGTTGGTGACTGCGATCTTGCCGGCCTCCATGGCGGACGTCATCGCTGAGGCGTTCGAAACCTCGCGCGCGTGTCCGGTTTCCTGGAAAGCGATATCGACGGCCTTGCTGGCCACCGGAAGGTTCAATTCGGAGATGGCACCGATCTCGATGCCGGACATATGGGCGACGCGGGTGACGATGTCCGTGCCCATTTCGCCGGAGCCGATCAGGCCGATGCGTATGGGCTTGCCGGACTTGGCTCGTTCCTCGAGATCGCGGGCAAGGCCCGTCAACGAAATATTGGACGCCATACCGTGTATTCCTCCCATATCGCATGCTGTTCGGTTGCTTGACGGGTATTGAACATATGTATTTCTGTCAAGACTAATGTCCAGAATTTGGCCGTTGATCGACGCTTTTCCAATTGGTCGGGGCGCAACGGCGAAACGCGTCCAGCGAGCGCCCTGTGAGGAGCCGAATGGAAGCAGGTGTTCGGGCCGAACGCCGGTCAAAGCCGCGCGGCAAGCCGTTCGCGGGCAGCGAGAAGATATCTAGGCGGCAATTGTTACTGGCAAACGTCGACCCAAACGGCGCCGACCAGGTCGGCCATGCGCTGCGGCGTGATGCGCACCGCCGCATTGGTGGCGCCGGCGGCGGGAACGACTTCGTCGAAAGGCTTGAGCGACAGGTCGCAATAGATCGGCAGCGACGCCGGCAGGCCGAACGGGCAGACGCCGCCCGGCGGATGGCTGGTGACGGAGAGCACCTCCTCGCCGCCCAGCATGCGCGGCTTGCCGCCCATCCTGTCCTTGAATTTGCGATTGTCGAGCCTGGCGATGCCGCTGGTCACGACCAGCATGGTTTCGTCTCCGACGCGCAGGCAGATCGTCTTGGCGATCTGCGCCGGCGTCACACCATGCGCCTCCGCCGCCAGCGCGACAGTGGCCGAGCTTGCCTCGGTGACGATGACCTCCACGTCCGGTGCGTGCTCGGCAAAGAAGGTGCGGACCGATTCCAAGCTCATGTGAATTCCTCGTCAGGCCTATCGAGCAGCAGCGGTGGCGAATCGCACGATGCGGCCATTCTTGGCAAGAGCCAGCGCCTGCGCTGTGCAGGCACTAAAAAGCCCACCGGGCGAAATCCCGGCGGGCTTTTCGATGGGCGCTTTTCGCGTCTCTATTGCTTAATAGACCGGTTCTCTTCAGTCGGCACTGTGATCAATTCCTCTTCCGGCATCTGCAGGGCCGAAGCGATGCGCCGGAGCTTGGCGGGGTCGGCGTCCTTGCCATCCTCGATATCGATGATCTCGCCAACGGCCAGGCCGCAGGTCAAAGACAGCTCCTCGATCGTATATCCCCTCGTTTCGCGAGCGGCTTTCAACGGGTTGAGGCCGGACGCGGCAATGATGTTGTTGGAAACAGCGTTTCGTGCGGTGTTGGGCATGGCAACTCCTTGAGATGAAACAGGGTCTGATGAAATGGTGTTGCCTGAGACGGGCGGGAGAATGCTCGTTAACAAATGATTTGCCAAGAGCACCGATGCAGCGTCACGCCATCGTGAAGCAGCGCTTTGGCTGAATGCCTCAGGCTTCGACAATGTGAGGTCGCGCGGCGCTCAATCAAGTTCTTTTGAAGATCCGCGACCGGATTCGCCGGCATTTTCGACGTCCCGATTCGTTAGCTTGCCGTCACCGGCGCCGACAGACGGCGCCGGAAGCTTCTCGGAAGGATCGGATGCCATGAATTTGAAATCGTTCGCAATTGTGCTTGGCACAATCTCAAGCGTCGTCGGCACAACGCAAGCCTGGGCGGCGGATGCCGCACGTATTCGAGGCACTGTCGTCGGCGTCGCCGGATCGACGCTGACGGTGAAGGACCGCAACGGCAAGACCGATGCGATCAGGCTTGCCGACGGCTGGAAGATCTCGGGTGTCGCCAAGGCATCGGCAGCCGATATCAAGCAGGGCGATTTTCTCGGCATCGCCTCGATATCCAAGGCCGATGGCGGCAGCGGCGCGCTGGAAGTCGTAATCTTCCCGGCTGCTCTCAAGGGCACGGGAGAAGGCGACCGCGACTGGGATCTGCAGCCCAACAGCCGCATGACCAACTGCACCGTCGCCGACGTCACCGAGATCGAGGGCCGCACGGTCACGCTCACCTATGACAACGGCCAGAAGAAACAGATCGCGATCCCGCAGACCACACCGATCGTGACGGTCGCCGCCGCCACCGCGGCGGATCTGACGCCGGGCGTCGCGGTGTTCGTCAACGCCGAGCGCGGCGGCGACGGCAAGCTCGCCGCCAATCGCGTCGTGGTCGGGAATCACGGCGTCGCGCCGCCCATGTGAGGCCTCACCCGTCAGGGCGAGCCTGCGGCGCAAGAGGACTTCTCAGAAACAATCCAGAAACAAAAATCTATATTTGGGAAAAATTGTCGAAAAAAACCAGGAGGATAGTCCCTATCGCGAGGCTTGGGTCACGGATTTGATCCGGTGGATCTCGGAACGCCCGCGTAAAAAGGAAACGAAGTCATGAAGAAGTCCCTCCTCTCCGCGCTCGGGCTGGGTCTAGCCTTGGCGTTCACCATGCCGATCCTCGGCGCCACCAGCGCAGATGCGGCCCCGATGAAGAAGCATCATCGTCATCACCACAGACATCATCACCGCCATCACCACCGCCATCATCGCCACCACCACAAGATGGCTCCGAAGAAGGCCTGATCCTTCCCTTCTGCCGATGGGAGGGCTGGCCTTCTTCGCTAGAGCGGGGTCGGCCTTCCCATCGGGTTTTCCGCTTAAGCACCCGGTGATGTCGAACCGCACGCCGGAATGTACATGATGTGGGCTGCGCCGATCCGCGGCCAGACACCGCCTGGTCTTGGCGGTCGCCCGTACCATCCCGACGCTTCGCCATCCGGTTCTCAATGCCCGCTTCGCCCTGAAGCTTGGCTATCTGCCCCACCGCCCGACGCTATACGAGCTGATGTTGTGGCAAAGAGCTCGCTCGCTGATCAACCGCCCAAGGCATGGAAATGGCGGCTGCATTTTGCGGCCGCCATTTCCATAACGATTCAGAAAAGATCAGCGCCGGCTGATGAGAAGGCCGGCAAGCAATCCGACCACGACCAAGCCAACGGCGGCGGCCGTCGCCGGATGATCGCGCGCCGTACGTTCGATCGCCCTGCCCCTGCGCCTTATCGCCGGCAACGCCTCGTGGAGGCGATCGGCAAGTTGCGAATAATAGTCGGACGCCGCCTCGCGGCCATCCTCGTAATAGGCGTCGCCGCGCCTGGCCAAAACCTTCTTGAGATCGTGCAATTGCCGCGAAAGCGCCGCGACCTGCTTGTCGATATCAACGTCGGAGAGGGTCGAAAACGATGCCATGCTTGTTGTCCTTCTCTTCGAGAAGGCCTAACGCGCGGACAACGAGCCAGTTCCGGCGGGCCGACCGCGCGGCATCAAGTCGAAGATGACCCGTTCAACGAACCTGGTCGAGCAGGCGCTTGCATTCCAAGAGGTCGAACAGCGCCTCCTGCAGCAAGGCACGATTGTCACGCGACAATTTCGAAGAGTCGGGTTGAACCGGACCTTCGTCGTCGCTCTTGCCTAGGCCGAAGAAACGGCGGCTGGGCTTCACCTTCGGCTGGCCGACCAGCGCGTCCTCGTCGCCGCGCGGTTGCGCGGCCGCCGTCAGCGGCACCTGCTCGGCCTGGCGGCGCTGGGCGATCGCCTCCACCGCGGCCATGTCGCCATTGCCGATGGCGACCAGAAAATGGTTGCCGTTCTCGCGCAACAGTTTCTGCACGCCTTTGATCGTATAGCCCTGATCGTAGAGCATATGCCTTATGCCCTTGATGAGCTCGACGTCCTGCGGCCGGTAGTAGCGCCGGCCGCCGCCACGCTTCATCGGCTTGATCTGGGTGAAGCGCGTCTCCCAGAAACGCAGCACGTGCTGCGGCAGATCGAGGTCTTCCGCGACTTCGCTGATGGTGCGGAAAGCATCGGGGCTCTTGTCCATGGGCCAATCCTCCACACTGGACCACGATCCGGGCATGGTACCGAATCGCGCCTTATTTCAGCGATTTATGAAACGATATTCAAGCCCGGCGTCAAAACCGCCGGCGGTTTTCAACCGCATTCGCCAGCAAACTACTTGCCGCCCTTGCCCTTGCTGTTCTGGTGCGAACGCAGGATCCGGTTCTTGAGCACGTTCGACGATTTGAACGTCATCACCCGACGCGGCAGGATCGGCACTTCCTCGCCCGTCTTGGGGTTGCGGCCGATGCGCTCATTCTTGGAACGGACGTGGAAGGTGGCGAAGGAAGACAGCTTCACCGTCTCGCCGCGAACGATGGCTTCGCAGATCTCGTCCAGGACCGCCTCGACGAGCTCCGCCGATTCAGTTCGCGACAAACCAACCTTCCGATAAACGGCTTCAGCTAGGTCGGCACGCGTAAGTGTCTTTCCCCCCATGCGACCGTCCCATCTGCTCGCCAAAACGTAAATCGATACAGGTAAAGGCAGAGCCTAAGTAATTGATCCGGCAAGGTCAAGAACCGAACCGGCGAGTTCGGCACTTACCAGCGGAGCAATACCGCGCCCCAGGTGAAACCTCCACCCATCGCCTCGAGAAGCACAAGGTCGCCCTTCTTGATGCGGCCGTCGGCGACGGCCACGGAGAGAGCGAGCGGCACCGAGGCAGCCGAGGTGTTACCGTGCAGATCGACGGTGACCACCACTTTCTCTTCGGCAATCCCGAGCTTCTTGGCGGAAGCGTCAATAATCCGTTTATTGGCCTGATGCGGCACGAACCAGTCGAGGTCCTGCGCCGTTATGCCGGCCTCGCCGAAGGTCGCCTCGATGACGTCGGTGATCATGCCGACGGCATGCTTGAACACCTCACGGCCTTCCATCCTCAGATGGCCGACGGTTCCCGTGGTCGAAGGGCCGCCGTCGACGAAGAGCTTGTCCTTGTGCACGCCGTCCGAGCGCAGGCTCGCCGCCAAAACGCCGCGATCGGTGATCGCGCCGGCGCCGTCTTCCGCTTCCAGAACCAGCGCGCCGGCGCCGTCGCCGAACAGCACGCAGGTCGAGCGGTCGTTCCAGTCGAGGATACGCGAGAATGTTTCCGAGCCGATCACCAGGACGCGTTTGGCGAGGCCGCCACGGATATAAAGGTCGGCAGTGGCAACGGCATAGACGAAGCCCGAGCACACGGCCTGCATGTCGAAGGCGAAGCCGTGATGCATGCCGAGCCGGTTCTGGATTTCGACGGCCGTCGCCGGGAACGTGTTGTTGGGCGTCGAGGTCGCCAGGATGATGAGGTCGATATCGGCGGGCGTCATGCCGGCGCTGTCGAGCGCGGCGCGCGCCGCCGCCTCCCCGAGCGAGGCTGTCGTCTCGTCGTCGGCCGCGACGTGGCGCTGGCGAATGCCGGTGCGCTGGACGATCCACTCGTCGGAGGTCTCGACCATGCCTTCGAAGTCGGCATTCTTCATGATGCGGCGGGGCAGCGCGGCACCGTTGCCGCGCACGACTGATCTGATCAAGGCTCTTTCCTATTCCTCGGCGTCGGCGGCGACACCGGATTTCCTGTTTGCCTGCGCGGTCGGGTTGCGCGCATGGAACAGATCGAGGTCGGCCTCGATCCGGTCAAGCAGATTGTTGCGCACCATGTCGTAGCCGAGCTCGATGGCGGCCGCGAAACCATCCGAATCGGCGCCGCCATGGCTCTTCACCACGATGCCGTTCAACCCCAGGAAGACGCCGCCGTTGGAGCGACCGACATCCATTTTCTCGCGCAGCCTGTCGAAGGCGCCCTTGGCGAAAACGTAGCCGATCTTGGCCATCAACGTGCGGCTCATGGCGGCGCGCAGATAGCCGGCGATCTGCCTTGCGGTGCCTTCGGCAGTCTTGAGCGCGATGTTGCCGGCAAAGCCCTCGGTCACCACCACGTCGACCGTGCCCTTGCCGATATCGTCGCCCTCGACGAAGCCGCGATAATTCATCGAGGCCATATTGGCCTCGCGCAGCATGCGGCCGGCTTCCTTGACTTCTTCCTGACCCTTGATCTCCTCGACGCCGACATTGAGCAGGCCGACGCTCGGGCGCTCGACGCCGAACACCGAGCGCGCCATGCCGGTGCCCAGAATGGCGAAATCGATAAGCTGATGCGCATCAGCGCCGATGGTGGCGCCGACATCGAGCACCACGCTTTCGCCACGCGTCGTGGGCCAGAGCGCCGCGATCGCCGGGCGGTCGATGGTGGCCATCGTGCGCAGGCAGAATTTCGACATCGCCATCAGCGCGCCGGTGTTGCCGGCCGAGATGCAGGCCTGCGCGCCGCCGTTCTTGACCGCCTCGACGGCCTTCCACATCGACGACTTCCAGCGGCCATGGCGCAGGGCCTGGCTCGGCTTGTCGTCCATCCGCACGGCGACCTCGCAATGAACGAACTCGCTCACCTCGCCGAGTTTCGGGAACTTGGCGAGCTCGGGACGCACCACGTCCTCGCGGCCATAGATGACGAAGCGGATGTCAGGGCGGCGGATGGCGACCGTCATCAGCGCCGGGATGACCACGCTCGGTCCGTGATCGCCGCCCATGGCATCGATGGAAATCCTGATCACGTAGTGCTTTTCTCACGGTTTGCCTGGCTTGCGGCGGACGCCTGCCAAGGTAAGGGGGCTCGCGAAGGTTCGGCGAAAATAGCGGTTTTGGGCTGACGCACAACCAACTTTTCCAAAATCCGGACCACTCTCAGGATTTTCCAAGCAGCGAACGCAGCTTTTTCTGGAATTCGCTTTCCTCGGGCTGATCATCGCCGGCAACATCGAGCGAGGCTCCCGGCTTACGTGGATAGGGGTCGATCGCCAGACCGAAAAACTGTTCGGCCAGCGCACCGACATCGATCGTGTCGCCGGAAAATGTCTCGGGGCTGTCCGGTCCGTCGGCGTCGAGGATGATCTCGCCTCCGCCCTCGAAGCCCTCGCGCCCAAGCTTCGACTGCTCGGGCAGGAACAGCGCCTCCACAGGCTCGTCGATATGCGCGGCGACCGGATCCAGCGTGACGATGCAGGCTTGCGTGATGTCGGCCTCGACGCGACCGGTGACCTTGACGCCATTGCGCTTCCAGGAGGCCACAAGCAGCTCCGCGCGATAGCTTTCGACCGAAAGCAGGTCATATTCGGCGGCAAGCGCTTCGCGCTGGCGTTCATCGGCCTCGACCACGACGGGCAGGCCCTTTTGCGGCAACCGCGCGACATTGGCGACAAAGGATACCGGGCTGCGCAATTCGGCGTCTTTCATCACGGCCTCCCTCACGCGGCCCCGGCGGCCGGGAACGCGGCAGCGCCGGCGATGATCGATTCGGTCGGCTGCGCGGCGAGCTTTTGGCAAGCCTCGCAGACATAGTCCGCCAGCAGCGGCGCCTGCGGCCAGGAACCTGCATCTGGCCTGACGTTGCGGGCGAGCGCCGCCGCAAGCGCCACCCGATCGTCCTGCCTGAGCGCGTCGTCATAAGCGGCCGTACGGCCGTAAAACATCTTTGCCAGCTTCTTCATGCGCTTGGGCACGCCGACATCGCTGATGCCCAGCTCGCGCAGCGAATGCTCGACATCGAGGAAGAACTCGTCGATCAGCACCTGCGCGACCTCGGCGGCCACACCTTGCTCGCCATGCAGCCGGTGCTGGACGAGATACATGTGAAGCGACAGCATCTCGAAGCGGCCGAGCGGCGTATCCGGCACATTCCAGTCGGAATAAAACACCGTTTGCCGCGCCGCCGCCACGATTTGTGCGTAGAGCGCGTCGGTGATAGCGCGGTTGGCGTTGCGTTCGCGGCCAAAAAGGCGCTGGAACATTGAGGGCGGTCTCCCGGGGACCTGTTGTTTGATTTGGCCTTGTTGCATCGGCATCGAAGCTGGTTTACCGGTTTTGCGGCCCAGCGCAAGTTGCGGGGATGTGATGGAGAATTGTTGTTGGGTGCGCTGAAATTCAAGTCGTTCTTTGCGCCCGCCCCGGTGGGCGTGGCCTCGCTGCTGGTCGTGGTATCGGCGCTTTCCGCCTGCAATTCGTCCAAGATGTTCGGCGATCTCCATCCAAGCGAGACGCTGACGAAAGGCTACGTCATCGACCAGCAGGCTATCGATTCGGTACCGGTCGGGTCGAGCCGCGAACAGGTGCTTCTGGCGCTGGGCACGCCGTCGACGACGGCGACCTTCGATAACGAGGCCTTCTATTACATCTCGCAGACGCGCAAGCGCTACGTCGCCTTCGACAACCCCCACATCATCGACCAGCACGTGCTGGCGGTCTATTTCGGCGCAGACGGCCGCGTCACCCAGATCGCCAATTACGGTCTCAAGGACGGCAAGGTCTTCGACTTCATCTCGAGGACGACGCCCACCGGCGGCAAGGACCAGAACTTCCTCAGCCAGATCATCAGCGGCGCGAGCAAGCTGGCGCCCGGCGTCCCCGGCGGCGGCAGCGGCGGTACGCCCTGAGGCCTTCCTGAACCGCCGTTTTCGGCGACCTCTTTCTTTCGGCGACAAAACCCGTGTGACCGCTTTCACGGGTTTTTGTCCGCCCGCGAAATAGCTCAGCTTGTCATCCCCGGGGCAAACCCTTATCAAGCCCGCCGGGTTGGGGAGGACTTGAAATGACCAGCAACGAGCGTGCAGGGCCCGACAGCTGGATGGTCACGGGCACGGCCGACCGGCCAACCGTGACGCCTGACTGGCTTGCAATCGACCCTCCGGCAATCGAAGGCGTCCGGATCAAGGAAATCAGATCCGTCGCGACCTCCAACGGCTACCTGACCGAGATCTTTCGCGAGGAATGGGCGCTCGATCAATCGTCCGTCGGGCAGGTGTTTCAACGCACGATGTATCCGGGCGCGGTGACGGGCTGGCACGCACATGCCGCGACCCTCGACCGTCTGTTCTGCTGCGCCGGCAGCGTGCGAATATCGCTTTTCGACGGGCGCAAGGACTCGCCAAGTTCCGGCACGGTCTGGCACAAGATCGTCGGTGCCCTGCGACCGGCAATCGTCACCATTCCACCCGGTGTCTGGCACGGTGTGGTCGCGCTCGGACCGGAGACCGCGTTGCTGCTCAACCTCGTCGACAAGGCTTACGCCTATGACGCGCCCGACCACTGGCGCCTGCCGCCGGACACAGAGCAGATCCCCTACAAGCTGGTGTAGCGTGGAACCGGCCGGCCCCCGCGCGCCGAGCGGACGGTTCGAACCGTTGGTTTCGGTCGTCATCGCGACGCATAATCGCCCGGCGGCGCTGCGCCAGGCGCTGAAGAGCCTCCTCGCCCAGACGGTGCAGGACTGGGAGGCGATCGTGGTCGGCGACGCGTGCCGGGCGGACACCGCAGCGGCGGTCGCCGTATTCGAAGACGCCCGCATCTCCTATGTCGATCTTCCGGTGAATTTCGGCGAGCAATCGGGGCCTAACAATATCGGCTTTGCCCGGGCCAGCGGACGCTTCATTGCCATCTTGAACCATGACGACCTCTGGTTTCCCGACCATCTGGCGTCCATGTGCGGCTGGATCGACGCCACCGGCGCCGATGTGGTTCTCGCACGGGGCGCGGCCGTCGCACCGGCCGAGAGCAAAGGCTCCAGGCATACCCTTCTCGGAAGGGGGCGCGGCGGCTTCTATGACCCCGTCATCACGGTGGGTTACGGTTCGACGCAGATGATCCGGCGGAGCTCGCTGCCAAGGCTCGGGCCATGGCGCCCGGCAAGCCATTGCGTCTGCGAGAGCTCCCAGGACTGGCTATTCCGCGCCTGGCGCAAGGGCGCGCGGATCGCGACGATGCCGCATCTTACAGTGCTCATGCTGCATTCGGGCGCGCGCGAAGGCAGCTATGTCCACGACTCGGCCTGGGAGCAGGAGGAATTGCTGGAAGCAATGAGCGCGCCGGACGCGCTGCGTTCGAGGATTCTCGGCAACGCCGAGGAACCTGCCCTGCCAAGCCGCTCCCGCTACCTCAGACGCAGGCTGCTGGCTGTCCTCGGCATGCATCCGCGAGCGCGTTCCTTCCGCCGCCAATATCGCCGCGGCACACTCATTGCCATGCTGCGCCAGACACGCGGCTTGCCGCCAATGCCGGAGCGAGAACCAGGCGCCGACGAGTTGCTGGCCCGCTATCGCCATAACGGCGAGAGGCCGGACGCCAACTGAGTGCCCCGCCGGAACGCGGGATGCATGATGTCACGCCGAAAAACAAAGCCCGCGGGATCGCTCCCGCGGGCTTTGTCCTGGAATCAGCCGCCGCAATCAGCCGTGCGCGAGCACGGCGAGCAGAAGCAGCGCGACGATGTTGGTGATCTTGATCGCCGGGTTGACGGCCGGGCCGGCGGTATCCTTGTAGGGATCGCCGACGGTGTCGCCGGTGACCGAGGCCTTGTGAGCCTCGGAGCCCTTCAGGTGCTTGACGCCGTCCTTGTCGGTGAAGCCGTCCTCGAACGACTTCTTGGCGTTGTCCCAGGCACCGCCGCCCGAGGTCATCGAGATGGCAACGAAGAGGCCGTTGACGATGACGCCGAGCAGCGAGGCGCCCAGCGCCGCGAAGGCAGAGGCCTTGGAACCGGAGATCAGCAGCACGCCGAAATAGACGACGAGCGGCGCCAGCACCGGCAGCAGCGACGGGATGATCATTTCACGGATCGCCGCCCTAGTCAGGATGTCGACCGCGCGCGCATAGTTCGGCTTCGAGGTGCCGGCCATGATGCCCTTGTCCTCGCGGAACTGCTTGCGCACTTCCTCGACGATCGAGCCCGCGGCGCGGCCGACGGCGGTCATCGCGATACCGCCGAACAGATAGGGGATCAGGCCGCCGAAGATCAGCCCGGCGACGACATACGGGTTCGAGAGGTCGAAGGAGATCTCGCCCATGCCCTGGAAGTAGGGGTACTTGTCGCCATTGGCGGCAAAGAACCTGATGTCGTTCGAGTAGGCCGCGAACAGCACCAGCGCGCCAAGGCCGGCCGAGCCGATGGCATAGCCCTTGGTCACCGCCTTGGTGGTGTTGCCGACGGCGTCGAGCGCGTCGGTCGAGTGGCGCACTTCCTTGGGCAGGCCGGCCATTTCGGCAATGCCGCCGGCATTGTCGGTGACCGGGCCGAAAGCGTCGAGCGCCACGATCATGCCGGCAAGGCCGAGCATGGTGGTGACGGCGATCGCGGTCCCGAAGAGGCCGCCGAGCTGGTAGGTGGCGATGATGCCGCCGACGATGACGATGGCCGGCAGCGCCGTCGATTCCAGCGAGACGGCGAGGCCCTGGATGACGTTGGTGCCGTGGCCGGTCACCGACGCCTGGGCGATCGAGTTCACCGGGCGCTTGTTGGTGCCGGTGTAGTATTCGGTGATCACCACGATCAAACCGGTCACCAGCAGACCGATGAGGCCGCAGATGAACAGGTTCTTGCCAGTGATGGCGATGCCGGCGACGGTACCGACCTCGCCCCAGCCAACCGTGGCGGAGGTCGCGGCGGCAAGACCGACGATCGACAGCAGGCCGGTGACGATCAGGCCTTTGTAAAGAGCACCCATGATCGAGCCGTTGGAGCCGAGCTTGACGAAGAAGGTGCCGACGATCGAGGTCAGGATGCAGGCGCCGCAGATGGCGAGCGGATAGAGCATGGACGCGCCAAGCGCGGCCGTGCCGCCGAAGAAGATGGCGGCCAGCACCATGGTGGCGACGACGGTCACCGCATAGGTTTCGAAAAGGTCGGCGGCCATGCCGGCGCAGTCGCCGACATTGTCGCCGACATTGTCGGCGATGGTGGCCGGGTTGCGTGGGTCGTCTTCGGGAATGCCGGCCTCGACCTTGCCGACGAGGTCGCCGCCGACATCCGCGCCCTTGGTGAAGATGCCGCCGCCGAGACGGGCGAAGATCGAGATCAGCGACGCGCCGAAGCCGAGCGAAACCAGCGAGTCGATGACGACGCGGTCATTCGGCTGCAGGCCCATCGGGCCGGTCAGGATGGCGTAGTAGATCGAGACGCCGAGCAGCGCCAGGCCCGCGACCAGAAGGCCGGTGATGGCGCCGGACTTGAAGGCGATGTCGAGGCCGGCGGCAAGGCTGTTCGATGCGGCCTGCGCGGTGCGCACATTGGCGCGCACCGAAACATGCATGCCGATGAAGCCCGCAGCGCCCGAAAGCACGGCGCCGATCAGGAACCCGATCGCGGAGGTGATGGAAAGCAGCCACCAGGCGAGCACGAGCACCACGATGCCGACGACGGCGATGGTGGTGTACTGGCGCGCCAGATAGGCCTGGGCGCCTTCGCGAATGGCTGCGGAGATTTCCTGCATGCGCTGGTTGCCCTGATCGGACGCAAGGACCGAACGTGTCGCCCAGATGGCGTAAAGGACTGAAAGCAAGCCGCAGGCGATGACGGCGGTAATGATGGTCATTGCCGGATTTTCCTCGATTGTTGGCCCAAAAGAACCCCTCCCTGGGCCGTTGGAACGGAGATGCATGCCGCGCACGGAATCCACCCCTTGGCTGGGGTGTATGCGAAACAAGGCTTGGAACGTCAAGATATTGTTCGGTTTTTGCCCGGCTTTCGCCCAAAAGAAAAAGGCAGCGACTCACCGGCGGGCGCCACCGTCCTTTTAGATCGATTGAAATGGCGCCGCGTAAATCAGCGCTCGCGCAAATCGCCATCCGGCTGGATGACGAAGATCAGCACGGTGAGCATGGTCATGTAGAACATGAACGCCTTTTGCTGGCCGTTCCATATGCTCGACTGCCACATGGCGAACCACTCGCCGCCTACCACCATGAAGCCGAGATACCAGATCAGGAAGCCCATGGTGGCGGCGATGACGGCGAATTTCTTGGCATCGTTGAAGTCCTGCCCACTGGCCTTGCGCGCCTGCCACAGCGCCCAGGCGGCGGCGAGGTAGAGCAGGCAGGTCAATGCCTCGCCGAGGATGATCAGCCAGTAGCCGGCTGTCCACAGCGCCGGGTTGGTGATCGAGCGATACATCAGGGCGTTGCCCGGAAAGGTCGTGTCCATGCTCAGCACATGCTGGACAAAGGCGAAGTTTGAGCCGTAATCGGTGATGTTGCCGAAGGCGACCAGGAAGGCGAACGCCGCAAGACATAGACACATGACGATCTTGGAGAGACGCAAGGTCATGGCAAGAACTCCTGCTGAAAGGTCGGGGCATCGGCAAGATCAATCGCCGAGTCCCGAAGATCGCGCAACTGGTGGGCCGGTCATGATCACGCTCACATCGGCAGCAAGCCATTATGCCGGCAAGCATTCGATCGCTGGGGCCTTGGGAGCGCTTCGTCTCTATAGCGATTGCACGGTGGGTGATCTTGTTTCACTGGAAGATGCCGGCGCCAGGCATGACTTCGCCATCATCCGTCGCCGCTGGATTGCCAGCGGAGCCGGCGTGAAGCTCGAACTGACGCTGGACCACCCCGCCCGCTCGGTTTGACGCAGAACCGTGCGGCTACTCCGCTTCCCGCCCCATGCGGCGTGCGGCGTAGCGCTCGATCGCTGACAACCCGTCATAGATCAGCACAGCAAGCGCGGCGACAATCAGGCCACCCTGCAGAACGAAGGCAAGATTATTCGAGATAAGGCCAGCGATGATCACCTCGCCCAGCGTCTTGGCGGCAACCGTCGAGCCGATGGTGGCGGTGGCGAGGCTGATGACCACGGAAAGCCGGATGCCGCCGAGGATCACCGGGGCGCTCAGCGGCAGCTCGACCTTCACCAGCCTTTGCCAGCCGGTCATGCCGGCGCCGCGCGCTGCTTCCATGACGTTGCCTGGCAGCGTGGTGAGCGCCGTCAGCGCGTTCTCGAAGATCGGCAGCAGGCCGTAGAGGAAGAGCGCGATCAGCGTCGGCTTCTCGCCGAAGCCGACGGCCGGCACGGCAAGCGCCAGCACGGCAACCGGCGGGAAGGTCTGGCCGATATTGACCAGGCTGCGCGACAGGGGCAGAAACTCGGCGCCTGCCGGCCTGGTGACCAGGATAGCTAAAGCCACTGCGACGATCGTCGCCGCCACCGTCGCGACCAGCACGGTCCGCAGATGCTGCAGGGTCAGCGTCAGCAGGCTGCCCTGGTTGTAGATCGCCGGCGCGCCATTCTCGGTCAGGGGCTTCAGCAGTGGCTCGAACCAGTTCGGGCTGGCGATGAAGACCACCAGCAGCACCAGAACGGCCAGCCTCAGCAGCGCGGGCAGCCAGGCTTTCATTGTGGCCTCGCCGCGCGCTTCACCAGGCCTTCGACTGTGACGCGGCCAAGGAGCTTGCCGTCGACGTCCTTCACCGGCAGCGCCGGGCGACCTGTCCACAGAAGCTCGGCCAATGCGTCGCGCTGGCTGGCGTCACCGGGGATTGCGTCGCCCTCTGCGCCGCCGGCCTCCACGGCATCGCGCGCGCGGCCGAGCGACAGCAGCCGGAACGGCCGCTCGCTGGCGCCAACCAGGGTCTCGACGAAGCCATTTGCCGGCCTCGCCAGGATCTCCGCCGGTTTGGCGTATTGCAGCACCTTGCCGGCGTCCATGACAGCGATCTTGTCACCCAGATGCACCGCCTCTTCCATGTCGTGGGTGACGAGGATGATGGTGGTGCCGAAGCGCTTCTGGATCGCCAGCAGATCCTCCTGCGCCTTGGTGCGTATGATCGGGTCGAGCGCGCCGAAGGGCTCGTCCATCAAAAGCACATTGGGTTCCGCGGCGAGCGCACGGGCAACGCCGACGCGCTGCTGCTGGCCGCCGGAGAGCTCATGTGGATAGCGCGGGCCATAGGCCTGCGGGTCGAGCTGGTACAGCGTCATCAACTCGTCGACGCGCGCCTTGATGCGGTCTCGGTCCCAACCGAGCAGCAGCGGCACGGTGGCGATGTTCTGCGCCACCGTGCGGTGTGGAAACAGGCCGTGTCCCTGGATGGCGTAGCCGATGCTGCGGCGCAGCTGATAGCCGGGCACCGAGCGGTTGTCGGCGCCGTCGAGCTTGATGACGCCGGAGGTCGGCTCGACCAGCCGGTTGATCATCCTGAGCAGCGTCGTCTTGCCCGACCCCGACGTGCCGACGATGGTGGCAATGGTTCGGGGCTCGATGACCATCGAAACATTATCGACCACCGTCGTTTCGTCATAGCGCTTGGTGATGCCTTCGATCTCGATCATGCCGTTTCAACCCTGCGCTTGGTGGCGGTCATCTCGATGACCGCGTCGAGGATGATCGCCGCCGCGAAGGCCAGCGCCACGGTGGGCAGCGCGCCGAGCAGCACCAGATCCATCGCCGTCTGGCCGACACCCTGGAAGACGAACACGCCGAAGCCGCCGCCGCCGATCAGCGCGGCAATTGTGGCAAGCCCGATATTCTGCACCAGCACGATGCGGATGCCGGTCAGGATCACCGGAAAGGCGAGCGGGAACTCGACGTCGAGCAGACGCTGGCGGTCGGTCATGCCCATGCCGCGCGCGGCATCGTTGGCCGCGCGGGGTACACCAGCCAGCCCGACCACGGTGTTGGCCACCACCGGCAGCAGCGAATAGAGGAAGAGCGCCACAAAGGCGGGCGCGGTGCCGATGCCCCTGATGCCGATCGCGGCGGCACCCGGCACATGCAGGGCGACCCAGCCAAGCGGCGCGATCAAAAGGCCGAAGAGCGCGATCGAGGGAATGGTCTGGATGATGTTGAGCACATTCAGCACCCCTGCACTAAGCTTCTCGACGCGATGGCAAAGGATGCCAAGCGGTATGCCGACGATCACCGCGCCAGCCAGCGAGCCAAGCGCCAGCGTGACGTGCTTGGAAGCTTCGGCCCAGAAACTATCGGCGCGGCTGGCATATTCCTTGAGGATGGAAAGACCGTCCCAAAGCCCCGACACAAGCAGCGCGCCGATGGCGAGCGTGGCGATGGCAAGAACGCCGATGCGCGCCAAGGGCGACAGGTTCAGCCTAGTCAGCACATCGGCCAGAAGCAGGGTGAAGGCGAAGACGAGCAGCCAGAAACCGGAGGCCGGCGCGACACGGGCGAAGGTGTTGCCGTCGGGCGTCAGGAAAGTGCCGGCGACGCCGAGCAGGATCGTAAGCGCAATCAGCGCGACGACGCTGGCCGCCAGCCTGAGCACAAGCGGCGTCCTGAGCAGGGCGACGATGGCGGCCGCGATGACTATCGCCAGCAACAGCATGCCAAGCGCGGGCGGCAGCGCTTCAAGGATCGAGCGCGCCTGCCCCGGCACGATGCGATTGGCACGGAACGTGGCAAAGGGTGCCGCCAAGGCGGCATAGGCGACGATCGCGGCGATCACGACGCCGAGCTTGTCGAAGCGGATGGTCACGATCGTCCCCAATCGAGCCGGCGCGCCGCGAACACGGCGTGCCGAACCCAGCTTACTTCAGGAAGCCGTTCTTCTTGAGGAAATCCTCGGCCACCGCCTTCGCAGGCTCGCCGCCCAATTGCACGCGGCCGTTGAGCTGCTGCAGCGTGACGAGGTCGAGCTTG
The DNA here is from genome assembly GCF_033977325.1 of Mesorhizobium vachelliae. Classification (NCBI taxonomy): domain Bacteria; kingdom Pseudomonadati; phylum Pseudomonadota; class Alphaproteobacteria; order Hyphomicrobiales; family Phyllobacteriaceae; genus Mesorhizobium; species Mesorhizobium vachelliae. Next base: position 316,203 of record NZ_JAVIIR010000004.1, read on the forward strand.
GCGAAGACCGGCTTCAGCAGCGTCTCGATCTCGGGATGTTCCTTCAGTACCTTCTCGCGGATGATCGGTGCCGGCTGGTAGACCGGCTGCACATTCTTGTCGTCCTGGAGAACGACAAGGCCGGATGGCTGGATGCCGCCATCGGTGCCGTAAACCATGGCGGCGTTGGCGCCGTTGGTCTGGTTGGCGGCGGCCGCGATGGTCGCCGCGGTGTCGCCGCCGGAGAGCGTGATCAACTGGTCGGGCTTCAGCTTGAAGCCATAGGTCGTCTGGAAAGCCGGAAGCGCCGCTGCCGAATTGACGAACTCGGCGGAAGCGGCGAGCACCACCTTGCCGCCGCCCGCGACGTATTTGCCGAAGTCCGTCAGGGTGACGAGCTTGTTCTCATCGGCCACTTCCTTGCGCAGCGCAATCGCCCAGGTGTTGTTGGCCGGCGACGGGGACAGCCAGACGATCTTGTTGGCGTCGTAGTCGAGCTTCTTGGCGGTTTCATAGGCCTTGGCGGCATCCTTCCAGACCGGATCGTCGGCTTTCTGGAAGAAGAAGGCGGCGTTGCCGGTATATTCGGGATAGATGTCGATCTCGCCGGCGGTGATCGCCTTGCGCACCACGGGTGTCGCGCCGAGCTGGATCCGGTCGGTGGTCTTGATGTTGTTGGCGTTGAGCACGAGCTGGATGATGTTGCCCAGCACGCCACCTTCGGTATCGATCTTCGAGGAGACAACCACCTGGGCGCTGGCCGAGGCAGTGGCAAGGCCGAGCGCGATGGCTGCTACGGCGAGCTTTCCGATTGAAAACATTGTGAAATCCCTTGCTATGAACCGATTGATAGGTGGCTGCATATGAGCACGGCTATAACGGCCAGTCGGGGCATACGGTTTCATAACTAGGGAGAGAGGCGCAATAATTTTGTTCGGTCCGACAAAAGCGCTGTTCCACCCGACACGGCGCAATGCCGACCTAAGGCCGACTGGCGGCCTGCCCTATTCTGGGGAATATTTGGTAGAGGCGGGTCGGCGGCCAACACAGGAGTATGTCATGGCCAAGCATAAAGTCGGCTACCTCATCGGCAGCCTTGCCAAGGGCTCCATCAACCGCAAGCTTGCGAAGGCTCTCGTCAAACTGGCGCCGCCGGAACTTGAGATGACGGAAATCTCTTTCAAGGACCTGCCGCTCTACAGCTACGACTATGACGCAGCTTTCCCGCCCGTCGCCCTGGAGTTCAAGAAAGCCATCGCGTCCGTCCAGGCGGTGCTTTTCGTCACGCCGGAGTACAACCGATCCATCCCCGGCGGCCTGAAGAATGCGATCGACTGGGCCAGCCGCCCCTACGGCAAGAACTCTTTTGCCCGCAAACCGACTGCCGTCATCGGAACGTCGCCGGGTGCGATCGCGACCGCCGTCGCCCAGCAGAGCCTGCGCAGCGTCTTGAGCTTCTGCAACGCGCCCCAGATGAACTCGCCCGAAGCCTACATTCAGTTCACTCCGGGATTGATCACCGACGATGGCGAGGTGACGGTGGAATCGACCGAGACGTTCCTGCGCAACTACATGGACGAGTTCCACATGTTCATCGCGCGGGTCCTGCAGGTGCTCCCGCCGGATGCATGACGCCGGCCTCGTTTTCAGGCAGGTTGTTCAAGTGACCGGAAGAGCTGGTCGGGCGCCTCTTCAAAATTTGGGAGCGCCCACGAACTTCAACGTGCCGAGTGCCACAAAACACAGCGCGACGACCGGAAAGACGATCCAGTTCAACATGGTCCAGCCCCAGGCATTGTAGATCGCGCCCGACATCAGTGAGGAGAATGCGACGGAGCCGAACAGGACGAAGTCGTGGAAACCCTGGACCTTGCTCTTCTCGGACGGCCGGTAGCTGGCGGCAACCATCGCGGTGGCGCCGATGAAGCCGAAATTCCAGCCGAGCCCGAGCAGGATTAGCGCGGTCCAGAACTGCCACAGCGCCAGTCCGGAAAGCGCCACGGCGGCGCAGCCGATCAGCAAGACAAGGCCGATGGCGACGATGCGCTCGGCGCCGAAGCGATGGATCAGCGAGCCGGTGAAGAAGCTTGGTCCAAACATCGCCATGACGTGCCAGGAAATGCCGAGCGTGGCATTGTCCTCCGACAGGCCGCAGCCGACCATGGCGAGCGGCGCGCCGGTCATGACGAAGCTCATCAGCGCGTAGCTGCCGACGGTGCAGAAAAGTGCGGCGACGAAGCGCGACTGGGTGACGATTTCGGCCAGTGGCCGGGCATCGCTTGCGGCGGTTTCAGCGCCGGTGTTGGCCCTTGAAGACACACGCAGGAACGACAGGATGAGCGTGCCAACCGCCGCCAGGGGCAGGATCGAGGCGAAGGATCCCGCGAACATGACCGGGGCCAGCAATTCGCGGGTGTAAATGACGATTTGCGGCCCGAGGATGGCGGTGATGATGCCGCCCGCCAGCACGAAGGAGATGGCGCGCGCCTTGAACTCCGGTGGCGCGTTGTCGGCGGCGGCGAAGCGGAACTGCTGGACGAAGGCGCCGCCGACGCCGATGACGCAGAGGCCGAAGGCGAACAGCCAGAAGCTCGCCTGGAAGAGCGCAAGGGTCGCGATCAGACCTCCGAGCGCGGTGACCACGGTGCCGGTCATGAAGCCGCCGCGATGGCCGAGACTGCGGATGATGGCCGCGGCCGGCAAGGCGCCGAGCGCCACGCCGAGATTGAATCCGGTGATCGGCGCCGTCGCGAGCGACTTGTCGGGACCGAGCAGGTATTGACCGGCCAGCGCGCCGAGCGAAATGGCGATCGGAGCGGCCGAACCGACGATCGCCTGCGCGGCGGCCAGCAGCACCGCCGTGCGGCGCCCTTCCCTGCCGGCCTCGGCGATCGCGGCTGTTGCAGCTGTCACGAAGCGTCCTTGCCACGCCCCTCGCCGCGAACCCGGCGCGAGACGCGATCGAGAACGGCGTTGACCAGCTTCGGCTCGTCTTCCTCGTAAAAGGCTTTTGCGATGTCGACATATTCGGAGACGATGACTGCCACCGGCACGTCCTCGCGCTTCATCAGTTCATAGACGCCGGCGCGCAGGATGGCGCGCAGCGTCGAATCCAGCCGCGACAGCGGCCAGTCCTCGGTCAGCGCCTGGCGGATGACGGGATCGATAGTCTTCTGGTTCTCGACGACGCCGGTCAGGATGGCGCGGAACCATTGCGCGTCGGCTTCGCGATAGAGCGCGCCGTCGACTTCCTTGCCGAGGCGGAAGGCCTCGTATTCGGCGGTGATCTCGAAGACGCCGCTACCGGCCACATCCATCTGATAGAGCGCCTGGACGGCGGCAAGACGGGCGGCGCCGCGCTTGTTGGCGTGGCGCACCCCTCCGGTCGAGCCGGGCTCGGTCACGATTGAGCTCCGAATTTCTCTTTGAGCGCGATCATGGTCAGCGCCGCACGCGCGGCGAAGCCGCCCTTGTCGCCTTCCGTCTTTCGCGCGCGTGTCCATGCCTGCGCGTCGTTCTCGGTGGTCAGGATGCCGTTGCCGATCGCAATCGCCTCCTGCACCGAAAGGTCCATCAGCGCGCGGCTCGATTCATTGGCGACGATGTCGAAGTGGTAGGTATCGCCGCGGACGACGGTGCCGAGCGCGACGAAGCCGTCGTAATGCGTGCCACCTTCAGCCGCGCCATCGAGCGCGAAGGTGATGACGGCCGGTATTTCGAGCGAGCCGGGAACCGTCACCACGTCATAGGTGGCGCCGGCCTCGTCGAGCGCGCCTGTCGCGCCTTCGAGCAGAGCGTCGGCGAGATCGTCGTGAAAGCGCGCTTCGACAATGAGCAGATGCGCCTTCGCCTTCGGGCGAGTGAACGCTTTGCCGTGTTGGGATGTGCCAGCCATAAAAGTCTCCGGGGGGTTGCCGGTGACTTAGGCCGAAGCCGGGTTGATCGCAAGCGGAAGATTGGCCGAGGTATGTCAGTTCGCCGCGCTGGCCTGCGAGGTATCCGCTCTAGAGCCCCTCTTTCGCGGCCTCCGCCAGGCGCGCGGCGTAGCGGGCCATGGTGTCGATCTCGAGGTTGACGCGGTCGCCTGCCTGGCGCTCGCCCCAGGTGGTGACGCTCAGCGAGTGATGGATGAGCAGCACGTCGAAGCGGGTGCCTTCGACCTTGTTGACGGTGAGCGAGGTGCCGTCGAGGGCCACCGAACCTTTCGGCGCGATGAACTTCGCCAGATGGCGCGGCGCTTCCAGCGTGAAGCGCACGGCATCGCCCTCCTCCCTACGCTCGACGATTTCGGCGGTGCCGTCGACATGGCCGGAGACGATGTGGCCGCCGAGCTCGTCGCCGATCTTCAGCGCGCGTTCCAGGTTGATCCTGGTGCCGGATTTCCAGCTCGATGCGGTGGTCAGCCTGAGCGCCTCCTCCCAAGCCTCGACCTCGAACCAGCGCGCATTGGAGCCATGCTCGGGCAACGCCGTGACGGTAAGGCAGACGCCGCCACAGGAAATCGAAGCGCCGATCGCAATGGTCTCGGGATCGTAAGCGGTATCGATGCGCAGGCCGGCGCCCTCGCTAAGAGACTTTACAGAGGCGACGGTGCCCACATCCGTGACAATTCCCGTAAACATCAGAGATCTCTCACCCACTCAGCATAATTGTCTTCGCCAAACCGCATTTCGCGCAGTTTGCGAAATCCAGCCGGGATATGGTCGGCGTCGATGGGCGATATAATACCGTCTTCGCCGATGGCGTCCGGGCCCTGGAACAGGACGATGCGGTCAACGAGGTCTTCCTTGAGGAAGGCCTCAGCCACCTTGGCGCCGCCTTCGACCAAAACGCTCGCCATACCGAGCGCGGCAAGGTCTTCGAGCAATTCCGGCAAGGCGACGACGCCGTCATGGGTTTCGGTGCCGATAAAGCGCACGCCGGCGCGCTCGAGCGCCGCCCGCCGATGCGGATCGGCCTCCAGGCACGCGGCGACATAGAGCGGCACGCGGTCGACGCCGGACACCAGCTTGGATGTCTCCGACAACCGGATCTGCCGATCGAGGATGATGCGGGCCGGCGAGCGGTTCTCCAGTCCCGGCAGGCGCACGGTCAGCGCCGGGTCGTCCTCGATCGCGGTGCCGATGCCGACCAGGATGGCGTCGGCCTCGGCGCGCATCAGATAGACGTCGCGCCGCGCGATCTCGCCGGTGATGGCGACTTGGCCGGCGCCTTTGCGGCCGATCTTGCCATCGCTTGAAAGCGCAAGTTTCAGAGTGACTTCCGGACGCTTCTTCAGAGAGCGAGTCAGATAGCCGGCCATCTGCTCGGCGGCCTCGGTGGCCAGCACCTTCTCCACCACCTCGACACCGGCGGCGCGCAGGATGGCGTAGCCCTTGCCGGAGACGCGCGGGTCGGGATCGCTCGCCGCACCGACAACGCGCGCGATGCCGGCATTGACCAGCGCGTTGGCGCAAGGCGGCGTGCGGCCGTGATGGGCGCAAGGCTCCAGCGTGACATAGGCGCTGGCGCCACGGGCCAACTCGCCGGCCTCGGCCAGCGCCTCGGTCTCGGCATGCGGGCGGCCGCCGACTGCCGTCACGCCGGTGCCGACGATCATCGGGCCGGCGCCGTCGTCGCGCACGATGATGGTACCGACGGAAGGGTTGGTCGAGGTGCGGCCGGCATTGCGGCGCGACAGCCTGATGGCCGCGGCCATGAAACGGCGATCAAGCGCCGCCTGCGCGGCCTCGTCCAGTCGCGGTCCCGCCATGATCAGCCGGCGTCCTCTTCGCTCTTTTCCTCGTCGCCCTTCAGTTCGCCCAGCAGCTCATGAAAATCCCTGGCCTCGCGGAAATTGCGATAGACCGAGGCGAAGCGGACATAGGCGACGTCATCCAGCGATTTCAGGGCCTCCATGACCAGCCGGCCGACCTCGCCCGAAGCAATCTCGGTCTCGCCCGAGCTTTCGAGCTGGCGCACGATGCCGGTGACGGCACGGTCGATGCGCTCGGGGTCGACATTGCGCTTGCGCACGGCGATCTCGACGGAGCGCAGCAGCTTGTCGCGGTCGAAAGGCACCTTGCGGCCGGACTTCTTGATGACGACGAGGTCGCGCAGCTGGACACGCTCGAAGGTCGTGAAGCGGCCGCCGCAATCGGGGCACACCCGCCGCCTGCGGATCGCCGCGCCGTCCTCGGCGGGACGCGAATCCTTCACCTGCGTATCTTCGGACTGACAATAGGGACAGCGCATGGAGAGCCTTGGGTTCGCGATTCTACGGGCTACGGGCTTAGAGCCTTTTATGCCTCAGAGATAGCGAGGCGCGAGCAAGATTGCCAGCGCCCTGCCCGGCCGGCCGCACGCGTCAGGGCGCGACGTCCTTGGTCGAGAAGCCGCAGGACGTGCCGAGATTGCGATAGGCCTTGGTGAAGCCGTCCATCGGAATGGAGGCCACCGCCTGCTTGCCGAAGACCACATCGAGCGAGGTGACTTTGCGCATGGCGCGCAGCACGGCAAGGCTGGTCTTGTCCTGGTCGTCCACCATCCAGCTGGGACGACCGCCCGCTGCCGCGTTGGAGGTCACGGTGGCGGCGACCTTCACGCCGGGGTCGCCGAAGGTCGCCGCGATCTTGTTGCCGGTCGGCAGGGTGTTGTTGTCAATGATGAACATGATGGCCGGATACGCATCCGGCGGCAGCGCGTCGCCGGTCGAAATCGACAGCGTCAGGGACCCCGCATTGCCGGCGCCGTCGAGGAAAGCCGTCGAGGCCGCGCAGGTCTTGTGCGCGTCCTGCCCGGTATCGAGCGTATCGATGATGGTGGTCCACTTGCCGAAGGTATTGGTGGCCGGCATGTCGGCGTTCGTCTGTTCCTGGGCGGCCGCGCCGGAAGCGGTCAGCGAGCCAAACAGGGCCAAGGCGGCAAAACGGGAAGTGCGCATCATCAAGTCTCCGGTAAGCCGCGCCGCTCGATCAAGGAGCGGCGCGAAGCGCAAGGATAAAAGATGACGCGCAGCGGCCGGTCAACCGAGAGCGGGCGAGCGGCCGAAGGATCAACCGAGGTAAGGATAAAGCGGGAAGCGGTCGGTCAGCGCCGTGACCTTGGCCTTCACCGCAGCCTCGACCGCCGCATTGCCTTCGTCGGAATTCGCCACCTTCAGTCCGTCCAGCACCTCGGCGATCAGCTTGCCGATCTCGCGGAACTCGGCCTGGCCGAAGCCTCGCGTGGTGCCGGCAGGCGTGCCAAGACGCACGCCCGAGGTGACAAACGGCTTTTCCGGATCGAACGGGATGCCGTTCTTGTTGCACGTGATGTTGGCGCGGCCGAGGGCTGCCTCCGCGCGCTTGCCGGTGGCGTTCTTCGGACGAAGGTCGACCAGCATCAAATGGTTGTCGGTGCCGCCCGAGACGATATCGAGGCCGGTCTCCTGCAGGCTGGAGGCCAGCGCCTTGGCGTTGGCAACGATGCTTTCGGCATAGGCCTTGAAGCTCGGCTTCAGCGCCTCGCCGAGCGCCACCGCCTTGGCGGCGATGACATGCATCAGCGGTCCGCCCTGCAGGCCCGGAAACACCGCCGAATTCATCTTCTTGGCGATCTCCTCGTCATTGCACAGGATCATGCCGCCGCGCGGGCCGCGCAGCGACTTGTGCGTGGTCGTGGTCACGACATGGGCGTGGGGCAGCGGCGACGGATGCATGCCGCCGGCGACGAGGCCCGCGATATGCGCCATATCGACCATCAGATAGGCGCCGATCGAATCGGCGATCTCGCGGAAACGCTTCCAGTCCCAGATGCGCGAATAGGCGGTGCCGCCCGCCAGGATCAGCTTCGGCTTGGTCTCCTGCGCGGTCTTCTCGATCGCATCCATGTCGAGCAGGTGATCGTCCTTGCGCACGCCGTAGGAGACGACCTTGAACCACTTGCCGCTCATGTTGACCGGCGAGCCGTGCGTGAGATGGCCGCCCGAATTCAAGTCGAGGCCCATAAAGGTGTCGCCGGGCTGCAGCAGCGCCAGGAACACCGCCTGGTTCATCTGGCTGCCCGAATTCGGCTGGACGTTGGCGAAGTTGCAGCCGAACAGCTTTTTCGCGCGCTCGATGGCCAGTTCCTCGGCCACGTCGACGAACTGGCAGCCGCCATAGTAGCGCTTGCCCGGATAGCCCTCGGCATATTTGTTGGTCATGATCGAGCCCTGCGCTTCGAGCACAGCGCGCGACACGATGTTTTCCGACGCGATCAGCTCGATCTCATGGCGTTGGCGACCGAGCTCGTTACGGATGGCGCCGAAGATTTCCGGATCGGCGTCGGCAAGCGTGGTCTCGAAGAAGGATTCGAATTTGCTGGAGGCTGCCGCTGCATTTGACATGGCTTGCTTTCCCTTGGGGCCGGAGGTCTGCGAGGTCGCCGCGCATTAACACAGTTGTTTTCGGGCCGCCACGTTTGCGGCGCGAAATTTGCTGGCCGGTTTGCGCCAAGACAGCGCATCCGGTTCTAATCCTGCGGCTCGCGCCCCTTGAGGATCGCTTCGGAGAAGGTGATCTCGGTGAACAGCTTGCGCGCCGTATGGTCGTTGATGTCGCCGCGGCGAAGCATGGCCTGCAGTTCGGCGCGCTCGGCCTCGATGCCCGCCAGCCTGAAGCCGAGCTCGATCCGCCCGGATTCGCGAGCCTCGGCGCGCGCTTCCTCGGCGCCATCGGAGAGCGAGATGCGGCGCCGGTAGATGGACGCGACGCTCTCGGCGATGGCGAGCTTCATCTGCGCCGCCTCTCCTTCATTGCCGTCGCTGGCAAGCCCTTCGATCCGGGCGATGGCCGCGTTGGCGGCGCCGACCCGGGCCCGGCGCTCTTCGCCCGCTCCCGGATGCTCGCCGGGCTCGACGAGACCGCGCGCGACCGCCGGCAAAGCAAGGCTGGCAATCGCCAGCGAGCAGATGATGACGCCGGCGGCGAGGAAAATCACGAGGTCGCGCGCCGGAAAGGGCGAGCCGTCCTGCAGGGCAAGCGGCAGGGACAGAATACCGGCCAGCGTGATGGCGCCGCGCACGCCGGCGATCGAACCGGCGAGCCTGACACGAAAACCAAAGGGCTCGGCCTTGCGCTTGCCGAGCCGCGCGGCAAGCACTGCGCCGATATCGCCGATCCAGATCCAGACGAAGCGCAAGCCGATCAGGCAGAGCGTCAGGATCAGCACGGTCAATGCCGGCTCGAACAACCAGTGCCGGGTGGTCAGTTCCGGCGGCACCTTACGGATGATGTCGGGCAGTTGCAGGCCAAGCAGGATGAATAGCGAGCCGTTGAACATGAAGATCAGCATCGACCAGAGCGAGATGGTCTGGATGCGCGCCGAGACCGCCATGTGGCGGACGATGCCGGAATATCCGGTCAGCAGGCCGGCGGTGACCGCCGCCAGAACGCCCGAGGCGCCGAAATGCTCGGCGATCAGATAGGCGACAAAGGGCAGCAGGACCATGACCAGCACCTGCGCTTCGGCCGGTGTGCTGGTGATGCGGCCAAGGATCTGCAAAGACCTCGCGGCGATGAACAGCGCCGCCACGCCCGCAAGGATGCCGACCGCCACGGCAAAGACGAAGCTCAGGGATGCCCCAGCGAACGAAAAGCTGCCGGTCAGCGCCGCCGCCACGGCGAAACGGAACATCACCAGGCCGGAGGCGTCGTTGAGCAGCGACTCGCCTTCCAATATGTGCATAAGCCGCGCCGGGACGAGATTGCGGTCGACGATCGAGGAAACGGCGACCGCGTCGGTCGGCGACAGCACGGCGGCCAGAGCGAAGGCCACCACCAGCGGAATGCTCGGCACCAGCCAGTGCAAGGTGTAGCCAGAGCCGACGATGGTGAAGAAGACCAGTCCGATGGCGAGGGCGAGGATCGGACCGCGCAGCGCCATCAGCTCACGCTTCGGCGCCGAGAAGGCGTCGCCAAACAGAAGCGGCGGAATGAACACCAGCAGGAACAGCTCGGGATCCACTTCGATGTGAAAGCCTCCTGCAGGCCAGGCAAGGGCGGCGCCGATCGCGATCTGCAGAACCGGCAGCGGCACGCGCACCAGCCGCACCAGCGCGCCGGACAGCGTCACGAAGGCGAGCACGACGAGGATAAAGACGGCGACGTCCATGGCGCGATTCCGACTCTCTGGCGGACCATGCGCAATTGAACGCGTGCCGTCCAGCCGGTGGACGTCACGCCGGCGTATCATGCGGTGCGCCCGTTCCGCCCGGGCAGTTCAGGGTTTGCTGGACCGCCGACCCACTTTGTTCTTACGCAATTCCGGACGGAAAACCGCTATGCACTTTTCCCGGAATTGCTCTGTGCGCACATTGCATCGCCAACAAAAAGGCCGCTCCAGGAGCGGCCTTTTTGTCCAAGATATCAGATGCTTACTGCGCGGAGCTGATCTGCAGCTCGCTGGCGCCGTCAAGCGCGTAGATGTCGTCGCGGAACTGCACGACGCCCGGGGCCGTCGACCATGCCGACAGATAGAGGAAGTGGACCGGCACCGGGTTGACGACCTGGATCGGCGTGTTCTCGCCGGTCTTGATGGCCGCTTCGAAATGCTGGCGGTCCCAGCCGGGCGTGTCGCGCAGGATCCAGGTGACGAGGTCGCGCACGTTCTGGACGCGCACGCAGCCGGAAGAATCGAAGCGCATCAGCTTGCCGAACAGGCTCTGCTGCGGCGTGTCGTGCATGTAGACGCCGTCCGGGCTCGGGAAGTTGATCTTGACCGAGGCCATGGCGTTGTTGCTGCCCGGATCCTGGCGGAAACGGTATTTCGCGGCATCGTCCGTCGACCAGTCGACGTTCATCGGATCGACTTCGCTGCCGTCCGGCGCGAACAGCCGGATGTGGCTCTCCTTAAGGTAGTTCGGGTCCTTCCGCATCAGCGGAATGATGTCCTTGCGCACGATCGAGACCGGCGCGTTCCAGTAGGGATTGACGATGATCTCGTTGATCTTCGAATTGACGATCGGCGTCTGGCGGTCGATCTTGCCGACGATCGCCGTGTGGCGCAGCACGACGCGGTCGTTCTCGACCGCTTCGACCTGGGCGCCCGGAATGTCGACCAGGACGTAACGGCTGCCCAGCGTGCCGGCCTTTTCCTTCAGACGCTGCAGGTTGGTCTGCAACTGGCCGAGCCGGACCTGTGCCGACACGTTCATCGCGGCATAGGTGTATTTGCCCATGGCGCCGTCGGCCGGCAGGCCGTGGCGGAGCTGGAAGCGCTTGACCGCCGAGTCGACATAGGAATCGAAGGCCGTCGAAATGCCTGCGCTCTGCGGCAGGTCGCCCGAGATCATCAGGCGCTTGCGCAGCGGAACGACATCCGGATCGTCGTCGCCGAGCTGCAATTTCTTGGTCGCCGGAACCTGTTCCCAGCCGCCCTGGGAGACGATGTTCTGGTACTGCGCCACCGCCTGCTCGGTGAAGGCCACCGTCTGCTGGCTGAAAATCGGCAGCGTCGAGGCGACCTTGTTGGTGTTGTTGCCACGGGCGTCGAACTGGTCGTCCCAATTGCCGCGCGTCGAGGATTTCAGGATGTCCCCGACCACGTCCTGCGCGCTGGCATGACCCGCAACCACGGCGGCGGCGAGCGCGGAGGCTCCGGTAAGGAAGAAACGGCGGCTGGTTCTCATGGCAGACATTCTTTGCTTAATCGCTCTCGCTCAATCGCTTGCCGGCGGCTTGTCCGCACTCTAGGGGCGGCAAACTTAACAATTCGCCAACCACGACCCGCACCATTCGGCCGCCAGAAACGCGCTGCCGCCACGCAGGTTCCAAGGAGCGCAGGGCATAGGCCCGCAGCATCACCCACAATTCGCATCCACCGCGATTATGGCGGCAACGTGGCCTTGGCCCGCGATTTGCTTGTGGCGGCGAGGTGAAAGAAATGGGGGCGATGCTTTTTTGCATCGCAATACATCAGCGCGCCCTTGCGAGGTCTGCGCCTTCCCATTCGGGAGCCGAGCTTCAATTTGCGCGGCGCGACGGCCGACTCCCGCAGATGCCGGCCCTTCGCCAAAAAGAGAAGGACCGGCGCGCTTCGGCACCGGCCCCATATTCTTTCCCCCGAGGTCACGCTTCTTCGGCGCGGCTTTCCCGCCCCAATTTCCTTGGCCCTTACATCCGGTAAGCGATGGTGTCGTTCCAGAAGCGGTCCAGGCGCTGCAGCGCGCGGTTCATCTGCTTGAACTCGTCGGTATTGATGCCGCCGACCGCCTCGATCGAGCCGACATGGCGCTCGTAGAGGCCGGCGACGACGTCGGCCACCTCGTTGCCCTTCGGCGTCAGCGAGACGCGAACCGAACGGCGGTCGATGCGCGAGCGCTGGTGGTTGATGAAGCCGAGATCGACCAGCTTCTTCAGATTGTAGGAGACGTTCGAGCCGAGATAGTAGCCACGCGAGCGCAGCTCACCGGCGGTCAGCTCCGAATTGCCGATGTTGAAGAGCAGCAGCGCCTGGATGGCGTTGATGTCGGAGCGGCCGTTGCGGTCGAACTCGTCCTTGATCACGTCAAGCAGACGGCGGTGCAGGCGCTCCACCAGCTGCAGCGATTCCATGTACAGCGAGCGGATAGCCTCGCGGCGATCGTCGGATACGTTTGCGGTCTTCGCCGCCGGACGCGAATTGATCATTGTCTTTGCCTCTCGTTTGTCGCCTTGGTGATTTTTTGTTTTTCACCTTGATCGCGACACTATCGAATACTCATAAAATTCGACTTAAACGCCAGGGCTAACAAGAGCTTACCGGTAAGAGGTTTCGGAAGACGCTTAACGATCGGTCACCCGGGCAAGAACAATTAACCTAAAGATTTAGCCAATGGTTTTGGGGCAATCGCCACCCCCCGAATCTAGGCCCCTGGAACCCCCTGGCAACCTAAAGCGCGTTGCGCTGAAGCGGATTCAGGCGACGCGCTTCAGGCTTTGTTTTGATGCATGTCGTTCTCCCGAAACCGCTGCCCACTTTCGGGCGACATGCATTACTGCCTGAGCTGGCGCTTCTGCAGCCAGATGACCACGCGGAAGACGATGTAGAGCAGCGCCACGCAGGCGTGCGAGACGACGATCAAGATCCGGTGGCCGAAGAGATCGGGGAAACCGGCATACATCACCGTCTCGGTCACGGCGCAGATGAACCAGATCACCGGCCCCCAGGACGCCAGCATCCAAAGGCCCGCCGCGGCGAAGGGGAAGAAGACAGCAAGCGTCGCCGCCGCCACCTGCCAATGCACCGGCATCAGGTCGAAGCGCCACAACTCGCCCGGATAGATGCCGATCAGGCGAATCCAGTAGAGAATGCCGAACAAAAGGCAGTAGCCGGCGATGACGCGCTGGAACCAGGCGAAGATGACCTCGGTGGTCGAGGGCTGCAGCACCACGCGCCTGGAGGTGACCTCGCTCACAAGGTAAGTTCCTTGTCCCCGAGCGGCGCGAAATAGGCGTCGATATCTGCCGCGCTGACGTCATCAAGGCCTGCCGGCCGCCACTCAGGCTGCGAGCCCTTGTCGATGATGGCGGCGCGGATGCCTTCGTAGAAATCATGGCCGGCCAGCATGCGGTTGAGGATGCGGAACTCCATCTTCATGCATTCGTCCATCGACAAGGTCGATCCAGCGCTGATCTGGCGCCAGGCGACGTTGAGGCTGGTCGGCGAGCGGGTTTTCAGCGTCGCCAGCGTCTTTGCGGCAAAAGCGTCTTCGGCCCCTGCCCGCTCCAGACTGTCGATGATGCCGGCAAGCGAGCTCTTCGAAAAATGGCGCGCGATCGCCTCGAGGTCCTGCCGCTCGGTCTCGCGTTTGGCGGGCACGAAGAAATCGCGCAGCTCCGCATTGGCGTCCCCACTCGTTGCCAGTTCGTCGAGCAGGCCAGCCTGGTCCTCGGCCTTGATGGTGTGAGTGGCGAGCCCCGACCACAGCGCGTCGCCATAGCGGATGCGATTTCCCGTCAGCCCGAGATACATGCCGAAACAGCCGCCAAGGTCCGGCAGCAAATGGCTGGCGCCGACATCGGGGAAGAAGCCGATGCCGACCTCCGGCATGGCGAACTGCGCGTTCTCGGTCAGCACCCGATGCGAGCCATGGAAGGAGATGCCGACGCCGCCGCCCATGACGATGCCGTCGATCAGCGCGACATAAGGTTTCTTGAAGCGGGCAATGCGGGCGTTGAGCCGGTACTCGTCGGCGAAGAAGTCGACGGGCGGCTTGCCGGCGCGGCCGGCCTCATAGATGTGCAGGATATCGCCACCGGCGGAAAACGCCCTGCCCTCGGCCTTGACGATGACGACGCCGACGCCCGGGTCCTGCTCCCAGGCGTCAAGCGCCTTGCCGAGCGCCCTGACCATGGCGTGCGTGACGGCGTTGAGCGCCTTCGGCCGCGTCAACGTGACCACGCCCGCTCTACCCAGCCGCTCGAAGCGGATCTCGTCGCCTCCGCCAAAATCCATCGTGAGAGAATCCTCCCCCGCGCCTGCGGGAGGAGAAGTGCTAAGCGGCGACCGGACGAACGTCAATTGTCGAGTGCTCCCGACTGTTGATCCCATGCGGCGACCAGCTACCAGACAAATGGAACAAGGGCGTTCGTGCGCCGCGCATAGGCAGGGAACTCGTCGGGGAACTGCCGCGCCAGAAGCCGGTCCTCCGCGCCAACGCGCCAGATGAAGATCGCACCCAACAGGACAAGCAGAAAGACGAAAGGCCCACCCACCACGATCGCCGAGCCGATGCATGCGAGCAGGCCACCCGCATACATGGGGTGGCGCAGCACGTGGTAAGGGCCCGATGTCACCAGCTCATGTTCCTGCTTGACCGAAACGGTCTGGCTCCAATCGCGGCCGAGAGCTTGCCGCCCCCAGACCAACAGAAGCATGCCGGCAACCGCCAGGACAACACCGACGCTGCTCAGGACAGGGCCGACCGGAGCGAAGTTGACGAAAGCAAACAATGGCAGGTGCGGGAGCAGGAAGGCCACGATCATGGCAAACATCAAGCCGAAGCTCTGCAGAAGATGCGGCTCCGTATCGCGTTTCACGCCAATCGACTTAACGGTCAGATAGACAATCAGCAGTAGCCAGGCAGCATAAATGAACCAGATGAAGGTCATGCCTTGCTCCTTCGGTTAGCCGGCAATCTGCCTTGGCCGCCGCATGGGCCCGGTGCTAGGAAATGGACATTTCGAACCGGACGACAAGAGATGCCGGGTTTTTCACGCATCGAGGCTGCGACGATCAGCCTGATCGCTATCCTGCTGACGTCTTACCCTGCCGCGGCGGCGAGTGAGTTATATCAATCGCAAACGATCGTCACCGGAACCGGAGACGTGAACCGGCAGATCGGCTTCAAGGATTGCCTG
This sequence comes from Mesorhizobium vachelliae, assembly GCF_033977325.1. Lineage (NCBI taxonomy): Bacteria > Pseudomonadati > Pseudomonadota > Alphaproteobacteria > Hyphomicrobiales > Phyllobacteriaceae > Mesorhizobium > Mesorhizobium vachelliae. The sequence continues at coordinate 331,523 of NZ_JAVIIR010000004.1, forward strand.
GACAAGGTGCTGGTCAAGGTCTCGGGCGACCAGCGGCTGACGCAGAAGCCGGAGATGCTGGCGCTGCGCGACAAGGCGGCCGACTTCGTCCAGTCCTTTCGCTACCGCGACCGGCTCGAAGGCATCCCGGTCCATGACGAGCAAGGCACGCATGACAGGCCGCACGACCTGAGCTGCCTCTACAAGCCGGCCGTCGTCGACAAGCTTCTGGCGCAGCTCGGCAGCAAGCCCTGGCTCGGCGAGCGGCCGCTGATCGCCGTCTTCATGAGCGCCGAGCAGGGTTCGCGGCATTTCGTGCTGACGGCGGACGAGGACCAGGGCAAGACGATGCGTGAATCCTTTTCTAACGCCACCGCTCCGTTGCTGATGCGCATCACCTTTCCAAAGACAGGGCAGCTTGGCGGCCTGGGTGAAGAGGCGCTTTCCGAGGCCGACATGGCAAGGCTCGATGAGCTCGCGAAAAAAGCGGGAGCAGCCCGGGCACTCGCCGGCAGCATCGTGTGGAGCGACAAGGACCTCGGCTGGGTTGCCGACTGGCGGCTGGCCGACCGCGGCAAGACCTATCGCTGGCAGGTGCGCGGCGTCAGCTTCGACGAAGCTTTTCGCGTGGCGGTAAGGGGCGCGGCGCAGATCTTGTCAGGGCACGGGCAGCCTTGAGAGCATTTCCTCGCCCCATGAAATGGTGGCGCGGCGCAGCCGCGACGGAGGGGGAGCGCCCTCCGAAGGCCCTCTCCGTCCGCTTCGCGGACACCTCTCCCCGCGTTGCGGGGCGAGGAAATTGCACCTAGCTTGGCACAATCGTGTCGCATTGGTCAGCGGCGGAGACGCATGGTAAAAGCCGACGCAAAAGAGAGTTTCAGCCATGAACAAATTCACCCCCGCAAAGCCTGCCGGCACGCGCAGCGTCGACGAGATCACCGGCAGCCGGCGGCTCAGGCGCATGCGCAAGGCCGACTGGTCGCGCCGGCTGGTGCAGGAGAACCAGCTTTCGGTGAACGACCTGATCTGGCCGATCTTCGTGGTCGACGGCAAGAACACGCGCGAGCCGATCGCCGCCATGCCCGACGTCTATCGCCTGAGCGTCGATCTTGCGGTGAAGGAAGCCGAGCGCGCCGCCAAGCTCGGCATTCCGGCCATCGCCACCTTCCCCAATGTCGAGCTTGCGCTGCGCGACCAGACCGGCTCGCACATCCTCGACCCGGACAATGTCATCAACCGCGCCACCCGCGCCATCAAGGACGCGGTGCCGGAGATCGGCATCATCACCGATGCCGCGCTCGACCCGTTCACCAGCCACGGCCATGACGGCATCCTGCGCGACGGCATCATCGTCAATGACGAGACAGTGGAGCAGGTCGCCGCGGCGGCCGTCATCCAGGCCGCGGCCGGGGCCGACATCATCGCGCCTTCGGACATGATGGACGGCCGCATCGGCGCCATCCGCGACGCGCTCGACGCTAATGGTTTCCAGGACGTGGCGATCATGTCCTATGCGACGAAGTTCGCTTCGGCCTTCTACGGCCCCTACCGCGAGGCGGTCGGCACCGCCGGCCTGCTCAAGGGCGACAAGAAGACCTACTACATCGACCACGCCAATTCGGATGAGGCGGTGCGCGAGGCCGAGCAGGACCTCGCCGAAGGCGCCGACATGCTGATGGTGAAGCCCGGCCTGCCTTATCTCGACATCATCCGCCGGCTGAAGGACGAACTGCAGATGCCGACTTTCGCCTATCAGGTGTCGGGCGAATATTCGATGATCAAGGCAGCCGCCGCCAATGGCTGGATCGATGGCGAGAAGGCGATGCTGGAATCGCTGCTTTCGCTGAAGCGCGCCGGCTGCGACGGCGTGCTGACCTATTTCGCGCCGGTGGTAGCGCAGATGCTGAAGGGCTAGGTGCCTGGCGACAAGCCCTTTGCGATCGTAGTCAGTTGACGTCACCAGCCTGTGGTAGAAGTCGCTCGATCCGAGAACAACTGTTTGCAATCTGCAATCGGTTAAGTTAGTCCATAACCGCTTGCAAAGAACAATTGGTTGTGGAGACGATCATGTCCAAGCTGCGTGTCAACGCTTTCACCCTATCGCTCGACGGCTATGGCGCCGGTCCCGATCAGACGCTTGAACATCCGCTCGGTGTCGGTGGCGAAAATCTGCACAAATGGATGGTCGGCACCCGCACCTTTCGCCAGATGGTGCTCGGCAAGGACGGCGGCACCACCGATGCCGATGACGGCTTCGCCGTGCGCAGCTTCGAGAATGTCGGCGCCTGGATCCTCGGCCGCAACATGTTCGCGCCGAGCCGCGGCGAATGGCCGGACGATAACTGGAAAGGCTGGTGGGGTCCCAACCCGCCCTACCACGTGCCGACCTTTATTCTGACGCATCACAAGCGCGCGCCGATCGAGATGGAAGGCGGCACGACCTTTTACTTCGTCACCGACGGCATCCACTCGGCGCTCGAACAGTCGAAGGCAGCAGCCGGCGGCAGGGATGTGCGCGTCGGTGGCGGCGTTTCGACCATCCGGCAATATCTGCAGGAGAAGCTGATCGACGAGATGCACCTGGCGATCTCGCCAGTGCTGCTCGGCTCGGGCGAGAATCTCTTCGCCGGCCTCGACATGGTGAAGCTGGGATACCGCTGCACCGAGCAAGTGGCGACCGCCTATGCGACGCATGTGACGATCGGGCGGGCGTGACTGGCGTAATCTCCCCCCTCGTGGGGGAGATGGCCGGCAGGCCAGAGGGGGGCGCTGTCCCGCCAGCGCTTCAGTTCATAGCAGTTCTGTTTCCGCTGTTTCGGCAGGCCGCTACCTACCGATAGGCAGTGTTCCTTCTGCCCTACCGGGCATCTCCCCCACAAGGGGGGAGATCACAGCTCCACAGCCTCAATACTTCCCCGGCACGTAAAGCTCGCGCGGCAGGACCTGGCGCTCGTAGGACGGGTTGAAGACACGCTCCGGCAGCGTGATCTCCTCGTGCGGGACCTCCTCATACGGCATCTGCTGCAAGAGATGGTCGATGCAGTTCAGCCGCGCCCGCTTCTTGTCGTTGCCCTCGACGATGAACCAGGGCGCTTCCGGAATGTTGGTTCGGGCGAAGGTTTCTTCCTTGGCCTTGGTGTATTGCTCCCAGCGCACACGCGACTGCAGGTCCATGGGCGAGAGCTTCCACTGCTTCATCGGATCGTGGATGCGCATCAGGAAGCGCATCTGCTGCTCCTCGTCGGTGATCGAGAACCAGTATTTCACCAGCGTGATGCCGGAACGGACCAGCATGCGCTCGAATTCCGGCACGTCGTGGAAGAACTCCTCGACCTGGTTGTCATCGGCAAAGCCCATCACGCGCTCGACGCCGGAGCGGTTGTACCAGGAGCGGTCGAACAGCACGATCTCGCCGCCGGCGGGCAGATGCGGTACGTAGCGCTGGAAATACCATTGCGATTTCTCGCGTTCGGTCGGCGCCGGCAACGCCACGACGCGGGCGATGCGCGGATTGAGCCGCTGCGTGATGCGCTTGATGACGCCGCCCTTGCCGGCGGAGTCGCGGCCCTCGAAGACCACCACCAGCTTCTTCTTGTGGTAGGCGACCCATGACTGCAGCTTGATCAGCTCGGACTGCAGCCGGAGCAGCTCGCGGAAATAGGTCATCCGCTCGATGGAAGGCGGATGCGACTTCTTGTAGATCTTGGCGATCTCGAGCGAGAGCGCCGGTTCGGAAATCTCCAGCTCATAGTCCTCGTCGAGCGTGTCCTCGAGTTCGGCTTCGAGCCAGTCCTTCGCCCCGGAATTCGGTTTCAGTTCATTCATCGCGCAACTCCGTCTGCCTGTCAGCCATCATCGCTTCGGAATCCGCGCCGGCTCCGGACGGACGTTCCTTGAGCCGACTGAGATACAGAGGCGCAATGACGGTTTTATTGCAATCGACCGGCAGCGAGGATCGGTATAGAAGATATGTGATCGACCCGTATCGATAGCGGGGCGACAAGCGGCGGGAATTGTCCTACAAATCCCCTCGCCTCTTTCGGGCGCTCGCCACGGCGCTTCTTCAAACAAAATTGCGAGGACCGACATGGAATACCGCACGCTGGGCCGATCCGGCTTGAAAGTCTCGACATTGACGCTTGGCACCATGACCTTCGGCGGCGCCGGTCCCTTCGCCGCCGTCGGCAATTCCGATCTCGCAGAGGCCAGCCGCATCATCGACACCTGCATCGATGCCGGCATCAACCTCATCGACACGGCAAACGTCTATTCCAACGGGTTGTCGGAAGAGATCATCGGCAAGGCGCTTGGCGGCAAGCGCAAGAACGACGTGCTGATCGCCTCGAAAGCGCGCATGCGCATCGGCACTGGTCCCAATGACGAAGGCCTGTCGCGCCACCATCTGATCCGCGAATGTGAAAAGAGCCTGAAGCGGCTCAAGACCGATGTCATCGACATCTATTTCGTCCATCAATGGGACGGGCTCACCCCGGTCGAGGAAACGATCGCGGCGCTCGACACCTTGGTCAACCAGGGCAAGATCCGCTACATCGGCTGCTCCAATTACTCGGGCTGGCAGGTGATGAAGGCGCTTGCGGTCAGCGACAGCCGCCATCAGGCCCGTTTCGTCACCCAGCAGATCCACTACACGCTGGAAGCGCGCGAAGCCGAATATGAATTGCTGCCGATCTCGGTCGACCAGGGTCTCGGCGTGCTGGTCTGGAGCCCGCTGGCGGGCGGGCTGCTTTCTGGAAAATACCATCGCGACAGCCCAACGGCGCGCCAGCTCGGCGGCTGGACGGAGCCGCCGATCCGCGATGAGGATCGTCTGTGGCGCATCGTCGACGTGCTCTCCGACATCGGCAAGGCGCGCGGCGTCTCAGGCGCTCAGGTGGCGCTTGCCTGGCTGCTCGGCCGCCCGGCCGTAAGCTCACTGGTGATCGGCGCCCGCAACGAGGCGCAGCTCAAGGACAATCTCGCCGCGGCCAGCCTTTCGCTTTCGGAGGAAGAACGGCAGCGGCTTGACGTGGTCAGCCGGCCGCCGGTGCTTTATCCCTACTGGCACCAGCAGTTCACGGCCAGGGACCGGTTCGGGCCGGCCGACAAGGTGCTCGACCGCAGCGCTATCTAACCCGTGGTCAGCCGGCGATAAAGCGCCAGACTTCCGCGTCGGGCTTTATCTGCCCGCTCAGCACGAAATATTTATAGAGGACGAGCAGCGAGATCGCCTGCTCGTCCCGCTCATTGCCGAATTCGCGACAATAGGCGTTGGCGGCGGCGGTTATCCGCTCCGCATCGGCGGGATGTTTTTCGAAATAGGCCACCTTGTCGACCAGGTCGGAGAAATCCTGCCGCAGCGGCACATAGTGGACGTTGGGCTCGACCCGGGCTTCCGCAAACCAGGTTTCATAGGTCGGCTCAGGCATCAGGCAGAGAGAATTGGAGCTCATGATCCATTTCAGGTTCGTCGCGACGTCATTGCCTTCGAGCGAGACGATGTAGCGATAGCGCCGCTGCTGCTCGATGTTCAGGAACGGCTTGCGGTATCCGTCCGGCGCGTCGGCCCTGTGGGAACCCGCATCGCAAATGGGCAGATCGGCGGCCTTTTCCACGAAGCGGGTGCGGAGAGGGTTGTTGAGATGGCCGCGCCAGACCACCATCGGGCGCTTGTCGGCGAAAGACAGCTTGTCGGGCGGCATGTAGAAGTGACGGAACTTGTTCAGCTTCATCAGCACGCCGTTCGCATTGTCGTCGCCGATGGGCCGGTCCTTGACGATCCTCGGGAGTTCCGGAACGCCGACGACGTCGCCGAATTCGAAATCGATCCGCAGGCCCGGATCGAAATAGCGGGCGAATTCCTTGAGGTCATAATAATACATGCTGGAGGCGGTCGGCAGCTTGCGGACTGCCATGGCGTCCGGGCTGGGCACGAACGGCTGTTCCAGCTTGTTGTAGTAGTTCAGTCGCTCGCGAACCGTCTTGCCCGAAAGCCTTGCCTGCTCGAGCCGGCTGGCCAGACGGTCGCGGAACAGCGATTGCGGTGCGCGGTCACGCGCGAAATTGCGCGCGTAGTAGAACAGCTTTGCGGCGGTTCGGGAGAGTGAGGCCATGCGTCCGCGAATTCAGCAAAATGGTCAATGGTAGTCTGCCTTCATCCCCCTCGTCTCCTACAGCATTCTCTCGGCCATGTTGCAAGCCTGCTAATGCGAATGACGACACGACAACTTACGCCGCGACGACCGCGAACCCTCTTGCGCGCAGACCGCGGCGGTCGTCATGCAGCGAAGCGACCAGCCGATCGCGGCTGCCGGCAATGTGAGCGGAAAGCAGCCGCGCCGCTTGCTCGGCATCGCCGCTCCTGACGGCAGCGAGGATGGCGTGATGTTCGGCCCAGGCGCGGCCGAGGGCTTCTTCATCGCGCACCTCCAGCCAGCGCGCCCGCGACAGCCTGGTCATCGCGTCGCGAACGGCTCTGAGCAGGAACTCGTTGCCTGAAAGCCTTGCTAGCTCGATGTGGAAATCCAGGCCGACGCGATGCCATTCCTCGCGCGGCGTCTCGGCGCCGCAGGAATCGAGCATCGCCGCGATCACGTCGATGCCGCTGCGGTCTTCGAGCGCCGCCGTCAGGCGAACCGCCGCAACTTCGACCGCCTCGCGGTAGACGGCGATCTGCCCGAGCTCGGCGAGATTGATCGGCGCCACCGTCCAGCCACGGCCGTCGCGGCCGATCAGCCCTTCCGTTTCCAGGCGCAGCAGCGCCGCCCGCACCGGCGTGCGCGAAGCGCCGAACCGGCTCTCGATCCAGCGCTCGGTCAAACGTTCGCCCGGGCCGATCTCCAGCCCGAGGATCATCTCGCGAAGCTGCCTTTCGACATTCTGCATCTGCGACATTGTCATTCCGCTTTCCAAAGCCGCATTGACAGCGGCTGATGTCAGGTCCATGACGGATACCAATTTGGTATCCCAAATTGGTATCCGTCACAACCCCAGCATTGGCATGTGAGACATGACGCCGAACGAATCCGGACAAAGCGGCTTCAACATCCATTGGCGGCGCAACCTTGCGATCTGCTTCGCCGGCTCGTTCAGCACGCTTGTCGCCATGACGCTGCTGCTGCCGTTCCTGCCACTCTATGTCGAGCAGCTCGGCGCCGAAGGCCACTCGGCGATCGTTCAGTGGTCGGGCATCGCATACGGCGCCTGTTTTTTTGCCGCGGCGCTGGTCGCGCCCTTGTGGGGACGGCTGGGCGACCGCTACGGCCGCAAATTGATGCTGGTGCGCGCTTCGTTCGGCATGGCGATCTGCATGTCGCTGACCGGCATGGTCCAAAGCGTGTGGCAACTGGTGCTGCTTCGGCTGCTGATCGGCTTCGCCGGCGGTTATTCGTCGGGTTCCACGATCCTGGTCGCGATGCAGACGCCGAAGGAGCGCTCGGGCTGGGCGCTGGGCGTGCTGGCGGCGGGCATCACGGCGGGCTCGCTGGTCGGACCGCTGCTCGGCGGCCTGCTGCCGCCGCTGATCGGCATCCGCGCGACCTTCCTGCTTTCCGGCGGCGTCATCTTCCTGGCGTTCCTGGCGACGACGTTCCTGATCAAGGAGAATCCGCCGGCGCCCAAGCCCGCCTCGACGGCGAAGCCGAAAAGCGGCTGGTCGCAGATCCCCGACAAGCGGCCGGTGGTCGCCATGCTGGCCACCGGCATGCTGCTTGCCTTCGCCACCATGTCGATCGAGCCGATCATCACCGTCTATGTGCAGCAACTCGTCGAGGACCAGAGCAAGGTGACCATGGTTGCGGGCGTCGTCATGTCAGCGGCGGCGCTCGGCACCATCCTGTCTTCATCCTGGTTGGGGAAACTCGCCGACCGCGTCGGCCACTGGAACGTCGTGGTCGGCGCGCTGGCGGTCTCGGCATTGCTGCTCATCCCGCAGGCTTTCGTCACCAATGGCTGGCAGTTGATCGGCCTGCGCTTCCTGATGGGCCTGGCGCTTGGCGGGCTGTTGCCCTGCATCACCAGCGTCATCCGCCACAACATCCCCGACGGGATCGGCGGCAATGTGCTGGGACTGGCGATCTCGGCGCAGTATGTCGGCCAGGTCGCGGGACCGCTGTCCGGCGGCTTCGTCGGCGGGCATTTCGGCATGCGCGCGGTGTTTCTGGGCACGTCGGTGCTGATGGCGCTCGGCGCCGTCTACAACTGGATTGTCCAGTCGCGCCGGGCGCGGCATATGCTGCTCGAGGCCGGCGAGTCCTGACCGGCCTATTCGCCCAACCGCAGCATGGAGCGTCCAAGATGAGCCTTACCGGGCAAGCGTCAAACGGCGGGAGCCGCGCCTTTGTACTGGCAGCCGGCCTCGTCGGCGCGGCCGGCGTGGCGCTGTCGGCGGCGGCCGCGCATCGCGGCGGCGCCTTCACCGGCACGGCGGCCAATTTCCTGCTGATGCATGCGCCGGTGTTCCTTGTCATCGGCCTCGCCGGCGGCAACCGCTGCCTCAGGATCGCCAGCCTCGTCCTGCTCGCGGGCCTGCTTCTGTTCTGCGGCGATCTGCTCGCCCGCGACTTTCTCGCCTCGCGGCTGTTCCCGATGTCGGCGCCGATCGGCGGCACCCTGCTGATCGCCGGCTGGATCGCGATCGCCGTCTCGGCGCTATGGCGCCCGCGGCTGTAGATTACTTTCGGCAGCTATTTTCGGCTTGTCCGCCGCTTGCGCTCCTGCGCAGGCCGTTCGTCACGGCAGCACCGCTCGGGCTGCTCGGTTCCGGGCGTGATGCCCCAATAGTTGCGGTAGATGTCCTGAAACAGATGACCAATCGGATGCATGGCTGCTCCTTCTCGTAATTGAATCGATCCAAGAGATAGGCGCGAAAAATGGCGGCGGTTCAGCCGCGCTTGCGCTCCACAAGGAAGCGAGGCTCACGGCGCCAGGGACCCACCCTGCCGCGCCGCTTCTCGCTGGCGGCGGCCGAGGCAATGCCCCAGTCGTTGCGGTAGATATCCTCGAACAAATAGCTCACCGGATGCATGGCGCCCTCCTATTGAAACTCGCTCCGTCATGAAGCGGATACCTTGGATCGATTCAAATCATACTCTTCGGTCACGCTGCGTCAAGTGAGAATTTGAATCGATCCAACAAAATTGTTAGATGACCGACGACAATTCAGCGGTCATGGTCGTCACATGACCGGATTCGGAGGAACGACATGGCATCACTCCTGGAAGGCCAGGCAAGGCCGATCAGGCTGGCCGACATCGCCAAGGCCGCCGGCGTCTCGCATGGCACGGCCTCGAATGTTTTCAGCCGCCCCGAGATCGTGCGCGCCGAAGTGCGCGAGCGGGTCAAGGCGGTCGCTGAGCAGATGGGCTATGCCGGTCCCGACCCGAAAGGCCGGCTGCTGCGCGCCGGCAAGGTCAACGCCATCGGCGTCGCCACCACGGAGCCCCTCTCCTATTTCTTCGACGATCCCTTCGCCCGCGTGATGATGGCCGGCATTTCCGAAGCCTGCGACGCCACCGGCGCGGGCATCGCGCTGGTGTCGGCCGCCAATCAGGAGAAGCTCTCCTGGAACATCCAGAGCGCGCTCGTCGACGGATTTGTGCTGTTTTGCATCGAAGGCGGCTCGCGCCTTGTCGACCTGACGCGCGAGCGCAAGTTGCCTTTCGTTGCGCTGGAGCTCGGATTCCAGGACGAGACCGTATCGGCCATCGGTGTCGACAATGTCGCTGGTGCGCGGCTCGCCGCGCGCCATCTCGCCGAGCTTGGCCATCGCCGCTTCGCCGTCCTGTCGCTCGGCTTCGCCGACAATCGCACCGGCTTCGCGACGCCGGAAGTGGTGCGCAGCGCGGTCTACACCGGCACGCGCGATCGCCTTGCCGGCTATTTCGAGGAGCTTTCCCGCTTCGGAATCGATACAGCGAAAATCCCGGTCTATGAGACCGAGAACGAGGAAAAGAGCACCAGGGCCGGCCTCGAGGCGATCTTCGCCAAGAGCGAACCACCGACCGCCATCCTGGCGATGTCGGATCGCATGGCGCTCATCGCCATCGACTGGCTGAAAGCCCGAGGCCTCGACGTTCCCGGCGATGTCTCGATCGTCGGCTTCGACGGCGTGCCGGACGGCGCGCTGTCCACACCGCCGCTGACCACGATCGCCCAGCCGATCACCGAGATCGGCCGCCGCGCCGCACACATGATCCTCGACCATGACGGTACGGTGCGGCGCGAGACGATGGGCGTCGAGTTCATCGTCAGAAGCTCGACCGGACCGGCTCCGAGAGTCTGAGCAGGCTCAGGCGATCCGCATCAGTAGCCGCCTATTCTCGCCGGCACCGGTTGCGCGCCGAATGGCGCACGCGCAGGCTCCTCGCGTACCGGCTTGGCGCGGGACGGGCCGAGGCCGGCGAGCCACTCGAGGTAGAGCGCAAGTGCGAGCTGCATGGCGATGCCGGCCGCGATCAGCAGCGTGTCGTAGGCCAGGCCGCCCGGGTTGATCAGCTTCAGCACCTGCGCCGCCATGGCAAGCAGCGTGCCGGCGATGAACACAGGCAGAGAGCGCTTGCCCAGGATCGCCAGAGGATTGTCGGGCCGGACGCGGAAGAAGTTGGAGACCGCCGGCAGCGCCACGACCAGATAGCTGACCGATAGAATGTGCAAGAGCCGCGGCAACGACAGGAACGTCTTGTCGAAGCCGCCGATCACCACCGGCAGGTTGAACCAAGTGATCTGGCCCCAGAGCGGGCTGTGCACCCAGATCGCCGCGCCGGCCACATAGATTCCGGCAGCACCCAACAGCCACGGATTGACCGGGATCCGCCCGCCGCGCTTCACATGCAGCATGGCGGCAAGGCCGATGTTGAACAGGAACTGCCAGGACAGCGGGTTGAGGAACCAGAAGCCGGACTCGGGATAGTTCGGCGGCGCGATCTGCCAGATGCCGGCGACGAGCCAGAGCAGGCCGGACACGATCAGCGCCGGCACCGGCCGACAGCTGACGAACAGCACGAAGGCGGGCGCCGCCAGAAGCAGTGCGGCATAGACCGGCAGGATGTTGTTGTAGCCGAGCTGGTGGCCAAGCGTGACGATGCCGAGCAGCACCTGCGGCGTGTTCTTCATCAAGGGCTCGATGTTGATCATCGTCAGCATTTCCGGACGGTGCGCGAGCAGCGCGGCGGCACAAAACAGCGCGATCACCACCATCGTGATGACGATGTGGGAGATGTAGAGCACACCGGCGCGCCGCCACATCTTCAAGGTCGCGAGCAACCGGCCGCCTGGTTTGAACTTCGTGCCATAGGCCAGCGCCACCGAGATGCCGGAGATCAGCACGAAGGCTTCGGCCGCGTCGGAAAAGCCGAAATTCTTGTAGGTCCAGTTCTCGAAGACGGTGCCGGGCACATGGTCGACGAAAATGGTGAGCAACGCGAGCGCGCGCAACACGTCGATACGTGTGTCACGCTTGTCGCGATCGGTAGGAACAGGGGTGGTCATCGACAAAAGGCCTCAAAGCTGGTTGTTCATAGCCAGCAATGCGACCCCCGGGGCGCACCGCTTCGATTCCTCCCATGGGGAGTGTATTGCCGCAGAAACGGACTGAAATGCGCCTGGTTCAATCAACTTTCGCGGAGCGCGAAAATATTCCGTTTTGAAGCCGGCAAATCAATGAATCTCTCATGGAATCAAATGGATATGAGCGTTCCCGAATATAACGACGAAAACAGTATCCTGCGTGGCGATCTCACATTTCCCTACCGTCTGCTGAAGCCGGCAAACGCAAGCGGCGAGTGCCTGTTCGTGCTGCATGGGTCGGGTGTGGACGAGACGACGATGCTGCCACTGGCGAGGCAGATCGCGCCGCGTTCGGTGATTGTCGCGGCGCGCGGCCGCATCCGCCAAGAGGATGGATTTCGCTGGTTCGAGCGAATCACGCCGACCAGTTTCGACCAGGTCTCCATACGCGCAGAGACGGCCGCCTATGCCCAGTTCGCGACGGAAGCCGTGCGGCGACATGGGCTCAACCTGAAGCGTGCGACCTTCCTTGGCTATTCGAACGGCGCAAATGTGGTCTCCAGCCTGATGCTGCTCCATCCCGGCATTGTCAGCCAGGCGGCGCTCTTGCGGGCAATGCCGGTGCTCGACGCCTCGCCGATGACCGACCTCGGCGGCAGCCGCGTGCTGATCATCGCCGGCGCTGCCGACCAGACCTACGGTCCGTTCGCGCCGGCCCTGGTGGCGCTGTTCAGCGAGCGCCGCGCCGAGGTCGACGCGCGCATCATCGCCTCGGGCCATGAGTTCGGCGATGCGGACGCCGCGATCGTGCGGCAGTGGCTGGCAGCGCCTATAGCGGCCGTCTGACTGTGCTGGCCCGGCGGGCTTCGGTGCCAGCAATCAAGAGGTCGAGGCCGTTCTCAAAAAAGCGCCTCGTGGCAGACTATTCGAGCGGCCTCCCGGAGAAACCCCTACCCCTGCCCCATCCGGTTCCAGGCGTCCAAACCCGCAATCTTGTAGGCTTCCGCCAGCGTCGGGTAGTTGAAGGTGTTGTTGACGAAGAAGTCGACCGTGCCGCCGAGATTGATCACCGCCTGGCCGATATGGATGAGCTCGGTGGCGCCCTCGCCGACGATGTGGGCGCCGAGCAGGCGGCGCGTCTCGACAGAGAACAACAGCTTCAGGAAGCCGCTTGAGACACCCATGATGTGGCCGCGTGAGGTCTCGCGGAAGCGCGCCAGGCCAACCTCATAGGCGGCGCCGCTTTCGCGCACCTGCTCTTCCGACAGACCGACCGTCGAGATCTCCGGCACGGCGTAGATGCCATAGGGGAAGCTCTCGGGCGGCGGCGGCAGGTTGACGCCGAAGGCGTGGCAGGCGGCCACCCTTCCCTGCTCCATCGAGGTCGAAGCCAGGCTCGGGAAGCCGATGACGTCGCCGGACGCGTAGATGTTCGACACGCTGGTCTGAAAAGTGTGCGGGTCGACCTTGATGCGGCCTCGGGCGTCGGCCTCGATGCCGACCAGGTCGAGGCCGAGGCTGGCGACGTTGCCGGTGCGGCCGGCGGCGTAGAGCACCATCTCGGAGCGGATGGTGCGGCCATCGGCAAGCGTCACCTCGGCATGGTCGGGTTTCGAGGCGATCTCCTTCACCGTGCTGCCGAGCCGGATGGTCATGCCGCGGTCGCGCATCTGGTGGATGAAGTCGTCGACGATCTCGCGGTCGATGAAGTCGAGGATGGTGTTGCGCGGCTCGACCAGTGTCACCGGCACGTCGAGCGCGGAAAAGATGGTGGCGTATTCGACGCCGATGACGCCGGCGCCGATCACCGTCAGCGTGCGCGGCAGATGGTGGAGCTCCAGCATCTCGTCGCTGTCGAAAACGCGTTTCTTGTCGAAGGGCACGTCGGCCGGGCGGTGCGGCCTGGTGCCGACGGCGATCAACGCATTGGCGAAGCCGACCTCGCTGTAGTCGCCGTTGTCGGCGGTCAGGCTGACCTTGTTGGGCGTAAGGAATTTTACCGCGGCGCGCGCGCTCCTTACCGTGTTGCGCATGAACTGGTGCTGCAGCACCTCGACCTCATGGTCGAGTGTCTTGTGCAGCCGGTCGACCAGATCCGAGATCGAAATGTCCTGCTTGACCCGGTAGCCGCGTCCGTAGAAGCCGCGCTCGCGCCAGCCCGAGAGGTTGAGCACCGTCTCGCGCAACGTCTTCGATGGGATGGTGCCGGTATGCACCGAGACGCCGCCCAGGCGGCGGCCCCTGTCGACCACCAGCACAGACTTGCCGAGCTTGGCCGATTGCACCGCGGCGCGGCGCCCCGAAGGGCCGCTGCCGATGACCACCATGTCGTAGTCCATGTCCCGTCCCCTTTGTGCGCCGCAGCAAGCTAGACCGGGAAGAATGTCATGTTCAACAGGCAACACATTTCCTCGGCAGACGAATCCACCAATGCAAGCGAAACCTTAACCGGACGGCAAGGCTTACGTGCAATGGTCCGCGCTAAGGGAACCATCGGGGTGGCAGAATTGGCGATTTCCAAAGGCGATGCGCTGCCTGGCACAGAGACGGGTTTCCAGTCCGGCCTTCAGAGCAGCGCGGTCCTTACCGACCTGCGCGAAGGCCTGTTCCGCTTCATTGCGCTGGCAGTCGCGGCAATCTTCGTCTATCGCGGCGTGCGTCATCTGGTCATCGATCCCGGCCGGCTGAACATCCTGCTGCTCATGATCTCAGACGCGCTGACTTTCATCTGGCTGCTTTTGGCACGACGGCCGATTGTCCGCGACTGGAGCCCTTTCACGGTATTCATCTCGCTGACAGCCGGTTTCGGCTCGGGCTTCGTCTCGCTCCAGGACGGCGCCGCCGTCATCCCGCTTTATATCGCGGCACCGCTGCAGTTCCTGGCACTATGGCTCGTGATTTGGGGCAAGATGTCACTCGGCCGCTCCTTCGCCATCCTGCCTGCCAATCGCGGCGTCGTCACCGGCGGCGCCTACCGCTTCGTTCGCCACCCGATCTATGCCGGCTACCTGGCGGGACACGTCCTTTTCCTGATGTCGAGCTTCTCGGTCTACAATTTCACCGTCTACGCGATCATCACCCTGTTCCAGATCCATCGCATCCTGCGAGAGGAACGTATCCTGGCGCTGACGCAGGAGTATCGCGACTATCTCGGCCGGGTTCGCTACAGGCTCTGCCCCGGTATCTTTTGACATCGCGCCCACCGGCCGACGGGCATGTTCCTTGAATTCCAGGCCGCTCTCACCATTTGAGAAGGCGGCAGGCATCTCGTTGTGGATGCCGCAATCGAGGAACGGACATGAACGCACGCGTTTTGGATGGCGAGATCATCACGACCAGGTTCGAGGACACCCGCGCCTATCGCGGGGTGCGGACAAGGCGTATCTTTGCCTTCCTGCTCGACTATTTCTTCGTCGCGCTTCTGACCATTCCCTTCGCCATCCTGGTCGCCATTCTCGGGCTGTTGACTTTCGGCCTTGGCTGGGCGCTGTTTTCGGTGTTGGTGCCGTTGGTCGCCATTCTCTACATCTGGAACACGCTGGGCAGCCGCGACCAGGCGACGACCGGCATGAAGATCATGGGTATCCGCCTGGAGAAGCTCGACGGCAGCCGCATCGACGGCATGACCGCCGTGGTCCATTCGGTGCTGTTCTGGGCCGGCAACGTCATCTTGACGCCGCTGGTGCTGCTGGTCACGCTGTTCTCCGACCGCAAGCGCACGCTGCACGACCTTTTGCTCGGCACCGTGGTCACCCGCACCGATGTCTGAGGGTGTCCAAGGCCGCGTTCATTGAACCGCCGCGCCGCCTGCGCCAAAATATGAACAGGTCCAGGCCGTCGCGTCAGCACAATCCTGTTGAATTTTTCGCCGGCCGGGCCAAAGGTAGGGCGATTCGCAGGAGCGTTTCCAAGATTAGATGACGCAGCATCCGACCCAGTCGCCGCAGTTCTTCCTGACCGCGCCGTCGCCATGCCCCTATCTGGAGGGACAGTTCGAGCGCAAGGTGTTCACGCACCTTGTCGGCGACAAGGCGCCGGAGATGAACGACCTGCTCACGCAAGGCGGCTTCCGGCGCTCGCAGAACATCGCATACCGTCCGGCCTGCGAATCGTGCCGCGCCTGCGTATCGGTGCGCATCCTGGCGCAGGAATTCGACCCCAGCCGCAACATGCGCCGCGTCGTCCAGCGCAATGCCGACCTCGTCGGTGCCATGCATGACGCGCAGCCCTCGACCGAGCAATATTCGCTCTTCCGCGCCTATCTCGACGCCCGCCATCGTCGCGGCGGCATGTCGGACATGACCGTGCTCGACTATGCGATGATGGTGGAGGACACGCATGTCGACACCAAGATCATCGAATACCGGCGGCGCGGCCCCGACACGTTCATCACCGGCAAGGGCCATGGCGAGCTGATAGCCGTCGCGCTCACCGACAAGATGGCCGATGGCCTGTCGATGGTCTATTCCTACTTCAGTCCCGACTTCGAGGACCGCTCGCTCGGCACATTCATGATCCTCGACCACATCGCCCGCGCCAAGGCGATGGGCCTGCCCCACGTCTATCTCGGCTACTGGGTCAACGGCTCGCGCAAGATGAATTATAAGATGCGCTTCATGCCGCAGGAGCATCTCGGCCCGAAAGGCTGGGAACGCTACGACCACGAAGCGGTCAGTCGCTAAAACAGTTTTCCCGAACCCGCCCTTTATAGTGTTTCAAGGGAGAAGACGCTGGTCTTGCGCCCTCACGCGAGAAATGTGCAATCGCGCCAGCCCTTGCTTCCGTATTGTTTCGAGAACGATCCCATGTCTTCCCACACCGATCACCAGAAGGGTCTCCTGGTCACCGCCGTCGGCGGATTGGTGTTGAGCATCGATATCCCGCTGATCCGGCTCGCCCATGGCGAGGCGTGGACCATCCTTTTGCTGCGCACAGGTTGCACCCTCGCGGCCGCATTGATCATGTGGGCCGTCTGGCGCTCATACAGCAAGGACGCGCCGCAGCTCATACCTGGCCGGTCGGGGCTGGTCGTGGCCGTGATCTACGGGCTCGGCGCGGTCGCCTTCATGACGGCCGTCTACCACACATCGACAGCCGATCTGGTCTTCATCCTGGCCTTCAACACCGTCTTCGCGGCGCTGCTGTCGTGGCTGTTCCTGAAGGAGCGGCCGCGGCCGCTGACGCTGGCCGCAATGGCGCTGATGATCGTCGGGGTAGCCATCATCGTCGGCGATTCCGTCGGCACCGGATATCTGTTCGGCGACCTGATGGCATTGTGCTCGGCCTTCCTGATTGCCTGCGCCATCACCATCTCGCGCGCCAGCGACAAGGACATGGGCTTCACCGCGCTGATCGGCGTCATCCTGCCTTTCGGGGTGGCGGCGTTCATGGTCGCCAGGACCGGCTTTCAAGTCGAAGCCCCGTGGTGGATCATCCTGAACGGCGGCGTCGTCATGCCGATCGCATTCTTCTGCCTCGCCAATGGGCCGAAATACATCTCGGGCGCGGAAGTCGCGATGTTCTATCTCCTTGAAACGATCCTGGCGCCGGTCTGGGTGTGGATGATCTTCGCCGAGACACCGTCACGCAACAGCCTGATTGGCGGCGGCATCATGATCGTAACGCTGGTCGCGCATTCGCTTTGGCAGTTGCATGAGGGCCGCAAGCGCCGTGCGGACCTCGCGGTGCATCACCCGGCCTGAATCTTCCTCGGCTCGGCGGTCGCCTCGATCCGGGGCGGCCCGCCGGCCTCATCGATTGGTGGGATCTCGTCCATCAACTCGACCTCGCGCAGCCATTCGCGCCAGATGGCGACGAGCAGCGCCATCAAGACAGGGCCGATGAACAGGCCGAGGAAACCCATCGTCTTGACGCCGCCGATCAGGCCGAAAAAAGTCGGCAGGAAAGGCAGCTTGATCGGCCCGCCGACGAGCTTGGGCCGCAAGGTCTTGTCGACGATGAAGAGCTCGACCGCGCCCCAAGTGAAGAGCGCCGCGCCGGCGATCACATTGCCGCTGGCGGCAAGATAGATCGACACCAGAGTGAAGGAGAGCGGCGCGCCACCCGGGATCAGCGCCATGATGCCGGTGAGCGCGCCGAGCGTAACCGGCGACGGCACGCCCGCGAGCCAGTAGGCGATGCCCAGCACAAGGCCCTCGCCGATGGCGATGATGGTCATGCCCGTCACGGTCGAGGAGATGGTTGCCGGCACGACACGCGAAATCCGCTCCCAGCGCGTCGGCAGGATCCGTTCGCCGAGGCGATCGACCTGGGCCGCGAAAGACTCGCCGTCGCGATAGGCGAAGAACAGCGCGATCATCATGAACAGAAGCGTCAGCAACAGGCCGAAGGCGCTGCCGCCGGCGGCCAAGGCGCCGCGATAGATGGTGCCGATGTTGGAGCCGCTGATCATCTGGATCAACTCACCGATGCCGCCGGGATGGCCGAGATAGGCCGTCCACTGCTCGTTCAGCCATTCGCCGACCACCGGCATGGTGGCGATCCATTGCGGCGTCACCGCACCGTGCCGATTGGTCTCGATCGCCCAGGTGACCCACTCGCGCAACTCGTTGATAGCATAGGTGCCGGCGAGCGCGATCGGCACGACCAGGAAAGTGAGGATGAAAAGGATCGCGAGCGTCGCGCCTATGGTGCGGTTGCCGCCGACGGCGACAAGCAGCCTGCGGTAGAGCGGCCAGCTGGCGAAGGCGATGACGAGGGCGGCCAGGACCGGGAACAGGAACCCGTGGAAGAAATAGACGCCGGCGGCGACGATCAGCACCAAGAGCCAGCGCGCCGCCGACAGCGGCGGGATGACCGCCGCTCTTAACGGCGTCGACAGGCCAAACAGGCGCTGTCCCGGCTTCTGGATCTCGGCCCGCTTCAACCCGGCGTTTCTCCCCTGCCCGATGGTTCAATGGGTGCTTATGCACCATCATAGTGCAGCAATCGTGACGATAGTCCAAATGATTGGTCTCTCCCCCCTTGAGGGGGAGATGGCCGGCAGGCCAGAGGGGGTCGCCGCGCATGGAGCGCCAACGCCTTCGCCAACGGAGGAGGTTGGCGCTTCACGCGCAGCGACCCCCTCTGTCGCCTTCAGCGACATCTCTCCCTCAAGGGGGGAGATTGGCGTCGCGCTACCCGAACTTGCCCGTCCGCGGGAAACCCTTCGGCACCATGCGGCCGGCAGCGGCCCGCGCTCCGATCCACTCGGCCAGTTCCTCGCGCGACTTGGTGAAGGTGCGGTCGGCCGAATCCTGCCAGGAGAGCCCAATCTCCAGCGTGAAGGTCTTCAGGTCCAGCACGCCGCCGTCCTTGTATTTCTGCAGCCGCACGCCCTTGCCGCGCGCCATTTCCGGGATTTCGGCAAGCGGGAAGACCAGCATCTTGCGGTTCTCGCCGACAATGGCGAGATGGTCGCCGGAGACGGGGATGCAGCGCTTGGCTTCGTCCGGCGCCTTGACGTTCATCACCTGCTTGCCCTTGCGGGTGTTGGCGACGACCTCTTCCTCCGAAACGACGAACCCATTGGCGTCGTAGGAGACGAGCAGCAGCTTGCGCTTCGGATCGTGGACGAAGGCGGTGACGATGTCCTGGTCGTTTTCCATGTCGACGATGATGCGGATCGGCTCGCCATGGCCGCGCCCGCCCGGCAGCCGGTCGGCGCCGATGGTGTAGAACTTGCCGCCGGTGGTGAAGACCAGGATCTTGTCCGTGGTCTGGGCATGGAAGGCGAGCTTCAGGCTGTCGCCTTCCTTGAAGGCGAGCTGCGAGTAATCGGTCAGGTGGCCCTTCATGGCGCGCAGCCAGCCCTTTTCCGACACCACCACCGTGACCGGCTCGCGCTCGATCATGGCATGCGCGATGTCCGTCAGGTCGTGCTCGGGCGCGTCGGCGAACTGGGTGCGGCGTCTGCCGAGCTCAGTCTCGGGGCCGAACTTGTCGCGAAGCTGGGCGACTTCCCATTTGATCGTCGCCCATTGCTTAGCGTCGGAAGCAAGCAAGGCCTCGATCTGCTTCTTCTCCGCAGTGAGGCCGTCGAATTCCTTGCGGATCTCGATCTCTTCAAGCTTGCGCAGGGCGCGCAGGCGCATGTTGAGGATGGCTTCGGCCTGGTTGTCGGTGAGCGACCAGCGGGCCATCATCACCTGCTTGGGCTCATCCTCCTCGCGGATGATCCTGATGACCTCGTCGATGTTCAGATAGGCGATCAGGTAGCCAGCAAGGATTTCCAGCCGCTTCTCGATCTCGCCGAGACGATATTTCGAGCGGCGGACCAGAACCTCGCGGCGGTGGTCGAGCCACTCCTTCAGCACGCCCTTGAGCGACAGGACGTTCGGCACCTTGCCGCGCGACAGCACGTTCATGTTGAGCGGGAAACGGCTTTCGAGCTCGGTGAGCTTGAACAGCGATTCCATCAGGATGCTGGGATCGACGGTGCGGCTCTTCGGCACCAGAACGATGCGGATGTCTTCCGCGCTCTCGTCGCGGATGTCTTCGAGCAGCGGCAGCTTGCGCGCCATCAAAAGCTCGGCGATCTTCTCGATCAGCCTGGCCTTCTGCACGCCGTAGGGGATCTCGGTGACGACGATGCTCCAGGTGCCCCTGCCCTGGTCCTCCTGGCCCCATTTGGAGCGCACGCGGAAACCGCCGCGGCCCGTCTCATAGGCTTCGAGGATCGAGGCGCGGCTGTCGACGATGATGCCGCCGGTCGGGAAGTCCGGTCCCTGGACGAAATCCATCAGCTTCGCCACCGGCGCTTCCGGATGCTCGATCAGATGGAGTGCCGCGTCGCAAAGCTCGGCCGCGTTATGCGGCGGGATCGAGGTCGCCATGCCGACGGCGATGCCGGAGGAGCCATTGGCGAGCAGGTTCGGGAAGGCGCCGGGGAGAACGGACGGCTCCTCGTCCTCTTCATTGTAGGTCGGCCGGAAATCGACCGCGTCCTCGGTGATGCCGTCAAGCAGCTCGCTCGCCACCTCGGTCATGCGCGCTTCGGTGTAGCGCATGGCGGCGGCGTTATCGCCGTCGATATTGCCGAAATTGCCCTGCCCGTCGACCAGCGGGTAGCGCATCGAGAAGTCCTGCGCGAGGCGCACCAGGGCGTCGTAAATCGACTGGTCGCCATGCGGATGGAACTTACCCATCACGTCGCCGACGATGCGGGCGCATTTGGCAAAACCCTGATCGGGGTTGAGCCTCAGCAGCCGCATGGCATGCATGATGCGGCGATGGACCGGCTTCAGTCCGTCGCGCACATCCGGCAGTGCCCGGTGCATGATGGTCGACAGCGCGTAAGCGAGATAGCGCCGCTCGAGCGCTTCCTTCAGATCGACCGGTTCGATTTTGTCGCCGCCGCCATTGTCATCAGGCGGCAAAAGCCTCTTTCCCATGGATTTGGACTAGCCGAGCGGGTGATTCGCGGCAAGCGCCGCGTGAACATCGGCGCATTGGTCGCGGCCACAACGCGCAGCCGGCGGTGTGAAGGGTTTCACGGAAGCGCCGGGGCGGCGGCTGCAATTTGCCGCCGATCTGCAACAGGCTGCGGCGGCATCATGACGCCGACCAACATCAATCCGTTACATGCGGCCGCTATCTGGCATGCAACGCGCTGGCGGAAGGGGCCGCGGCCTTCATGACAAATTCACCGCATCGCATAATGGCTGCCGACCGGCGTTTGCTTTTCGTCGCCATTTTCGACAAATGTGCCGGGAAATGCCTTTTTCCCGTCCCGTTCGTCACGGAATGGTGATGAAGCAGGTTTCAAAAACAAATCTCATCATAGCCAAATCAGGACAGGGAACTCGCCATGACAATCCAACGCTCAACGCTCAAGAAGCTGGCCTTTTCGACCTTTTTGCTGACACTGCCGCTGAATGCTGCCTTCGCCGCCGATCCGGCGGTGGCCGAGCGCATCAAGGCAGCCCTTGCCGCCCAGGGCGTCGACATTTCCTGGACCGGTGTCTCCGGCGACGATTCGAACGCCACGCTGCAAGGTGTTTCCATCAAGCCGGCCGCCGAGAAGGAAGCGCTGCCCATCGGCGACGTGAAGCTGGAAGGAGTCAGCGAAGCCAATGGCGGCTTTGAGATCGCCACCGTCTCGACCTCGCCCTTCGAGCACAGCAAGGACGGCGTGACGCTCAACCTCAGCCCGGTGGTCATCCATGGCATGAAGGTCCCGGCCGAAGGCGGCACCGATCCGCTCGGCTCGCTGATGATGTACAAGTCGGCGGAGCTCGCCAACATGACGGTCAAGGTCGGCGACAAGACGGCGTTCGCGATGGACGGGCTTGCCGTCCAGATCACCCCGCCGGCCGACGGCAAGGCGATGGACTTCACCGCCAACACCCAAAAATTCACCGCCGACCTGTCGCTGGTCGACGACCCCAAGTCGAAGGAAGCCATCGAGGCGCTGGGCTATCAGAACATCTCCGGCAACATTGCGATGGCCGGCACCTGGCAGCCGAGCGACGGCAAGATGGAGCTGTCGAAATATGACATCTCGGTCGAGAACGCCGGCACGCTCGGCATGACCTTCAACCTCGGCGGCTATACGCTGGACTTCATCAAGTCGATGCAGGCCATGCAGAAGCAGCTCGCCGCCCAGCCGGAAGGCGCCGACAAATCCGCGCAAGGCATGGCCATGCTCGGCCTGATGCAGCAGCTTTCCTTTAACGGCGCATCGATCCGCTACAAGGACGATTCGCTGACCGGCAAGGTGCTCGACTATGTCGGCAAGCAGCAGGGCATGTCGGGCAAGGACGTCGCCAACCAGGCCAAGGCGATCGTGCCTTTCGGCATGGCGCAGCTCAACAATCCCGAGCTGACGGCGGAGGTTTCCACGGCGGTCAACACCTTCCTCGACAATCCGAAGAGCCTGGAAATCTCGGCCGAGCCGCCGTCGTCGGTGCCGTTCGCGCTGATCATGGCCGGCGCCATGTCCAATCCGCTCGACCTGCCCAAGACGCTGGGCGTCAAGGTCAAGGCAAACCAGGACTGATTGAACGCGTCAGTTCCATGCGAAAAGCCCGGCAGCGATGCCGGGCTTTTCTGTTGATGCTGCTTCTCCGAGCAGAAAGAAAGGCTTGGCTCTGAGTCCTAGCCTTCCTTCTTGGCCACCGCGACGCGCAGCGACAGCTCGCGCAGCTGCTGCGGGGTCGCTTCCGACGGTGCGTTCATCAGCAGGTCGTAGGCCTGCTGGTTCATCGGGAACATGGTGATCTCGCGCAGGTTCTTGGCTCCGACGAGCAGCATGACGATACGGTCGACGCCGGCCGCCATGCCGCCATGCGGCGGCGCGCCATACTGGAAGGCGCGGTAGAGGCCGCCGAAACGCTCCTCCACCGTCGCGCGGTCCAGGCCGACCATCTCGAACGCCTTGACCATGGTCTCGGGCAGGTGGTTGCGGATGCCGCCCGATGCGATCTCGAAGCCGTTGCAGACCATGTCGTACTGGAACGCCTTGATGCCGAGCGGCTCCTGGCCGTTGAGCGCATCGATGCCGCCCTGCGGCATCGAGAACGGATTGTGGGCGAAGTCGATCTTCTTCTCGTCCTCGTTCCATTCGAAGAACGGGAAGTCGACGATCCAGCAGAGCTCGAATCGCTCGCGGTCGACCAGGTTCAGCTCCTCGCCGGCGCGGGTGCGCGCGGCGCCCGCGAAGGTAACGAATTTCTTCGGGTCGCCGGCGACGAAGAAGGCGGCATCGCCGTCGGCAAGGCCGAGCTGCTGGCGGATCGCCTCGGTGCGCTCCTCGCCGATGTTCTTGGCGATCGGGCCGGCGCCTTCGAGTTTCTCGCCTTCCTTGCGCCAGAAGATGTAGCCGAGACCCGGCTGGCCCTCGCCCTGCGCCCAGGAATTCATGCGGTCGCAGAAGGCGCGGCTGCCGCCGGTCTTGGCGGGAATCGCCCAGACCTCGGCCTTTGCGTCGTTGGCCAGGATGTTGGCGAACACCTTGAAGCCGGACTCGCGGAAATGATCCGAGACCGCCTGCATCTCGATCGGGTTGCGCAGGTCCGGCTTGTCGGTGCCGTAGGTGCGCATCGCCTCGTCATAGGGAATGCGGCGGAATTCCTGGGTCACCGGCTTTCCGGCGGCAAAGGTCTCGAAGACGCCGCGAAGCACCGGCTCCATGGTGGAGAGCACGTCGTCCTGCTCGACGAAGCTCATCTCGAGGTCGAGCTGGTAGAATTCGCCGGGCAAACGGTCGGCGCGCGGGTCCTCGTCGCGGAAGCAGGGCGCGATCTGGAAATAGCGGTCGAAGCCGGAGACCATGATCAGCTGCTTGTACTGCTGCGGCGCCTGCGGCAGCGCGTAGAAGGTGCCGGGATGGATGCGCGAGGGCACCAGGAAGTCGCGCGCGCCTTCCGGCGACGACGCGGTGAGGATCGGCGTCGAGAACTCGGTGAAGCCCACCTCCCCCATGCGCTTGCGCATCTCGGCGATGATCTTCGTGCGCGCGACGATGTTCTTGTGCAGCGTCTCGCGGCGCAGGTCGAGGAAGCGGTATTTCAGGCGGATGTCTTCGGGATACTCCGGCTCGCCGAACACCGGCAGCGGCAGTTCCTTGGCGGCCGACAGCACTTCGATCTCGCGCGCGAAAATCTCGACCTCGCCGGTCGGCAGGTTCGCATTGACGGTCTCCGGCAGCCGCGCCTTGACATCGCCGTCGACGCGGATCACCCATTCGCCGCGCACGGTCTCGGCGACCTTGAAGGCCGGCGAATCCGGATCGGCGACGATCTGGGTCAGGCCGTAATGGTCGCGCAAATCGATGAAGAGCAGCCCGCCATGGTCGCGCACGCGATGCACCCAGCCCGACAGGCGGACGGAATTGCCGACGTCGCTCTTTCTCAACTGGGCACAGGTGTGGCTGCGGTAACGATGCGTGGTCATGGGTAAAGTCCGGAAATTGCGGGCATCTGCCCGGCTCGAAAATTGGCGCGAAAAGCGCATGAGAGGCCGGCTTTGTCAAGGCAAGCGGTCACACAGGCAATATCGCCCTCCACACATCTGCTCTTCAGTCGGAGACGACACGTGGACTCAATGCAACTGGGCGGCATCGATCACTGGATCGCGGCGATAATAGCTGACGCGATATCCTGTCTTACGTTCTTATCTAAGCAGGACCTACTCCATTCAGTGCAAAGGATTTCCCAGACACTCGTTGCGCTTTTTGCAACTTGGTTACCCACCAGTGTCGGCCATTTATGATGATCCGGCTCCAGCAAAGCATCTTCGAGAGCCGTAAACAGTGATCCTGCACCAATCCCAAACCTATCTGGCAAATTTGACCAACCAATCGCCTTGAGGGCATTAAAAACAACCCTCTCTGGCGCTAGATCACCAGGTAATTTTTGACAATCCTGATACGGGTGATCACCATCAGTTATTGCCAGAGATTTGTAAGGAAGTTTTCCTGCCTTTCCAAGACTTCCAAGCATCCCAACGACGTTCGCAGGGCCAACGGGATTTATCTCAATCCGATGCAATAATTCTGACGTCTCCGGCGACGATGCAAGTATTTCACGAAGCCATATTTCTGCATTCCTATCTTCTACGAAGACATGAGCATCGGGGTGAACTTCATCATCCAATCGACTCATCGCAAATTCGGGTGATGCGCCATAGACGACGCTGAGGCCCTGCGGCCCAGGTAGTAGAAGAACTCGAGCCTCTTGGGGAAGCTCCTCAAGGACGTAGGGGCTATGCGTCGATAGGATTATTTGAACTCGTCGCTGGCGTGAAAGCCAAAGCAGAAAGCGCGTCAATCGCCGCTGAGCGCGAGGGTGAAGTGATGCCTCAACCTCATCTATGACGAGAAGGGCGTTATTGGGCACGTTTTGAAGTATTCTAAACAAATCCAGGGTAGCATCTTCGCCGGCCCCTTGATGGAATTGAGAAACCTCTCCCCACTCTCGTTGCAGAACACCAATTTGCCTACGCGCATCGACGTCGGATGTAGCAAATCTCGCCTTTTGATACGTCCTCCCTAAAACATGTGAGAGGCGCTGCCTAAATTCATCATTGATCTCATCGCTTTCAATCTCGGCAGCCGCCGACCTAGCTATCTTTGCGTAGCCGGCAGACGCGTCCAGTGGCAGCGTCCTTGAGATATCAAGTAAATATACATTTCTCTTGGGAGGGTTTTCAGGATCCCTCCAGCGTTTCGTAGGTTTCGAGACACGAAAAGTATCTATATTGTGCCCTCTCTTCACTCGGTACGTGAGGGTCACGCCCTTTATCGCGTCCCAGTGAGTGTCAACAAAAAACGCGGATGGATAGAACTTCTTATCTTTATTCTCCTGGTTGTAGACACACGTTGCGGCCTTCAACAACGTACTTTTGCCGCTTCCATTCTCTCCCACAATAGCCACAACAGGAAAATTAAACTCTACGGCTTGCCCAGTCCAACCGCGAAGCCCGTTTATTGACACCATCTGAAGAAACTGCGGCCACAGACCGGCTTGAAACTGGTCTCGGATAGTGTTGACTTCTGCATAATCCATGGCATCCCCCTATTTTCTTTTAAGGGTGCCATTCGCTGTAAGCGCATGCAAGAGGTATAAGCCGCTCGTCGAATAAGTGTCTCGACTTTGTTGCGGACAGATTGCTTAGGTCACGCAAAGTGTATTGCGATGCCCTGGCTTTGGAAATCGGCGAGCGTGGCGGCGGGCGCGGTCTTTTCCACCACGAGATGGCGGATCGCATCCGCTCCCGCCACGCGGTAGGGCGCGGCGGTGGCGAGCTTGTCGTTGGTGACGGCGATGACGATGCCGGCGCTGTTTTTCGCCATGGTGCGCTTCACTTCGGCTTCGGCCGAATCGAAGGCGGTGACGCCGCGCGCGACATCCAGCCCACAGGATCCCAGAAAGAACAGATCGGCGCCGAGTTGCGCCACGGCGGCGAGCGTGTCGGCGCCGACGCAGGTGCCGAGATCGGGCACATAGCGTCCGCCGAGCACGATCAGCTCGACCAAGGGAAGGCCAGCAAGCGCCGAGGCGACACCCAGCGAATTGGTGGCGACGGTCAGCTCCATATCGCGCGGGATCGCCCTGGCGATCGCCTCGTTGGTCGTGCCGCCATCGATGAACAGCGACTGGCCTGCCACAAGCAGCCCAACCACCGCCTTCGCAAGGCGTGCCTTCTCCTCGACCGCATGAGCGCTGCGCTGGCTGACGCTCGCCGCTGCAAAGGGCGCGGAAGCGACCGCGCCGCCATAGACACGGCGCAACTGCCCGGCTTTCGCCAGCTCGCGCAGATCGCGGCGCACGGTGTCTTCCGACACGCCGAAGCGGCTGGCGAGTTCGCCCGCCAGCACCTTTCCGTCCGTCGCAAGCTGGTCGCGAATGAGTTGGTGCCGTTCTTCGGTCAGCATGCACGATCCTGTTTATTTGTGCACGTTATTGCATGTTTTGCCTGTTCATGCAAGAAACAGCGTCGTAAGCGGACCCAGTTCGCCCGCCACATCTCCTTGTTGTTGGATGCCCGCGATGACCTTTGGCTTGAAACTCGCTCCCCAGCACCGCGTTTATGCCGGCTTCGCGATCTATTCCTTCGCCATGGGCAACATCTTCCCGCGCCTGCCCGACATCAAGCGTGCCATGGGGATCGAGGACGGCACGCTCGGACTCGCTCTCATCGGAACGCCGATCGGCACGCTGGTCGCGTTGACGCTCGCGGCGCCGATCCTCGAGCGCGTCGGCTTTCGCCGCGCGCTGCTGTGGCTGGTGCCGGTGCTTGGCCTCGCCTATGCCGTCGCGGTGCATGCGCCTGGGCCGGCGTCGCTGTTCCTGATGCTGCTTCCGGTCGGACTGATGATCGGCAGCATCGAGATCATCTTGAATGTCGAGGCTGACAGGACCGAGTTCCTGCTCCAACGCCGCATCATGAACCGGGCGCATTCGTTCTGGAGCATTGGCTTCTTCGGCGCCGGTCTGTTCGGCGGCGCGCTGGCGCATCTCGGCCTGTCGCCGCAACTGCATCTGGCGCTGGTGGTGCCGATAGTGGCGGTCGCGATGGCGCTGTTCCTTGGCCGCTTTGAGCCGGCGCCCACGCGTTTCGCCGCGGCCGGCGACAAGACGCAGATGTTCGCACGCCCGACGCTGCCGATCCTCATCCTCGTCGCGGTGACGCTGTCGGCGATGCTGATGGAAGGCGCCAGCATGGACTGGTCGGCGATCTATATGCGCACCGTGTTCGATTCGGGGCCGTTCGTGGCCGGGATCACCGTCGCGCTGTTCGCCTTTTCGCAAGCGACGACACGCTTCTTCGCCGACCGCTTCGTCGACCGGCACTCGCCGAGCGGCGTGGCGCGCGTGCTGTTGGCGACGATGATGGTCGGCGTCTTCATCGTCTTCTTCTCGCCCCTGCCCTTCATCTCGATGCTGGGCTTTGCGCTTCTGGGCATCGGCAGCAGCGCCATCTTTCCGCTGGCGATCTCTGCGGCGGCGCAGCGCACCGACCGCCCCGCCGCGATCAACGTCGCGGCATTGTCGCAGATATCCTTCGTCGCCTTCCTGCTTGGGCCGCCGCTGCTCGGCTTCGTGTCGGACCATTGGGGCATCCGCTCGGCCTATGGCATCGGCATACCGTTCATCGCGCTCAGCCTTGCGGCAGCGGGCGCGCTCGGCCGGCGGCCATCGCCGAACGCAATACCTGACGGCACAGGATCGGGCTCGACGGGAGAGAGGGTCCCGGCGCGGGCCTACGAGGCATGAACGGCTCGCTCATCGTCAAGTAGATCGCGGGTAGCGGCGCGAACGCGACCGGCGCGCCGGCATGTGACGCGATTTCTCAGAATCCGATGATCGAACCACCGCTTACGTTACGGCGGCTTGACGAAAGCGCGCACGGCTGAAATTGAAAGTGGCCTAATATTGTGCCAAAGCGATTTGATGCGCGTCATCACCACACAAGAAG
The DNA here is from genome assembly GCF_033977325.1 of Mesorhizobium vachelliae. Classification (NCBI taxonomy): domain Bacteria; kingdom Pseudomonadati; phylum Pseudomonadota; class Alphaproteobacteria; order Hyphomicrobiales; family Phyllobacteriaceae; genus Mesorhizobium; species Mesorhizobium vachelliae. The sequence goes on from NZ_JAVIIR010000004.1 coordinate 359,924, forward strand.
AACTCGAAAGCGTTATCGCGGCGTTCGAAAAGTCGGAATTCGTTACCGTCGATACCGAATTCATCCGCGAGACGACCTTCTGGCCGATCCTCTGCCTGATCCAGATCGCCGCGCCTGGGATCGAAGCGCTTATCGATCCGTTGGCGCCCGGCATCGACCTGAAGTCGTTTTTTCGGCTCATGGCCAATGAAGCGGTGCTGAAGGTCTTCCACGCTGCGCGCCAGGACATCGAAATCATCGTCCATCTCGGTAATCTGGTGCCGCATCCGGTGTTCGACACACAGGTGGCGGCGATGGTCTGCGGCTTCGGCGACAGCGTTTCCTATGACCAGCTCGTGCAGAAAGTCACCGGAGCGCGGCTGGACAAGTCCTCGCGCTTCACCGACTGGCGGCACCGGCCGCTCTCCGACAAGCAGCTCGAATACGCGCTTGCCGACGTCACCCATCTGATCAAGGTCTACCAGCATCTCAGCGCCGAGCTGAAGCGCGAGGATCGCGCCCACTGGCTGAACGAGGAGATGGATATCCTCACCTCGCGCGAGACCTACGATCCGCATCCCGAGGATGCCTGGAAGCGGCTGAAGATGCGGCTGCGCAAGCCGCAGGAACTGGCGATCGTGCAGACAGTGGCCGCCTGGCGCGAGCGCGAGGCGCGAGAGCGCGACGTGCCGCGCGGCCGCGTGCTGAAGGACGACGCGATCTACGAGATCGCGCAGCAGGCGCCGCGCGACGTGGCGGCGCTCGGCAAGCTGCGCACCACGCCGAAAGGCTGGGAACGCTCCGCCACCGCAACCGCATTGCTGGGCGCGGTCAATAGCGCCCTCGCCCTGCCCAAGGACGCGATGCCGAAGCTGCCGAAAAGCGTGCAGCCGCCGGAAGGATCGAGCGCTGCGGCGGAACTGCTCAAGGTGCTGCTCAGGATCGTCGCCGAAAAGGAAGGCGTCGCCACCAAGGTGCTGGCGTCCAGCGACGATATCGACCGCATAGCGGCCGAGGGCGACGAAGCCGACGTGGCGGCGCTGCAGGGCTGGCGCCGCGCCGTTTTCGGCGAGCAGGCGCTTAGGCTGGTGCGCGGCGAGATCGGCATCAAGTTCGACAGGCGCAGGATCGCGGTGTTCGATCTGTAGCGCCTTTTCTCCTTCTCCTCTTGTGGGAGAATGGAAGCCTGCCTCACATCAGCCCCAGCAGGTGCAGCGCGAACCAGATCCAGGCGATGAGAAGTATGCCCGCGCCAAGGAAGAAGGCGCGGCTGCGGTGCAGCACATAGTTCCTGTCGAGATGCACCCAGGCGTGAACATAGCGTGAGACTATGAAGAGCCACATCAGTGCCAGCGTCAGATAGTTGACGCCGTTGGTGACGAACAGCGCCAGGCACAGAACGTGGAAGAGAACCGGCAGCTCGAACTGATTGATCAGATTGTTGGCGACTGTGACGCTCGAGGCGGGCTCGGTCGAGCGGACCTTGTACTGGCTGATCCTGGCCTCACCCGACTTCACCGCGAGATAGCGCCGCTTCAGCATCACCAGATAGACGATGTAGATCAGGAGCACATGCGCCAGCATCGGCCAGAAGATGGCAGTCTGGTGCATTATGTGCGCCCCTCCTGCCGTCAGCGCCGCCGCTGCCCGGCCAGCGCGAAGACCGCGATGACGAAGACCGGGATCGCCAGCAGCGCGAATTTGGTGACGGTCAGCGACGAGGCGAAGGCCAGCGAATCGGGGTTGGCCAGCTGGAAATCGGAAAGCAGCCGCGCCAGGGCAAAATTCTGGGCGTAGTCGGCGACCGCATAGGGAAGCACCAGCACCAGCGAGAACAATGCCTGGAGCTGCGCAGGCATGGCGCGGAACGTGCTGAGCCGCCGCCCGAAAACAAGGATGAGGCTCACCAGCGTCAAAGACAGCAGCGCCGGGAACAAGAGATCGAAGGTCAGATAGTGCCAGACGATGATGATCTCGCCGCCGCGCCGGCCAAGCGCGGTGAGCCAGGCCATGCCTTCATCGGGCGTGAAACCGGCGACGCGCATGTCGAGCGAGACCAAGCCGCCGCTCAAGCGCTGGAAATAGAGAAACTCCAGCGCCGTCATGGCGAGGAAAAGCGCAATCGAGGCAATGGAAAGTGCTGCCGCATGCCGCGACAGCCGCAGCACCGCCACACTCAAATCACGCCACAGTCCCCCCTGACGGTGAGACTGATCGGCCTCTCGATCAAAGTCCGCCCGGGTAATTGGGGCTTTCGCGGGTGATCGTGACGTCATGGGCGTGGCTTTCACGAAGTCCGGCGTTGGATATGCGCACAAAGGTGGCGCGCTCGCGGAAATCTGCAAGGTCACGTCCACCCACATAACCCATAGCGGCTTTCAGGCCGCCTGCAAGCTGGTGCAGCACGCCAGCCACAGGTCCTTTGTAGGGAACCTGCCCTTCAATGCCCTCCGGGACCAGCTTCAGCGTGTCGCGAACCTCGGCCTGGAAATAGCGATCCGCCGACCCACGCGCCATGGCGCCGACCGAACCCATGCCGCGATACGCCTTGAAGGAGCGGCCCTGGTGCAGATAGACCTCGCCCGGGCTCTCGTCGGTGCCGGCAAGCAGCGAGCCGATCATGGCCGCGCTTGCGCCCGCGGCGAGCGCCTTGGCGAGATCGCCCGAATATTTGATGCCGCCATCGGCAATGACGCTGACGCCGGCCTTGCTGGCCGTCTCGACCGCCGACATGATCGCCGAAAGCTGCGGCACGCCGACACCGGCGACAATTCGGGTCGTGCAGATGGAGCCTGGGCCGATGCCGACCTTGACAGCGTCGGCGCCGGCATCGATCAACGCCTGCGTGCCGGCGGCGGTGGCGACATTGCCGGCCAGGATACGCACCGAGTTGGAGAGCTTCTTGGCCCGCGCCACCGCCTCCAGCACGCGCTGCGAGTGGCCATGCGCGGTGTCGATGACGAGCAAGTCGACACCGGCATCGATCAGGCGCTCGGCACGCTCGAAGCCGTCATCGCCGACGCTGGTGGCGGCGGCGGCGCGCAGCCGCCCTTGCGCATCCTTGGTGGCATGCGGGTTGAGCTGCGACTTCTCGATGTCCTTGACGGTGATCAGCCCGACGCAACTACCTTTCCTGTCGACCACCACGAGCTTCTCGATGCGGTGCTTGTGCAGCAGGCGCTTGGCCTCGTCCTGGTCGACATTCTCCTTGACCGTGATCAGGTTCTCACGCGTCATCAGCTCGTAGACCTTCTGCGACGGATCGGAGGCGAAGCGCACGTCGCGGTTGGTGAGGATGCCGACCAGACGGCCGACCGTGTGGCCGCCGGTGCCGCCATTCTCGACCACCGGAATGCCGGAAATGCCGTTTGTGCGCATCAGTGCCAGCGCGTCGGCGAGCGTGGCGTCCGGACCGATGGTGACCGGGTTCACCACCATGCCGGATTCGAATTTCTTGACCTGACGGACCTGCTCGGCCTGCTCGGCCGGGGTCAGATTGCGGTGGATGACGCCGATGCCGCCGGCCTGCGCCATGGCGATCGCCAGCCGCGCCTCGGTGACGGTGTCCATGGCCGCCGACAGGATCGGCACGTTGAGGTCGATGTCGCCGGCAATGCGGGTGCGGATATCGGTCTCGCCCGGCATCACCTCGGAATGGCCGGGCTGCAGAAGCACGTCGTCGAAGGTCAGCGCCAGCGCGCCGGTGGACGTTTCGATGATTTTTGCCATGGCCAGTCCTTTTGAATGCGGAAAAGGCGCTGTGCCGATTGGCCAGCGCCGACTCTCATCTTCCCTTTCAGGATTGGCGCTGGCTGGTAACACGTCCCGGGACGGAAGAAAAGCGGATCGTTGCACCAATCGCAAAGTCTTGCGCTTGGCTATTTTCCAGCCACCAGTGGTTGCGGTCGCACAAAAGTGACAGCAATTTAATGCGACATCCCGGTCGAAGCGTGATAACCGCCCGGTCGCACCGGTTCGCCCCCAAGCCGTGCCTTAGAATCGCGAAGACAAATCAGGGCGTTTCCCCTTGAACCGCATCATCCCGCTCATCCTTGCGGTCGCACTTTTCATGGAGAACATGGATTCGACCGTGATCGCGACGTCGCTGCCGGCGATCGCGATCGACATCCACACCAGCCCGATCGCGCTGAAGCTGGCGCTGACGGCCTATCTGGTGTCGCTGGCGATCTTCATTCCGATCAGCGGCTGGATGGCGGACCGGTTCGGCGCCAAGAACGTCTTTCGCGCCGCGATCGGCGTCTTCATCGCCGGCTCGGTCGCCTGCGCCTTTGCCAATTCGCTGCCGGCTTTCGTGGTGTCGCGCTTCCTGCAGGGCATGGGCGGCGCGATGATGACGCCGGTCGGCCGTCTGGTGCTGGTGCGCGCCACGCCGAAGAGCGAGCTGGTCGCGGCGATGTCCTGGCTGACCGTGCCGGCGCTGGTCGGACCGCTGGTCGGACCGCCGATCGGCGGCTTCATAACCACCTATTTCACCTGGCACTGGATTTTTCTGATCAACGTGCCGATCGGCCTGATCGGCATGTGGCTCGCCACGCGTTATCTGCCGGAGACGGAGCCTGCCCAGACGCCGCCGCTCGATTTCCCCGGCTTCGTGCTCTCCGGGCTCGCAGCTTCCGGGGTGGTCTTCGGCCTGTCGGTCATCAGCCTGCCGGCGCTGCCGCCAATGGCCGGCTTCACCACGGTGGCGGCCGGCGTGATCTCCGGCGTGCTTTATCTCCTCCATGCGCGGCGCGCCAAGAACCCGCTGCTGGCGCTCGATCTGTTCCGCAATCAGGTCTTCCGATCCTCGGTGCTCGGCGGCTCGATGTTTCGCATCGGCATCGGCGCGGTGCCGTTCCTTTTGCCGCTGATGTTCCAGATCGGCTTCGGGCTGACGCCGTTCCAGTCGGGCATGATCACCTTCGTCTCGGCGATCGGCGCCATCGGCATGAAGTTCGTCACCGCGCTGCTGTTCCGGCTCGCCGGCTTCCAGCGTGTGCTGATCTGGGGCTCGCTGGTCGCGGCCGCCTCGATCGCCATCTACGGCCTGTTCACGCCGCAAACGCCCTACGCGCTGATGCTGGCGATCCTTCTGGTCGGAGGCTTCATCCGCTCGATGTTCTTCACCGGCGTCAATGCGCTCTCCTATGCCGAGATCACGCCCGCCGACACCAGCAAGGCGACGCCGATCACGGCGGTGTTCCAGCAATTGTCGATCGCGCTCGGCGTGGCGCTGGCCGGCGGCATCCTCGAAGTGTCGACCTCGATCCATGGCGGGCCGCTGACCCTGCGGGATTTCCACATCGCCTTCTTCATCGTGGCGGCGGTCTCGGCGGCGGCCTCGATCACCTTCATGCGGCTGGCGCCGGAGGCCGGCAGTGCGGTTTCCGGTCATGGCCGGCTGACGACGCCGAAGACGCTGGAGACGGTAGGGGGAACGGCGGGGAAGTAGGCGTGGCGTTGTTTTGACCGCTGGCGGGACAGCGCCCCCCTCTGTCCTGCCGGACATCTCCCCCACTTGGGGGGAGATCAGATGTCACGCCGGCTTTCGCCAATCGCCAACGTAGCAAAGTGAGCGGCGCCGCCCGAAGCTGCCAATCTCCCCCCTCGTGGGGGAGATGTCCGGCAGGACAGAGGGGAGCGCGAAGGATCGCTGCCCAAGCGGCCCTTAGCCGGCGCCGCCTTTAAACTCCTTCGCCAGCAGATAAAGCTCCACCGATTCATCCCGCGAGGCCGGCGGCTTCACATGATGGACCGAGCGGAAATTCTGCTTCAGCAGCGACAAGAGCTCGTTCTCGGCGCCGCCCTGAAAGGTCTTGGCGAGGAAATGCCCGCCGGGCTTCAGGACGTGCAGCGCGAATTCGGCCGCGACTTCGCACAGATGCATGGTGCGCAGATGATCGGTTCGGCGGTGGCCAGTCGTGGGCGCCGCCATGTCGGACAGCACCACGTCCGGCTGACCGCCGAGCGCTTCGGCAAGTTTTTGCGGCGCGTCCGGATCGAGGAAATCCATCTGCAGGATGACAGCGCCCGGAACCGCATCCATTTCGAGATAGTCGATGCCGACGACATGCGGATTTTCCGCCGCGGACTTGGTTCGCGCAGCCGCCACCTGGCACCAGCCGCCGGGGGCAGCACCGAGGTCGATCACCTTCATGCCAGGCTTCAAGAGATGGTGCTTGTCGTCGATCTCGATCAGCTTATAGGCGGCACGCGAGCGGTAACCGTCGGCCTTGGAGCGCTGCACGTAAGGATCGTTCATGTGGCGCTCGAGCCAACGGCGCGAGGATTCCTTCAAGCCGCTCTTCTTCTTGATCCTGGTCTTGAGGACGCGCAGGCTGGCTGAGCCGGGCTTTTCGGGTTTCTTCGTCATTGCCTGATTTCTTGCCCGAGCATGATCCTGTGCGAAAACCGATCGCCACGTTTCGCTGGCCCGGTCCGGAAATTTAGGATCACTTCTGGTCCGCTTTTTCTCGCTCGCTTTGTCGTGCCGGTCTTGCGGCGGCTTCGCGCTTCACGGAGGGCTTCCCCCACTCCGTCGCCGCTTCGCGGCGCCACCTCTCCCCCCTCCGGAGGGAGAGGAAGGGTGCAAGCTGGAATCGCCTCGCGCCTTTCCTCTCCCCCGTCGATCGGGGGAGAGGTGTCGAGCGAAGCTCGACGGAGTGGGGGTCGACCGCTCATCAAAACAGCGTAGCCACTTTTTGGGATCATGCGCGGCGCCCATCGTTGCGCCAGACGCCGTCATCGGCCATCAGCTCGCTCAAAATTCCCTCGCGCAGGCCGCGGTCGGCGACGCGCAGCCGTTCGGACGGCCAGACACCGCGGATCGCTTCCAGGATGGCGCAGCCGGCGAGAACGAGGTCGGCGCGGTCGGCGCCGATGCAGGGATTGGCGCAGCGCTGCTGGAAATCCCAGCCGATCAGGCGCTCGATCATGCGGTCGACGCTGTCCCGGTTCATCCACAGCCCGTCGACGCGGCGGCGGTCGTAGCGGTCGAGATCGAGATGCACGCCGGCGAGCGTCGTCACCGTGCCGGAAGTGCCGAGCAGATGGAAGTTGGGGCTGGCCAGCACATGCGCGAGCCGGTCGCGGCCATCGAAGGCCTTCAGCCGGGCGGCCACGTCTTCGACCATGGCGGCAAAGGTCTCGCGCGTCACCGTGCGGCCGCCGAAGCGCTCGGCGAGCGACACCACGCCGACGGGCAGCGAGGTCCACGACACAATGTGGTTGGCCAGACGTGGCGAACGCCGTCCGGTCAGGTCGATCAGCGCGATTTCCGACGAGCCGCCGCCAATATCGAACAGCACCACGCCTTGCGTGTCGCGCTCGACCAGCGAGCCGCAGCCGGAAACGGCAAGGCGGGCCTCGGTCTGCCGGTCGATGATCTCGAGCTTCAGCCCAGCCTCGCGCTCGACGCGATCCAGAAACTCGACACCGTTGGCGGCCGAGCGGCAGGCCTCGGTGGCGATCAGCCTGGCTTTCCTGATCTTGCGGTTGCGCAGCTTCTCGCCGCAGATCTTCAGCGCCTCGACCGCGCGGTCCATCGCCGCCTGGCCGAGCCGGCCGCTGGCCGTCAGCCCCTCGCCCAGCCTGACGATGCGCGAGAAAGCGTCGATGACGCGGAACTGACCATGACGGCCAGGCACCGCGACCAGCAGCCGGCAATTGTTGGTGCCGAGGTCGAGCGCGGCGAAGACAGGCAATTCCTGCTGCGGTGGACGCTGCGGGGCCGCCGGCCTTGACGCAACCGGCGAAGGCGCGCTCCGAGGCTGGCTTGCCGCCGAGGCGGCAGGCGCGGCATGCGGCACGGCGCCGTTCTCGTCGCGCACGAACACCTTGCGGCCGCGCTTGCGCTTGCGGCGCTTGCGCGTCTTGCCTTTCGGCTGATCGCCATGCTGGTCGGCCTGACTTGCGCCGGCCTGTCGCTGGCCGGCATGTCTGGGGTCGGCATGTCTTTGATGTGCACCCGCGTGGCGGCTGAATCGCGCCGGGTGCGGGCCCGCCGACTGCGTCTGCGTTGCCCCGGACACACCCACTGCCGACGCGCCCGCGCCGGTATCGTGGTCTTCCACTTCAGTTCCTTCCGGCGCCGCGCGAACCGGGAACGGACGCAGCAGGCACCTCGATTTGTTTCAAGTTGGCAACAGAGTAGCAGTGCCGTTCGCAATCACCAAGAGCGCTGGGCCGAATTTCGCCAACGTCACATTCGACAAGGTCACGTTGGGGCAATGTCTTGCCGGTTGAATAGCCGGCTTCAATCAGGCATGTCTCAAATGAGGGTTCGAAGGGTTGGGCAACATCAAATCAATGAGCTGCAACGCATGATGACGACGCCATGAATTGGAGGCGCTATTTCTGGCCGGTCATAGGCATCGCGGCAGTGGCGTTCTCGCTGTGGCTGCTCATCCACGAACTGCGCGGCGTCTCGCTCGATGATGTCTGGGCCGGCATCGTCGCCATCCCGCCTCGCGATTGGGTGCTCGCGGCGCTGAGCTCGGTCGTCGCCTATGCCTCGCTCGCCGGCTACGACCACATAGCGCTGCTGCATATCGGCAAAAAAGTATCGTGGCTGTTCGTCACGCTGTGCTCCTTCACCACTTACGCGGTGTCGCACAATATCGGCGGCTCGGTGTTTTCCGGCGCGGTGATCCGCTATCGCGCCTATGCCACGCGGGGGCTGACCGGCCAGGAGATCGGCGTGCTGGTGGCGATCTGCTGGTTCACCTTCATCCTGTCCAGCGTTTTCCTCGGCGGCCTCGTTCTGCTGTTCGAGCCGCAGATCATCGATCGCTTCACAGGCGCGCCGCATCATGGCGCTGCGCTCGCGGCGGGGCTCGCCATGCTTATCCTCGTCGGCGCCTATGCCTTCGGCAGCTGGCTGGGGCTGAGACCTTTGAAGATGGGCAGCTTCCAGCTCCACTACCCGGCGCTGCCTATCGTGGCGCGACAGTTGCTGATCGGGCCGGTCGAACTGCTGGGAGCCGCCGCGATCATCTACTTTGCCCTGCCCGACGCCGGCAATCCCGGCTATTTCGTCGTGCTCGGCGTGTTCATGGTGTCGTTCTCGATCGGGCTGCTGTCGCATGCGCCTGGCGCGCTCGGCGTGTTCGAGGTCGTCTTCCTCACCGGACTTTCGGACATGGATCCGGTCGGCGTGCTTGCGGCACTTCTGGTGTTCCGCCTGTTCTACCTCATCATCCCGCTGCTGGTCGGCCTTGGCGTGGTGCTCTATTTCGAGCATTCGCAGTACAGCAAAGGCGAAAGCTGAAGCCTTCCGCCCCCCAACGCATGTCGCCCAAAAGTGCCGAGCGGTTTTGGATGAACGACATGCATGGGACAAAGGCCTCAAAAAGGCTGCGATTGAACTCAGCTGCGGGCTTGACTATTTTTCGATGGCGGCTACAAGGCAGCGCTCGCGGCACATGAGCCGCCCGCTTCGCGCGGTACCACCCGCGCCTGCTGGGGAATAGGTTAACGGTAGACCCACGGACTCTGACTCCGTTAGTCCTGGTTCGAATCCAGGTTCCCCAGCCAAACCGCTCTCAGAAATCCTTGAAATCCGCGAGATTCCGCGCCTTTCGCCAAGTGGCTGTTTCGCGCTGAACCGACCTTGCCCAAGTGGTGCCCACAACTGATGTCCAGAGCTGGTGTCCATCCGCCCTGGACGATGGGAGCAAGGGCGGATGGGATTGCGCAGGCACCAAGTCGAAAATCTCGTTCTCAGAGGTCCAATCTTCTATTGGCGGGCGCGCATTCCCGTCAGCTTCGCGGCAGCCGGAAACGCACGGCTTTCATTGAGCCTTAGGCTCTCCGACCGTAAGAAGGCATCCGTAGTGGCACAGCGGCTCAACGCCCTGCTGCTCCAGGTGCAGATGATGCCGAAAGCGAGAATGGCGACCAAGGAACAGCTCACGAAGATCTTCGCGCTCGAGGTCGAGGCCATGCGCGAGGAGATCGACGCGCTCGATCGCGCCGCCAAGCGCAGCGGTACACTCCGCGACCCTTCCCAACGCGAAGCCGACCGGCAGGTCGGCTGGGCCTACCGCCTCCTCGACGCCTACGGCGCGAAGGAAGAGCTTTCCTTCGAAGAGGGAGGCGAAGCCCGCGAGGCACTTCTGGATGCGGGCGCCGGGGTAGACGACATCCCCTTCATCGCCGCAACATACCAGTCCGAACGAGAGGGCCTGCTTTCGGATCGCCGGGGACTGACGCGGAGCCCGTTCCTGCGGGATGTGCTTCACCGCATGGCGCAAGTCGGTCTCAAGGACACGGCACTCGACCGGGACGCCGCGATCGAAGAAATCTACAGGGCCCGCGCCGACGCACTGCTTGCTTCAGCGACGGACCCGAGAAAGCCGAAACTGTCGGGAGGAGCCCGGGAGCGCGAACGGGCGGCGATCGATGTCATTCCCGCGCCTGCCCCTGCGAGGCCCAATGCGATGTGGAACGTCGACGCAGGGGAAGCGATCCCTGAGCTTGTGCCACTGGATCCGACGGTTGCGGCCTCGCCTGCAAACCCCGCATCAACGCCCCCCGCGACAATCGAGCCGGGCGAAGCAACACGTCCGGTCCCCTCGCCGGCTTCCACCCTAGGCAAGGGCAAGGCACGCAAGGACCTGCGTCTTTCCGGGTTCGATGAGCAGGTTGAAAAGCTGATCGCCAACAATCAGGACCAGTGGGAAGACGACACCGCGTCCGATGTTCGCGTGCTGGTTGGCGTGTTCCGCGGCATCCTGGAAGAGCACGGCGTGACGCATTCCGGGGAGATCACCCAGGAGCATGTCGCGGCGCTCCGCCAGCACTTCAATCACATTCTCCCGAATTGGGGCCGTAGCCCTCGGCTGCGCAGCCTTTCGTCGCGAGAACTCCGCGAGGAAAGCCGCAGGCGCGCCGACGAAGATGAAGCCAAGGGCAAGAAGATTCGCCTGGGATTGAAACCTGCGACGATCCGTCGGCACCTCGGCAATCTCGACCATTTCCTAAAACACCTGCGATCGTCCTACTTCACTGTTCCTGAGTGGACCTTCGAGGGGTTGCGCCCAAGGAAGCCGCCGAAGGGCGAAGTCAGGCTCCAACAGGTCAAGCCTCAGCCTGAGGAGATTCGGCCCCTTTATGACATCCCGATCTTCACGGGCCGGCTGAGCGCGGAGAACCCGGAGCTTCCAGGTGACCTTACCTTCCACTGCGCAAGCTTCTACCTGCCGATGCTCTATACCTATCTGGGGTCCCGGCGGAACGAATTCGCCGGCCTGATGGTCGAAGAAGTCATGCAGCGAGATGGCCACTGGGCGATCCAGATCAAGCGGAACGAGGTTCGGCGGATCAAGAACGCCCAGTCGCATCGCCTGCTGCCGTTACCGAACGAGCTCCTACGGCTGAACTTCATCGAGTATGTCGAGCGCCTCAAGGAACTAGGGCACAAGCTCCTATTCCCGGAGCTGTTCTCGCCGTACCTGGAAAAGAACGACCCGGGAGACCGCTTCTACAAGGACTTCGTTCCCGTCGCCGAAAAGTGCCTTCCTGACGGCCTTTGGCAGCGGCCGATCCATGCGCTGCGCCACGGCTTCGCCGACACGCTGAAACAAGCCGGAATTTCGGATGGCATCATCGAAGACGTCTCTGGCCGCCTGGGCGAAACTGAAACAGCGACCCGCTATACCAATCCAGCGGGATTGTCGCTGCTGCAGCTGATTATCGCCCGCTATCCTATTATCACTGGGCACTTGGAGCCAAAGCCTATCCGGTTGCTTCCGTGGGTTGAGCATAGGCAACCGCCACCATGGGCTGGGAAGGCGAGCGGCGAAAGGTTCGGCGACAAACGTGGGCGACGGCCAAAGAAGAAGCCGACGTGAGTGTTCCTAGCTCAAAAGGATGGCGTCCATCCATGCAGCAAACGACCAACCGTTAGGCAAAATTTGCCCAGACCGCCCCTGCTCGGCGAACAATTCATCGAATATCAAAAGGGTGGCTACACGTGCTCAGCTACAGCTACATGTGGCGGCTTGCTCTGCACCTGCACGGACACAAAATTGGAATCTGGAATGCCTCAAGCACGTCAGCTTTGCGCCTTCCAAGCGGACACTCACCAATTACGCGAAGTTCATCCGTTGCCGATACCTAGCGTCCACATTACTCTTGCTGACTGTGAACGCCATCCAACGCAGGTGCGCAAATCGCGGTTGCATGGCCTGTTGCCAGGGCGCAGTCGGCATTGAAAGTGTCAGGTACCCGACACCGGGAAAAGCCCTCGCCTGCCGGCTTTCGAGAACACGATCGTCCGGGGCATGAACTCCTTGGGCGGCGTTTTGTTCTCGATGATGTAGATCTGGCAAAAGCTCGAAACCGAAGCGAGATGCTTGTAAAAGCGCTCGTCGAGCGACGTCGCGGCTATCGCTCGCTCGTCATCGGTCAGCGGCTCATCGTCGAGTTCTTCTCGGTACGTGAGCAGCGGCGAGTCCAGTACCAAGAACCCAGGGTGAGGTAACCCCTCGCCCTTACAATAGACCGCGTAGGCGACCGAGAACGCGGAATGTAGCAGCGCCTTGACGCCCTTGCCGTTGCGACCGCGAGGCTTACCATTGATGGCAATGTCGTACGTCTTGTCATTCCAAGTGACCGCCTCGAGCCCAGGATACCCCCAGACGTCCAGCACCTGTTGAACGGTCTGGGCAAACTTGTGTCCGGTCGGCCCGTCGATCCCGATGGTGAGCCCGGCCGCCTTCTGCTTGCCGTGCTTGATCGCCGCAATGGCCGCCCGCTTGGCGTCGAGATCGCTGCGGCGAACCGACAGGGCAATGACGCGATCGATTTCCTCGAACAGCGTTACGTCGCCAGTATAGCCCGTGCGCGGATTCGTCTCTCTCGGCCTGAGGCGCTGAATTTCCTCGAAGTGCCCGCGGGCTTCGGCGCCGAGTGTATGGCCGCGGTTCTCAAGCCCTTCGGCTTCTGCCGTCAAGCTGGCGAGGGTGACTTCGAGATCATTCATGTCCCGTCGGATCTTGGCGATCTCCGCCCGCGCGGCCGTGAGCTGCAGGTCCACATCCCCCAGCGGGTGAGGCTTGTGCTGGTGACCGGGCAACGCTCCGCAGAGCGGGCACGGGTGGTCTTCGAACCGCTGCAGCAGGAAGCCGCCTTCCTCGATCGCCTCGAGTCGGCGGATATCGGTCTCATATGTGCTCTTGAGGTCGAAAAACCGCTGCCGCATTGCCCTCAGCTGCGCGGCGTGGGCTTCGACCTCGCCCTGGGCGTTCAAAGCTTCACGTCGCAGCACAGACAGCTCGTCAATCCGCTCCTGGGCGTCCGCCAGGTCCTCGCCGATTGTCTCGAGGTGAGATTGCAGGCGATCACGCTGTGCGACTAGCTCCGGTACATTGCGGGTCCCCAGTTCGCGGTCAAGGTCGGCGATCATCTCGTCGAGCAGCTGGAGCTTGCCCGTCTTGCCCGCGTCGAGCGTCTTCTTGTCTGGAACCTTGGCGATGGCGGAATCGTCCCGGCCGGTCAGAAGGAACCTGAACGCGTTCCTGTTGAGCGTATCGCTGCTCTTGGGATTGATCTCGGTTGGCGTCTTGCCGCTGAGCATCCGGTCCTCGGTGACCATCACGTACGGCATGAAGAAGCGGAAGCTGAAGGTGTCCAGCATGGCCGCCTGGGTCGAGGCGATCTTGATCGTCCCCAAACCCACTTTGGCCAGAAGGAACTCCGAGAGGCTGCCGTCCTTGGACTTGCCACCCTTACCATGAATCGGACCGAGGACCTGGCTTTCTCGACCGTCCAGGATGCCATCCGGAGCTAGACCGTCGAAAACCTCGATGTCACCCCCGCGCAGCGCACGTCGCAGCGTAACGCTGGTGCCGTCCGCAAACGAGATGCCGAGCAAGGCCGACTCATACTTGTCGCCTTCGGGTGGCGTCTCAGGCGTTTCCCCACCGAACATGAAGTTGAGCGTGGCCACCGTATAGGTCTTGCCGGTATTGGAGCCACCCCACAGGATCGTCAGGTCGTCGTTGAACGCGATTCCTACCGTCGCGAGGCCGGACCCGGTGTAGGTGAGGTGTTCGAGCTGCATCAATGGCGATCGATCAGCCATTTGGCAGCCCCACTTCTGTCTGGAATTCGAGGCTCCACCGATCGATCAGGCGCCGCATTGAGACAAAGGCGGCTGCGCCGTCGTCATGGACGCGGCCGGCGAGCCAGCTCGCACGGTCCGAAAGGTCCCGATTGTAGTCCGAGTTGAGGAGCTTCACGAAAGCCGGTGCGTTATCGCCCGACACGAAGCTGATGCCGTCGGCGGCCTCAACAACCTCGATCAGGCTCACCCGCAACAGCATGCGCAACGCTTCCTGTATCAGCGTGCGGCGAACCCGATATTCCCCGACACGCTCCGGCAGCGCTGGGTGAAGGCTATCTGGGCCGCCCAGATCGGCGGTGTGGACGACGAAGTAATCGAGAAGCGCCAGCGCATCGAGATCGAGCTTTTCCGGATAGAACGCTTCCAGCAAGATGAGCGAACGAAGACCGGTCTCGACAGAACCGTTGAAGACCGGCGTTGCGATAGGCCTCAACGTTTCCATGGCAGTACACCGTCATTGGCGAGGTGATGGCAGGTTCCCTGCTTGACAAGGACGTTGGCTCGATTGTGTCGGCCGAAGATGCCGGAGACTGGAAGCGAGCCGGCCGCAGTCATCACGTCCCGCACTCGTCCCAGGCCCGTCGTCTGCGAATGCACACCGGAAACGCCGTAGAGGATCTCGTCGGTAAACTTTTCTACGTGCTGCGGATCGATGTTGTCGCGGAAGTGGCGGCGGAAGGCATCCGCTTCGAAGTACCGCCGCCGCTGCATAGTCAGGTCAGGGCCATGACTCGCGTGACGAAGGACTTCTGCCGCATCGGCGAAGGGGCGGCCCTCGCTATCGGAGTAGACACCAATGAGCTGTTGCACGTAGCCCTCGTCAGACGAAACATCGGTTGGAACGACGCCCGGCGGTGCTTCACCCGGATCGTCTCCAAACGCGTCGGCGAGGACAAGGTTGATATCGTCCATCGCGAGGATCTTCGGCAGATCAATGCCGCCGATGTTCTGGAAGGCGTAGGCTCCGATGACTGCGCGCAGCTTGTCGGTGAGGACAACCGGCGGCCCCGTGCGGATGCGTCGAGCGCATCGTGCGTCCCATTCTTCCAGCATCTGCTGCTTGAACGAGCTGGGGCTGAAGAGGAGCTTCTCGGCTTTGCGGTTGAAGCCTTTTGGAGCGACGAAGAAATAGGCCGCCGGCGGCGTAAACTCGCCTTCCGAGGCATGGAAGAGTATCTTTGCGATTTCCTCATACATCATGGCGTCGTCCACGCGCCTGCTGAGCATCTTGCACTGGTAGTTGTCCCATTCGCCGTCATGTCGGTCCAGCGTGCGAAACCCTACTGCGTCGCGACCTAGGTCATTCGCGTTCCCGAAAAGATGGTGATCTGGGTACTTCTTGATCTGGCGCGCCACCCAGCGGTGGACAAAGACCTCGAGTTCCTTGTCTTCCATCGCCAGAATGCTCCGGCTGTAGGAGAGATTGCTTTTCACCACCGGCCCCACCGCTCAAGCGTACTGTTCAACAGCTTGTTGCATTACAGGTCAATATCCTCATACTTATAGGTACCTTTGATCAAGGATAGTCATGGTAGCTTGACAGCGCGAGCGTCCGCCCTGAGGGAAGCGGTCAGTCCGGCATCGAGCTGCTGACGTCGGCTTAGCCCCGAAGCGGTCATCAGGCATCGCCTATTTCGAAAGCGGCGCTACCGCAGCTGCTTGCTCGAACTCTGTCATGGAGCGCGCAGGCGGCCGACCATAGGCGTCCATTAAAGCATTCCAGAATCGGAACAGGAGCGCCCGCCGTTCGTCCGGCGTCCAGGTGTCAAGTTCTTCGCCCACATCCACCCATGCACTGACAGCTGGGTAACGCTGAGATTGGTATTCTCCAGGCAGGACAGTCTCGGTCAGATCGCCAGCGCCAAGTCTGATTCCGATCGGGCCCTTGCCGCCCATCGCCCTGATGGCGGCGACGCCCTTGCCGAGGAACATATCGAGCGGTGCGAACGGCAGCGCCGACGCGAAAACCTGGCCGCCGCTGTTCTCGGCGAAACAGTTTGTGTTGACGGCCCAAAGCTCACCGTTCGACTGAAACCATTGCGTCGCGTTGATTACGATCATGTCGTTGCGCGCGCCGGTAATAAGGCCCGAGACCGACAATGCGCCATCGCCATTGAGACCCCAGTCGCCATCTCGACCACGGATGTTCAATGCCACGTCTGCAATCCGCTGTTCGAGCTCGACCTTTGCCGGTACCGACCATTCGCGTGGCGCGATGCGCGCAAAGATCCGCGTCCCGTTCCGCAGCTCAACGCTGCGCCGCGGCTCCTCCATCGCATTGTTGCGGAACTCGAGCTTCTCCCTCGCCGCCGGCCAGATCGCGCGATCGCTGCTGCTCGGCGCCTGCCAGGCGATGGGCGGCGGCGGCGTCCTAGCCGGCGCCTGCTCGGCCAGGATTGGCGCGATGCAGCTTTTCAAGACCTCGGCGAAACGCTTCTGCTCCGCCTTGATCTCCTCCTTCGTCGCCCCGTCCTTCAGGGTATAGACCTTCGCGCCGCTCCGGTGACGCCAGTCGAAGGGGAGCGCCACGGGACCGGGATAGTGCGCGCCGTTCGCCACCAGGATGATGCGGCCTTGCGAGAGCGCATGTTCCGCATAGCCGAGCTCGGACATGACGTTCGGGTTTTGCAGATGCTTCGGCTCCGAACGCTTCTCTACGGCCGTGTTCGGCTGAAGTGCTGCAGGATCGGTTACCCCGACCGGCGTCATATCCGCGACGAACACATTGGCCTTGGCAATCTTGTCCAGGATCGTCTTCGTGATGTCTGGGGTTCCGGCGACATTCTTGGTGTCGTGATCGACCTCGGGTCGTACCGCCTCCTCATAGTCAGGGTCGACAGCGATGAGCTTGCAAGCATCCTTAAGCGCGTCGCGCACAAAATAATGGTGCAGCTTCGGATCGCGATCGCTTTGCCAAGACCAGAATATCGTCGTCATCAAATGCTACCCCCTACAGATCGTCATGCGTTGTCATGCATCAGCGGGCACCGTCATTGCCGAATGCGGTGCAGCCGAAATAGCTTGTCGAAGAAATCCGTGACCCTCGCCTCGGCGCCGCTGCCGACCAGTTCGTTCGCCCCGAACCTGTAGACCTCATATCCGGCAAGGCGCAGTTCACGGTCGGCCGACACCATGTCTGCGTAGACCCTCAATGACGGAAGGTCGTTTTCCGAGAAGTGGTGCCTGCCGTCGACCTCGATCACGATGCGCTGCCGGTTAGGAAGCAATATCAGGAAGTCCATGCGCTGACGCGGCAGCGGAAGGCGATTGCGCAGGGTCTTCACGATGGCGGGGTCGTAGTGAAGATAGACCTGCGGCAGGAGAGCGGGCAGCGCCTCGCCAAGCGCGGACCGATAGGTCTTGAAGTAGGTCGCGAAAAGCTTGCGTTCCGCGTCCGAAGCGATGGATTCCTGGAGGCGCGCTCCGAGCTTTGCGGCGTCGGCCCCCGGCGTAGTCTCGCTCCACCAGGCGACGAGCTCGGACCATAGAAGGCCGCTCGCGCCGATCGGCCGGTGGTAAACAAGGCAGCTATCTTCGCCAGACAGAATGACGATGTCGTTGTTGATCGCGTCGGTGAAGCCGATCTCCGGCTTTGGCCCCCGCGAGGCAAAGATCAGGTTCTTCGGCCTGCCATCGACCCCGCGCACAAGAGAGCGAAAAATGAAGAGCGGATGGCCGGAGATTTCCCCATCCTGGGCCAGCTCATATCCATCCCGTGAAAGGGCCTTGTTCAGGGCGGCGACCGTCTTCGCCTGCTCATCGCCAGATCGGGAAAGGGGGTGAACAGCCTGTTCGAGCAAGGCGCCGAACCTGGCCCTGGAACAATCGAATGCCCCGATTTCTCCGAACAGATGTTCCACCGACCAGTCGCCGGGATTGTGATCCATGTGCCGGGTAATCTGGTCGCGAAGGCTTTTGCCGCTGCTTCCGAAGAAACCTTCAAATGGCGAGGAAAGCGGGAAAAGGCCCTCGACCACTTCCACGGTGCTGCGCTCGCCGGCGAAGTCGTCTCCCAGGACCCGCGCAATGTCCCGCCGTGTGATCTGCGTCAGCGGCGGGTCATCAGCCTCGAGCACCTTGCGCGCCGCTTCGTCGAGGGGGATGTCGCCACGAGCCGCAGCGAATTTCAGTGCCACTCGACCCAGGTCCTCCTGTGTGAGGTTCTCGAGCGCAAGTTCGATACGCTGCCGCTTGGAGAAACCTTCTGGGGCAGGCACGACCAGCCCAGCGATCCGTTGCGGCTCGTCGCTCATTTGCGTGTGGGTCATCCCATACAGGATCCCGGCGACATGGCCATAAAGCTCATCCGCCACGCCCGGTCCCTTTCAGGATCACGCGCAAGAATGCAAACATCCGCGTAAACAGGTAGTCGACCTGATCCGGAGAGGTCAGCGCTTCCTGCGTCGTCTCGGAATGACGAATGCGGAAGCTGTTCCCGACAGTGGTCAGATCGGCCGCCTCCCGGCCGAGGGCATCACGAAATCCAGTGCCCGGCGCGGCGACGCGGTCCAGCAGAGCATCGGCCTGCGCGCGCTTATTGGCGCCGGGCTCCAGCGTCTTCAGCCGTTCAAAAGCGTCCCACAGTTTCTCCAGCGCATCCTGCCGGTCTTCGAGCTCTGGCGAGAGAAACCGTTGCCGCGCCGCTTCGAGCAGCCGGTCCGTCTCCGCTTCGCCAGTCTGAAAGATCGCCCAGCCGAGCGCATTGGCGACAGGCTGGGGAAGAAGCCGGCGGGCCTGCCCGGTAGACGTCAGTTCATAGGCAACCCCGTTGCGGCGAAACAGGAGGTTAACGTCTGTCACAAATCGCGCAAGGCCGGCATCCCGATTCCAGCTCAAGTGATAGTGCCCGAAGTAGGAGTGATAACTGCCCTTAATCGGTTCGCCGACAGCGCCGGCGCAGAACTCAAGCAGATCGAGAATCACCGGCGTTTCGGGCAATTCACTCGCGGTGAGCGGCCACCCGATCCACGGCACCTCTGCACCCAGCACGCGACTGAAGGCCGGCGCGTCACATCCACAGGGACCGTTCCCGTCAGAACACTGTTCTGGAAAGCGCTGGCCGAACGAACCATCGCCGATCCTCGTGAGGATCAAGCTGTAGAGACCGGCCCATAGGCGCTCATCAATCACATCGATTGTTGCAGGGCGGACCCCGTACTCACGATCCGTAAAATAGGTCGACACCCTTCCCCCTTCATCGCTTTCCAGCACAGTTCTCCCCTCCTGCGATGTCTGCGCATCGCTTGATCAGGCCTCGAAAGCTTCCGCGTGGTCTAGCAGCAGGCCGCTCCCCGCCGCACAAGGAAATTGCGAGGTGAATCGTGAATTCAGAGCAGTTGGAGTCAGCAGATCGTTTCGCTCTGCTCTCGATCTACAAAGGATGCGCGTGTTTCACAAGTGGACAGGAAGCGCGTTGCGTGATGAAAAGCTTCAGATTCGAATTCCGACCGGCCACCCGTAAGCAAACGGCGGCGGTGAGCATTGATGGGCTTGGCCCGAACGGCTGATTAGACCCAAAAGCTGTCTTCGATAGATCGATGGGGTCGCCTGCCGAAAGGCAGCTATCGGCTCGGCACGTCCTATAACCGGACAGTCGGCTGTCGGCCCCAATCCAGCCCTTCTCACCCGGAATTTCCCAACGCCGCACGCGATGCAAACGTTGAATACCCAGCAACCCTATGGGAGATAGCGGAGCAGGAAAAAAAGCGTTTTCGGATAAGTAATGACCAAGGCAGACCTCGCGATCCTTAAATACTGGCGATCATCGGTCGCAGACAGTGCAATCGGAGACGCCTGCCTGACGAGCAAAATGCTCGAGGAATTTTACAGCCTTTCGCGCGAAGAAGCCGAAACTGGCATTCTCGGGCGGAAGGCCGTTGATTTCCTGTTTGACAAAGTGCCGCCGCACGTGCGGCGTATCGCAGTCAGCTATCGCCCATTCCATGTCAGGCGTCAGAGCCTGCACACAAGATCGCGCGGCGATGGCCTCCCGCTTGAGGTCACGCCGGTGGTGACGGAAGCGCAGGTCACACGCGAAGGCCGGATCATTCCCAACCATAGTGTCATTGCACGGGATATACTCGACCCACTTGCGCGTGGCGCCTTCTCAGTCGGCCGCGTCGCGGATCTCGACAGCTTCCTGACGGCTCAACCATTCGCAGCGAAAGAAGAAGATCCGGATCTCTGGCAGCACTACCAGAACCACTGGCAAAAGATGATGGCTGAAGTCGGCGGTAACTGGCCAGCTGCGGATCCGGAATACCAGATTGTTGGACATGGGGTGATACGACCCGCGACCGAGGCAGCCGCGACGGTAAAGCAGATCCTCGACCTGAGCGATGCCCTGATCCGTGAAACGCCGGAGAGCGCGCTTCTGGCGAATTTCGCACGGAGGGCATTCCGCGAAGCCGAGCCTGCGCGCCAGCCCCCTTTCCCACTAGCGGAGCGTCTTGGCCATTCCAGCGACGAATTCCCCGTCGCCGACCATCAGCGCGAAGTCCTCGCTCATCTGGCAGCGACGCGCGACGGCGACATTCTGGCCGTAAACGGCCCGCCGGGTACCGGAAAGACGACGATGCTCCTGTCGGCCATCGCCGGCGCATGGGTCAGCGCCGCGCTCGCGCAAGCCGATCCGCCATTGATCGTCGCTGCATCGACCAACAATCAGGCGGTCACGAACATCATCGACGCCTTCGGCAAGGACTTCGCGCGAGGGCAAGGTCGCTTTGCGGGCCGGTGGCTGCCGGATATCAAAAGCTTTGGTCTGTTCCTCGCCGCTCTCAGCAGGGAAGCGGAAGCGTCGGCTAAATATCAGACCGAACTTTTCTTTCAAAAACTTGAAACGTCGGATTATCTGAAGCGCGCTCGCGAAGCCTATCTTGAGGCGGCTCGGAACGCTTTTCCAGACCTGACGCGGGTGGACGTGGCAGCGGTCGTCGCTGCCCTGCACCGGCTTCTGCGGGAGGAAAGCAGCGTTCTGGTTCGAGCCGACGAAGCTTACGCGAAATGCCGCGCGGCGCATCATGCTGTCCAGCGATTGCTCGGAGACGAACCGGGTTCCGCCCTCTTGAGACTTCGCGAGGCGAAGGAGCGTTGCACAGCCGAAAAGACTGCTGCCGAAGGTCTGCTACACAAATGGGAAGGTTGGCTTGCCGCTGAGCCGATGCTGCTTTCTCTGTTCGGTTTCCTGCCGCCGGTCGGGAAAAAGCAGGTTCTGCGGGCGCGAGTATTTTTGCGCGAAGCGCGTGCGCCCGAAGAATTTGCGACGGTCGAGCGGATCGACGAGATCGAAGGCCGTTTGAAGGCCTACGCGAGCGATACCGCCGCGCGAACGAAGAAGGCCAAGGACGCTTGCGACCAGGCGGAGCAGGCCATGGCAGAGCACAGCCTGCGAGAAGAAGCGTGGCGCACGCTGGCGGCGAGCCTTCTGCCAAACTCACAAGATGGCGCGGATCTGTTGGCAATCGACCGCGCGGCTGATCGTTCGGTGCGTTTTCGTCTCTTCCTGCTTGCAACTCACTACTGGGAGGGCCGCTGGCTGCTGGAGATGGAAAAGGCACTGCCGTCACTCCAGCGTGTGCAGAAAACCGGTCGCGGCGGCAATGACCGCAGCTTGGTCGGACCGATGTGGTCTCGCCGGATGATGCTGACGCCATGCGCCGTTTCCACCTTCGCGACATTGCCGCGCAAGATGACCTGCCGTGACAACGCCTCGGGCAGCTATCGCACGGAATACTTATTTAATCATATCGATCTTCTGATCGTGGACGAGGCCGGTCAGGTGTTGCCTGAGGTCGCGGGACCATCTTTCGCGCTGGCGAAGCGGGCTCTGGTGATCGGCGATATCCAGCAGATCGAGCCGATCTCGACGCTCACTGCTGCCGTCGATACCGGTAACCTGATCGAGGCGGGACTTCTGCCGCCAGACGCAGGCCAGGAGGCCTTGCAGGCGCTCGACAAGGTGGGCCTTACGTCGCGCAGCGGGAGTGCGATGCGGCTGGCGCAGTCAGCCTGCCGCTTCTACGCCTATCCGGAACTGGAACGAGGTCTCTATCTCTTCGAGCATCGGCGCTGTTTCGACGAAATCATCAGCTTCTGCAACGAGCTCTGCTACAAGGGCGCGCTGCAGCCGATGCGCGGCCCGGCGAAGAACAGCACGCTGCAGCCGATGGGCTATCTCCATATCGACGGGATGGCGATATCGTCGGGCGGCAGCCGGTTCAACCCGCTGGAGGCCCAGACCATTGCAGCCTGGCTCGCCGCCAATGCCGAAAAGCTGAAAGCACGCTACGGCAAGCGCCTGGAAGATATCGTCGGGATCGTCACACCCTTCGGCCGCCAAGTCCGGGAGATCCGTAGAGCCTGTGCTGATCGGGGCATCGACATCGGCCGGCACGGCATGACCGTCGGCACAGTGCATGCACTGCAGGGCGCCGAGCGCGATGTGGTCATCTTTTCACCGGTCTACTCCAAACATGCCGATGGGAGTTTCATCGACCTCTCGCCCAGCATGCTCAACGTGGCGGCCTCACGTGCGAAAGACGCCTTTCTGGTCTTCGGCGACATGGATACGCTGGCTTCCGCACCTCCAGGCAGCCCGCGATCGGTCCTTGCAAACTTTCTCTCCAGAGACAAGGCAAACGAGATGGTCTTCGATGTGCCATCGCGAACCGATTTGTCCAAGGGGATGCCAGCACTCGAATCCTTGCGTGATGCGGCAGAGCACGATGCCTTTCTGCTGAAGGAATTTGCGAACGCTCGGCGCAGGCTTTGCGTCGTCTCGCCCTGGATCAATATTGCAACCATGAAGCAGGTCGGATTTACCGAGGCCATCATTGCAGCCCGTGCAAGAGGCGTCGAGGTGGAGATTTACGCCGATCCCGATCTAACCCGCAACCGCGGCAAATCGGGACAGGACATATTCGCAAGCGCACATGAGGTTTTGACCGGGTTTGGCGCTAAACTCCACGCCGTCCAACAGCTTCATACCAAGCTGGTGTGGGGGGACGATGCGGTACTCGCTGTCGGTTCTTTTAATTGGTTCAGCGCGCACCGCACTGGCGAATTTGCCCGCCATGAGACTTCGATCGTCTATCGTGGCAAGCATTTAGGTCCGGAAATCCAAACTCTCGAAGATAGCCTGAAAGCCCGTACGCGAGCTTTGTGAGTTCGTTTCACTGAACCGGTCGCCGCCATTTTGTGGCATGCGGTTCCATTGGATAGGCAAAGTTTGCCCGCATGCCATCGCGGCGTCTGGATCTTGAATCGCCTCCCCTGCAAACGCCGTTTTGTGGAGTAATGGGGAGAACACCAGACTGGGATGATGACGGCGTTTGGGATAGGCATCCCATCTGGTGGGACGGAAGCCGTGAGCGCGAAGCTTGGTCGCCCTGCTAGTTCCCGGTCTCCTCATCAGGATGGAAGCCGAAGAGCAGATGCACCTTCCGCTGGAATGACCAGCCTTCGCCGTAGCGGATGACGAGTTCCTGCCAGGCCTTGCGGGTTGCCGCGGGATTGAACCCTTGGTTTTCGAGCCGATGGGAGATTTCCCTGACCAGCCGGGCCAGGTCCTGATGGCGCCCGTGCGCCAGGTTCTCGGTGATCGCAAAGTGCAACAAAGCACGCGCTATGTCGTCCCGGCCCGGCGCCTTCTCGCGCTTGCGCTGCGCGCGATAGCGCTGCTGATAGAGCCTCTGCTTTTCCAGCCTTTCCTGTCTGCGGTCCATGCTCGCCCTCCTCCTGCTCCGGGTTGCGCCACCACGGTGGCAGCCCGGCTTGCAAGCGACAAACGGCGTATCGGCTGTAACGGGTTTTTCGGATTCCGAATCGCTTCGCGCGGTTTCTGAATCGATCCCCGCGACCTTCGAATCGGAATAGCGCAAATTGCCTCGATTTGACTTGAGGTGCCCGCACGGTGCGAGGCGCGCGGATCGGTGTCGGTAACGCCTTTCGAGCAAACGGCGTTTGGTCTGTAACGGAAGTCCGCAAGCCTGAATCGGATTACCGCAAATCATCTCAAATCAGGTTGGATTGCGGGCAGTTCGTTTCGAGTTGCGGGACCATTGCCTGGCAAGCATGTGCCGCGATAGGCCTGCTAGCTGACCGTTCGGGCATCATTTCAGGCTCGACGCGATGTCATGGCCCTTCCCGATCGCTCCTCTCCTAAAGCCTCCCCGCCCGGCAAGGCGAGGCTCGCGATAAGCGCCGCGAGCTCCTTGCCCTCCAGCGTACCGTGGCGCACGAGCGCCTCGACGATCATGTCGAGCTGGTCCGATCAGCTTGCGGATGTCCGCCTGCGCTTTCTCCAGACGGGGCTGACGTGACCGGCCAGGGTGGGCTCGGCATGGATTCTGGCGCGATATTGGGAACTAAACGGCGCGCGGTTCGTCGAGGCCGACGCAAGCGGCTTCACCATGACCATCACGATCAACACTGATTTCTATCCATCGCAGGACGAAGCAAACGATGCGTGCGACGCGGCGCTGGGCTGCCTTTCCGACTGCCTGACGTCCGTGCCCTACCTTCAGGGTGACGACAGCCCTCGACTTTACCCCAGAAAGCAAGCAAAGGCGGCCTGAGGGACTGCCATGGCGGCCAGCGCGATTTGGTTCAATCAGTGGGATCGGCGTCTACAAAATATTGCTGTTCATCCGAACTCGGGCATACTTGTGTTTCGGTGCTTTTCCCATGAAATCTTCTCCGAAAGGCGCAAGGAAGAATGATACATGGCGGCGACGCCGGTCGAGAGCATCTGGACGTCAAAGGACATCGTAACGGCCATCATCGCTACCGGCCTGGTCGCGGCCGCTGCCTCCTGGTGCGTGGATCTGGTCAAGACCTGGTGGAGCAAAAGGAACGCCGCGCGCTACGGAGCGATGCGGTGCGCCACAGAATTGGAACGCTACGCGGTCGACTGCTGGCACCTGTTCATCATGGGCCAAGGCGAATTTCAGCAACACCAGAACATCAGTGGCGGCTCTATGCCAGCCGCTCCCGAATTCCCCGATGACATCGACTGGAAGGCCCTCGCGCCGCAGATAGCCAACGATGTGCTGTCGTTTTCGAACGTCACGAAGGTCTCCGAATCTCTCGCCGACTATTCGCATACGTGGGAGCAAAATCCATTCGACTATCATGCGGCCGCCAAGGAACGAGGCTTGGAAGCGTTGAAGCTCGCCGGTCGCATCCGGAATACCTATGATCTTAAATCGCCAAGCGGCCTCGATCGCGCATGGAAAGTGCTTCGGGAATAAATGCTGCCGATTTGGGTCCAATATCTCCAGTCGCTACTCACGCCGACGATCGCTCTCGCCGTCGGCATTATCGCCTACAGGCAATGGAAGACCGCACACAGCAAGCTGGTACTAGATCTCTTCGAGAAGCGGCTTGACGTCTATCGTCATGTTCGCAGCGCGGTAAGCGTCGTTAACACGACTGGAAAGACGAGCCGCGAGGCTGAACTCGCCCTGCTTGAGGCGATCAATGCCGCGGAATTCCTGTTTGGGGACGACGTTCGAAGTTATCTTGAAGGCATGTGGCATCGATTCATCAAGATGAATGCCGCCAATGCGATGATAGAAGGCGGCGACACTCCAGAAGTCCGACGCAGCAATATCGAGGCCCAATCCCGGCTTCTCAATGAAATCACCCAATTCTACTACGAGGGGTCCGATGTCTTCGCGCCCTACATGCGCATGGAGCATCGACTAAGGCCGCCACTGAAGACTCGCCGACAACGACCCGCGTCTTAAATCTTAAATCAGCGGGGAAAACACCTTTTGCGAACTCGACTTGAAATCGAGAATCCGCCAAGATTTTTGATCATATTTTGGCTTGGAGGATTATTGATGGCCGAGGACAAAAAGGAACCGCCACCACCGCCGCCCCGCGAACCGCCGCCGCCGCCACCGCCGGACTGGGGAGGCAAAAAGAGCGAGACGGACCCCCTCAAATACCGGTGACGGCCAAGCGAATAGCTCCGATAAGCAACCCTGTTGTCGGAGCTATTATGCCTAGGCGCTTCGCCCAGGCCAACGCTCTTGCGCCCTCTTCATTGGTCTTCCGATTTTGATCCTGAACCGCTTTGGCCTGGCTCAGGTAGTGACCAATAACATCCTCCACCTGGACACGATCGTCGGCTGTCCATTGCCAGAATTCAGCTGGGCGTCCCGGTAGGCCAATGTCGGCTGGTGTCATTGCACGCAGACAGAAATAGCAGGCCAACCCGAGCGTCAAGGCAATCGCTGCAGTGGATGGACCTGCAAAATGCAGCAACGGGTCAACACCCAGGAAGCCTGATGCGGCTGCCACTGCCGTCGCTGCCCCGACTGTCACATAGACGCGAAAGAGAGCCATAGCTTGGCGATCTGTGAAGATTATCAAGTTCAGCAGCGCCGCATCTCTCGCGCGCACGTCATCCATAACGATCTTCAAATCGGCATGCTTCATGGAGAGACCCATCTTCTTTCACTGAGGCCACCTTCACTATTGCCCGGTTTCCAATGGCGGACAACGTGTACAACTGACGGCCCTTTTCTATTTCACCGATTGAACAGATCGCGCTCGCTGCCGACACCGCGCTCCGAGCAGAGCCCGGGCTATGTCGTCCCGGCCCGGCGCCTTCTCGCGCCTGCGCTGCGCACGATAGCGCTGCTGGTAGAGCCTCTGCTTTTCCAACCTCTCCTGTCTGCGGTCCATGCTCGCCCTCCTCCTCTCGTGGGTTGCACGACCATGGTGGCGGCCCGACTTGCAAGCGACAAACGGCGTAGGGGCTGAAACGCGCTTTTCGGATTCAGAATCGCTTCGCGCGGATTCAGAATCGTTCCCGGCGATCCTTGAATCGGAATAGCACAAATTGCCTCGATTTGACTTGATGTGCCCGCACGGTGCCGGGCTTGCGGATCCGCGTTGGTAACGCCTTTCGTGCAAACGGCGTTTGGGCTGTAACGCAGGTCCGCAACCCTGAATCGGATTACCGCAAATCATCTCAAATCAGGTTGGATTGCGGGCAGTTCGTTTCGAGTTGCGGGACCATTGCCTGGCAAGCATGTGCCGCGATAGACCTGCTAGCTGACCGCTCGGGCATCGTTTCAGGCTCGACGCGATGTCATGACCCTTCCCGATCGCGAGGCGCCTCTCCTGAAGCCTCCCTGCCCGGCAAGGCGAGGCTCGCGATGAGTGCTGCGAGTTCCTTGCCCTCCAGCGTGCCGTGGCGCACGAGTGCCTCGGCGATCATGTCGAGCTGGTTCCGATGCCGCCCGATCAGCTTGCGGATGTCCGCCTGGGCTTTCTCCAGACGGGCGCTGACGCGACCGGCCAGGGCGGGATCGGCACGGATCCCGGCATGATAGTCGGCGACATCGCGGTAAAGCAGCGGCTCGCTGCTACCGAAGCCTAAGGAAGCCTCCATGGCATAGGCGAGAGCGGTTGCGCGAGCGAGATCGCTTCGCTCGCTGCCGCCCGAGCCCGCCAGTGTTTCCCCATACGCCACCTGTTCGGCTGCCCGGCCCCCCAGCAATACGGCAAGCATGGCAAGACAACGTTCCCTCGTGTCGATCGCCTCGTCGTCACGGATGGCTTCAACGAAGCCGTCGCCATCCCGACCCTCGATGGTGACCAATGTGACGATGCCGACACCGTGCAGGAGGCGGGCGAGCAGATGCCCGGCCTCGTGGACCGCGATCCGGCGGCGCAGGGCGAACGGCCTCACCGGCCGGGACCCGGCGAGACGGGTTTCCAGATCCGCATAGGCGAGCGGCCGCCTTGCCCGGCGGGCGACCTGGCGTGCCTCCCGCACGAGCCGCTCGATGTCGGCGCCGCTGCAGCCCGCCGCCAGACGCGCGAGGCGGCGCAGGGTCTCCTGTTCATCCATCCTCATGCTCATGGCCGTTTCCCTTTTGCCAGATACCCGATCATGTGCCGCGCAAGGCGAGATAGCCGCCCGACTCCCGCTGACGTTCCCTGCCCGTGCTCGACCTTCGCAGCGCCCTTGCCGCTGCCCACCATCTCCATCGCACCTTCCGCCGGACCCGCGTCGCCCTGTGCCTGCTGCAGTGCCGTGTCCACCACGCCGGCGAGATCGTTCTTCAGGTGATGCCTGATGATGCCGACCAGGGCGTCGGTATCGGGCATGGAGATGTCGATGCGCGTCTCGAGACGACCGGAGCGCACCAGCGCCGGATCCAGGGCATCGGGATGGTTGGTGGCGGCCACGACGATGATGCCGCTCTGCCTGACGACGCCGTCCAATAGCTCCAGCGCCCGGGCGACCACCGAGTTCCAGTAATCCTCGAACCTGCGGCTCGTGGCCGTGCGCCGTCCCAGGCTGTCGACCTCGTCGATGAACAGGATTGCCGGGCCGTTGTCCTCGGCTTCCTTGAACGCCGCCGTCATGCGCTTCAGAACATCGCCGAGATAACCGGGCTCCAGCCAGGTCGCCACCGATGTCGCAACCAGTGGAACCTGGAGCGTGTTGCAGAGCGCCCTGGCAAACGTCGTCTTGCCGGTGCCGGGCGGACCTGCGAGCAGAAGCCTTGTGCTCATGTCGGACCAATCGAGTTCACCCCGCCGCCACAAATCCAGATCCTCCTTCAGCGCCAGCGCCCAGCCGCGTGCCTCGCCATAACCGCTCAGCGTCTCAACCCGAGGCACGATGTCCTTGTCCGTCTCGGCGCCGCCGAGCGGTTCGGGCTGGATGATCGTGCTGCCAGTGCCCTTCGCTGCATTGCTCCGGAAGGTGCTGATTTCGACCGTCCCGCTGGATGTCCTGAGCTTCTCGCGTTTGTCCGTCCCGTTCGCCTGCGCCTTGCGATGCGCGATAATGTCGGTGAGCAGCCGCAGGGATCGACCTGCGCCGATGCCCGGGCGGATGGCGAGGGCCAGATCGGTCAGCGTCAGAACCTCGCAACCTTCAAGTTGCGGTTCCTCGTCAGCATCCACGGGCGCGACAGCCACACCGCCACGTGCATCCCACTGCCGCGCAGCTTGCTCGCCCGTCACGATGCGGATCGTCGCGTGAATGAGCTCAGGCGAGATGGGTCCGCATAACAGGGCAAGGTCCGCGGCATCGACCAGGGCCTCCGGGAGCTTGCCCGCATCGTCGGCGACGGCCAGGATCGGCAAGACATTGCGCATGGCAAAACTGACCTGCCGATCCCGCAGATCCGCGTCTAGCTCATGGTCCCTGCCCTTGAACAGGATCACCGCGCGTTCCCCGCCGTCCGCGCTGACCCGGTAGAATTCGCGGGTGGAGCTCAGCGAATAGCCGTCGAAAGTCGACGTGATCCCAGGCAGAACGAGGCCACGGCGCAGGAGATCGACGAACACGCTCTCGATGCCTGCCACGCCCGAGACCGCGAAGACCGGCTGGGGCAGCCGCAGCACGGCCTGCAGACGGCCAAGGTCCGACCCAGACCGCGCGGCGGCATCGGCGAGCAGGAGTAGGGCCGCCACCTCGGCGGCATTCGGCGGCCGCGCCGCCTTGCGCATCAGCGCGAGCAGCGCCGGGGCATCGACAACGCCGGCCGGTTTCTCCTCGGCGTGGGATACTGGATCAGGCGGAACACCCTCCGCCGGGAAGACAGGATCGGATGTCTCGCTGCGCGGTGTATCGGCCAGCGCCGTCTCGGTGTTGTCGCCAGTACCTTCCCCGCCCACGGCGGTATCCGTCTCAACCGCGCAGCGATCCGTGGCATCGCCAGGATCGGCATGAGCGGCCAGTACCTGCTCCTTGTCCACGCTTGCCCGCCGCCCGCGCACTGAGCGCGGCTCATCGAACGTGCTGTCGTCGTCCTCGTCGTCGATGCTCTTCCAGCCCGTCAGCTTCTTCACCAGGCGCCCCCGCGGCTGATCCGCGGGGACTGTTCCGGAGATGCGTGCGAGACGCCGGGCGATCCGATCGGCGCTGAGGCCAGCGGCCGCGCTGCCGGGCATCCAGACAACGATGCCGTTGTCGCGGGTCCGTGCTTCGACGATGCCGGCTTCGGCCGCTTTCTCGAGTGCGGCGAGGAAGGCGCGCCTTTGAAGGCGGGCAAGAAAGAAGCGCGTGAGGCGCTCGCGGGTCCGCGTGACGGTGCTACCCATTATCGTGCCTCTCCTTTGACCAGGCGCAGCTTCGGACGCATGAGGGCGGGGGTCGGGACCTGACCGCGCCCGGCAAGCCATCTCCACACAAGGACCGCCGCCGGATTGCCGGCATCGACCTGCTCGACCAGCAGTGCGAGCACGCCGGGCGGGATCGGAACGCTGTGTGCCGCTCCCATGCGGGCGAAACGGATGGCGAGACCGATGGCCATGGACGCGTCGCCGAAGGGCCGCGCATGCCCCTCGCAGGAACACGCCTCGACCCAGCCGGAACGCACGCGCATGATGCAATCACGGCTGTGGCCGGCGGTCTCCAGCAGCGCCGCGATCGGGCTGTCCCTCGCCACGGAAACGCCAATCCCTGTGGCGATCGCGTCGGCATCATCGACGGCCCGGTTGGCCGTAGTCGTTCCGGCATGGTTGTTGTCGTTCAAAAGACTCTCCTGTCGCAGCGGCATGGAGCCGTGCGCAAAGCTGGCTACGATGGTGGATGTGAAGGCTGACGGCTCAGGGGCCGTCGCGGCCCCGCGCAAAGCCGACCTTGATCGGCTGTCGCCTGGAAGCGGCTATCCGACGCCAGTCGGCCGTTCGTGCCCGGCGCGGAGGCGCGAATGAGAGAGCGCCGCCCAAGACGGCATTGCCGTCGCCCGCGTCGCCATACCCATCGCCGTCATCCGCATCCGCGTCGGCATCGTTGCGAGGCTCCGCCTGTGGATTCCCACCGCCGGAAAGGAACGCACTGTCCTCCCCGACGCCGTGTTCTTCACTCGGACCGCCGAAGTGGAAGGCTTCACGGCCCTCGTCTCGCACCGATCGTCCAGACGCAGCACTTCGGGCCAGAGAGCTCCCGGCCGTTGTCCTATGGATTCGACCGAGAGCCCGGCGGCAGGTCTCCTCAAGCTCCCGCCGAACCCGGCGGGCAAACTTTGCCCTGAGCGCCAGCATCGCCTGGCCGGCACCCGCGACACCGATCAGTTCGCCCACCTCGTCGAGGGCGAAGATGCCCTTGGTCCTGTCATGCTCGATGTTGGAGCCGTCGACAATGGCGATGTCGACCCGCGACACGCCGACCATCCGTCCTTCGACATGCAGCCAGTCCCCCGCGATCAGGGCGGCGGCCATCATGCGCTTGCGCAACGCGTTCAGCCGCCGCTCCGCATAGGACGCGAGCGAACGCTTGACGTCGAGGAGTAGCGCCGCGTGGTTTTGCGTATCGACCAGGAAGAGGTCCGGCATGTAGCTCGTGCGGTAATGCACCTCCGAACGCAACCTGAGACCCTCCAGGCTTTCCCAGCCGTTGCGTTCCAGAAGCTCCATCGCTGCCGGCACCACGGGAAGTGCCGTCTCGGCTGGCATCAGCGCCAGCGCGGGATTGTCGGCGCAAAGCCGCGCCAGTCCCCATTCCAGGAGCCTGCCCTCATGATAGGTCACCGCGCGCACGATGGCGTTGAGTTCCGCGAACGGCCCGAACACCGCATCCGGTCGGGCATCAGACCCGGAACGCACTGCGGCGATCGCCTTCTCGACCAGCAGGTCGAAGTCACGATCGAGAAGCGCGTCGCCATCCACGTCGCCCGGTTGCACAGCCCCGGCTGGCATTCCATCACCGTGACCGGGGCCAGGCTGGTATCGACCCCGCCCCGAAGTGGCGCTGCCGCCGCCGTTGGGCCGGATGCCCCTGCCCGGATTGAAGCTGTCCATGATCATCTCCACGAGGTGACGGCGAGCGCAAGACCCCAGATGGCCGCTGCCACCTGCCTTCACCGCACTGTCTGGTTGTTCGATTGCTGAGTTCCCGTCGCCGGCACCATCGCCGGCAATCGGGATCGTGTGGTGGCCGGGGCCTGCCTTCCAACCCCTTCGGAGAAGACCGGCCGCCGCGGCAGCCGGGTTACCCCCGCCCTGCGAACCCTAGCGCTACCAGGCGTTGGCAGGGACCATCATCCGCGCTTCGCCATCGTGCCCGGAGACGCCGAGCAGATCGGCAAGCCGCATGGGTGCTGCCGCATCGCTGAACAGCACGCCGTCCACGTCGACCGCCAGCAGCGCGTCGATGTCGACCGCACCGCCGGAGCGGCTGCTTCGTGCCGGCGCCTTGCGCTTCACGCCATTCGTAATAGAGGTATCCATAGCCCTGTCCTTTCCAATCAAGGGATTCGGGTCAGGCCTTCGGCGGTGTTACCAGCACCGGCGGAGGCCGCCTTTGCCCCGGAGCCATCCCGAAGCGCAATCATCCTGGCAGGATCCGAACCGGATCTGAGCCCGCAAAATGCAGGCCGCCCGAACTTCGCGATCGCAGGGTTAACGGCGGGCTCATGATCGAGAAGATGCATCCGGTAACGCAGAAGCCTTCCGATCACCTCTCGCCCGCTGCGTAGGGACCGCACCGGCCGAACCGGCGTCGCGACCGATCCCGGCTCCTTCATCGACAATGAGCTGTCATCCAAAAGAAGAAGCCCCAAGCGGGGCTTCGACAAACCATTGCACGAGTGCAGTTTCGATCACCCGGGTAATCGCGAGAGCGCCGGCGAGCAGGTAATCCGACCCCCGCGCTCGACGATCCACCCGTCGCGCCTCAGGCGCGACAGAGCCGCTTTGGCGACACGCGGACCAAGACCGGTCCGCTCGCGGATAACGGCAGGATCAAGTGCCGCCTTTCCGGCCGCCGCCAGACAGGCAACGATCCGCTGGTCACTGGCTTCCCGCCGTTCGCGCAACGTTGCCAGCCGCTCGGCAAACGACCGGCCATCGGTGACAGCTGCCGCGCCTTCTGGCGTGATCCGGATCCGTGAGCCGGTGCCGATCGCGGCGAGGCCGTCTGCGAGCAAGTGCGTCACGGCAGCCTGAAACGCGGCACGCTTCTCCATCGACCCGACAAGCAATGCGAGTGCATCGCGCTCCAGTCCCGATCGTGGGGCCGCCGCCAGCACGGCCAGCAATTCGCGCTGGTCGCGCTGCAGATCGATCCCAGACGGTTCCTTCCCGGACTCATCGAACCCCGATGCCTTCCGTTCGACCTCGACCTCCTGCTGCGATGCCGGTCGGCCGGCATGGTTTTCGCGGCGTGTGTTGGCGCGAAGACGGGCAAGCACTTCCTCAACCGGCGCGATCGGGTCGGCAAGCCGGGCCACGAGGGTATCCTTGCCAAGCGTGCCTGAGCGGGGCTTGCCGATCATCACCTTGACGCCCTGAACGCTGAACGCCTCGCCGGTGACCAGGAATTCACCCGTTCTCATCGTGGCGAACGCCTTTGCCTGCGTGCTGTCCAGCCCAAGTTCGGTTCGCACCCTCATGTGATCGGTCGCATCGGTAAACTTGCCGAACAGACGATTTCCCATCTGCGTGGTGAACTGCTTGTCGACATCGGGAAGTCGCTGGGTCGCCACGAGCAGGCTCAATCCTCGCTTGCGACCCCGCTTGGCCACATTGGCGATGGCGCCGCTACTGGCACTCCGGCCCGATTGGGGCGCGAACAGCTGAACCTCGTCGATGGCCACCAGGTAGGGTTGCTGCACCTCGTCCGGCAGGCTCATAAGCCTGTCGAGAACCTTGCCCACCAGCACGACCTGATCGTCGGCGGGCAGGGCTGCCAGGTTCACCACCACCGACACCCGGCCGGAGACTGGAATGTCGAGTTTCCGGATCAGTTGGTCGGCGGTCAAATCGACGTCGCCGGCATCGCCGCCGATCACCAGGATCCCGTTCGGCGCGGCATCACGCAGCGAGGCGTAGGCGCCATCGCAATCGAGCACGATCACCGGCAGGCCATTGGCAAGCGACAGTTCCAGCACCTTGCGCATGCATACGCTCTTGCCGCCGCCTGTCTTTGCCGCGATCAACGTGTGCTGTCCAATCAGTTCGGCAAAGTCGACGCTGACCGCCGTTCCGTCATTGGCGTACCCTAATACACAATCCGTTCGGATCGCGCCGGCTTGTTCCAAAACGCTCATGTTCTTCCTCTTCCTGATGTCTGGTGGGAGGTCCGGACCTGATGGCCCGGACCGATCGGTAGTCGAGCTCATGCCTGCCCGGACGCAGCGGTCAGGCCGGTCGCCGCGAGGTCTCCAGGATCCGAAACCGGGGCCTTTGCCGGACCGGCCGCGACCGTGCCGGAAGGGACGCCGGCGGCATTGCGTCCGCCCATGCCCCGCTTCAGGGCCTCGCGCTTCGCTTGCATCCTGGCCTTCTTGGTCTCGAACTTGGCGCGCTCCTTCTCCTTCGTCGCCCTTGCGCGTTCGGCCTCGGCGGCGGCGACCCGTTCGTCGAGAACGGCCCTTGCCTTTTCGGCTCCCGCACGGCCAAGTCCCCATTCGAGTTCGGGCAGCACGGTGTCGGCCAGCCATGCGCCGGTCTTCTCAACCTTGGGCCACGACTCGCCCGAACCCATGGCGTAGAGCACCCGGCGCAGCCGCGACCAGCGGCTCTCGGCCAGGGGCAGCACATGAACGATGCCGGCTCGCGTCTGGCCAGCCGGAACCTGCGCGGCGTAGACAAGCGACTCGATTAGACCGCCGGCGAGCCGCGCGGGATGCACGAGACTGGCTTCGGCCTTGCTCTTGACGACCTGCCCACCCGCATGGTGAGGCTCAAGCGCCACGTGGACGTCTCGCAGCATCTGGTAAAGCGTGTCGAACAAGAGCCTGGACGCGAACGCCGTCTTCTCGGTGACCGTGATTTTCAACCCTTCCGGCCCGCCGTCGTCCGCACTGCCGGTAGGTGCTCCGCCCTTGCCCAACATCGCCTTGATCTGGCCGGCGGTCAGCTCCCGGCCGGACTCGCGAACCGCAAGGACCTCCTCGACCTGTTCACCCGATGCCGATGCAAGATGATAAAGGGCACTGGCGACCAGCCCGAGCGTCACCATGCGATCGCGGTACGGAACCAAGGTTCTATGCACTGCGGCATAGTTCTCCGCCCCGCGCCGCGAGAGCCCGAAGATGGCCTTCGACCACTTCGCGAACGCCTCCTGGTCCGGAGCAAGTTCCCGCACTTCGTGAATGACCGCCCCGCAGTCGAACACCTGCCCCGTCGAGCGGCGCCCAAGATCGACAAACGCGCGCCGCAGTCTTTCCATCTCCTCGACGTGGGTGTCAGGCACGCCGAGCGCGGCATAGTCAGGCCCCACGTCTGCCGTCTTTCGCGCCCGTGCCGACCCCTTGATCCTAGCAACTACCGGGACGCTGTCCGGCACAGGCACCGGCGTTGCGCCGGCAAGATCGTTGGTAGAGGTATGTTTCGCCATAAAATCCTCCGTTGGTTGGCGATTGATGAATGAACGAGAATAATTTCCAGTTCATCAGCCATTATAGAGGAAGAATTTACGCCTGTCGAATCTGTAGATACTATATTACAAAGTATATGTCACTATTTACACTTCCAGAACGTCAATAAAAATCGCACTATATTGGCAATAGAAACTATCTAGCTTTATCAAGCCAGAACGTTGCGGATTCTATATTTCTAATGTCGAGGAGGCCAAGATCTCGCAAATCGATCCTGTCCCGTCGAAAACGCGATTGCCGCCCAATGACCCCCCACGATGCCCGATATAGAATATCTCGCAGGCCGCAGAATGCATCGGGTAAACCCCTAGGCAAAAATTGCCTGGTGCGGATCAATTGGCGCCGGCTCTAGCGTTTTTGAACCAAAGGCCATCATGGATGAGTGCTTGCAAACGGCAGCCGAATTTCTGATAGAGGACCCGCCCCGCAAGAAAACGCGCGTCGAAAGCCCAAAGCAGTGCCGCAGTCTCCCGAACTCGCCGCCGGTGCAGGCTTCACCTTCGAAAACCTGGTTGCGGCACGCTACCTCGCCGCGCTGTTGACCCAAGGCGTGATGCCGCCCTCCAGCGGCGTGGTTAACGCCGTCGCCATGCAGCAACGCGACTTCGGCGAGCCGCTGGACGATGTCATCGTAGACTTTCGCTCGGCTTCCGAACAGCCCGCCCGCCTCAGCCTGCAAAGCAAGAAGAGCCTCACCCTCAGCGCGGCCCCATCCAACACCGATTTCCGTGAAGTGATCCGCGACAGTCTGGCAACCTTGCAGAAAGCTGACTTCCGAGAGGATCGCGACCGTTTCGGCGCCGCTTTGCTCTCCGTCACCACCGGGCCATTCGATACCTTGACTGGCCTATGCGAACTGGCACGCCATTCCGATAGCCTAGCGCATTTTCAGGCTCGCTTCGCGACCGGTGGCAATGCCAATGCCGAGCAACGCGCAATGCGCGACACCATCGCCAGCCTTCTAACCGAGTTAGCTGGCGCCGCGTATAGCGAGGCATTGCTCTTTCGCTTCTTGC
Source organism: Mesorhizobium vachelliae (assembly GCF_033977325.1). NCBI lineage: Bacteria > Pseudomonadati > Pseudomonadota > Alphaproteobacteria > Hyphomicrobiales > Phyllobacteriaceae > Mesorhizobium > Mesorhizobium vachelliae. The sequence goes on from NZ_JAVIIR010000004.1 coordinate 396,409, forward strand.
GCCATTTTGTGTTGGTCCGCTTCGACTATCTGCACGAAGGAGCGGCCGACCACTCCGAAGGTATCAATGCCGTGCTCCCGGCGCTTCCCTCCGACGCCGCCGCCCAAGCGCCCTTGCTGTGGGCGGCGCTGTGCCAGATTGCCCGGGAAGGTGCGGGCCGATCAGCACGCTTCTCCCGCCCCGACCTGGTGGTGCGGCTGGACCGCGTCGTTCAACTGGCGGGCGCGCCGTCCTTGCGCGGCGATTTGGATAGGGTGTCGGCACTCACCTTGCTGTCATTACGGGACATCGATGACGACGTTCGCGGCACTCGCCTCGACCGGACCACCTTGCAGCACGAGTTGGAACGTCTCCTGGGCGCGGGTCGCTTTGTCCAGGTCCGCGGCTTGCCGGGGTCCGGCAAATCCGTGCTGCTGCGTCGGCGCATAGAACAGGAGCTACGCCGCGGCCCGGTCCTGTTCCTCGAGTCCGACCGGCTGGAGGCCCGAAGCTGGCCCGCCTTTACCACCGCCATGGGCCTTTCTACCACCAGCATCACTGATCTGTTGGTGGAGATCGCCGCCACAGGTTCTGCCACGCTCTATGTCGACGGCATCGACCGGGTGGAAAAGCAGCACCAGGGCGTCATCATCGATGTGGTTCGAGCCATTCTCGCCCATCCCTTGCTGGCAGCCTGGAAGATCGTGATTTCATTGCGCGATGCGGGCTCCGAGCCGGTGCGCACCTGGCTGCCCGACCTGTTCGCGAAGGGTCGGCTCGCCACAATTGATGTCAAGGCTTTGGGCGATGACGAGGCCGAAGTGCTGGCAGACGGCCGCCCCGAACTACGGCCGCTGTTGTTCGGTTCCGATGCCGTGCGCCAGATCGTGCGCCGGCCCTTCTTTGCCAAAATTCTCAGCCAGGCGCTGTCGGCGTCGAGCTCGGATGGCAACTTCGCACCCGCGTCCGAAGTCGATCTGATCGAGAACTGGTGGGCGCGCGGCGGCTTTGATGCCGCCGGCGGCGATGCCACCCTGCGCCAGCGGGCCATCATCCAGCTGGCGGCGGTTAGGGCGCGTGATCTCAGCCGGCCCATCGCACTCAGCAATCTGTCGGCGCCCACGATCGCCATGCTCGCGGCCTTGAAAGCCGACGGCATCCTGCAGGACGCCCGGCCGGGCCACAGCGTGGGCTTCGCCCATGACATCTTCTTTGAATGGGCGCTGTTTCACCATCTAGCTGACGCAGGGTCTGGCTGGATAGAAGCTTTGCGCGCCATAGGTGAGCCGCCCGTTGTAGGCCGGGTGGTGGAGTTGCTGTCTCAGGCTGACTTCGCGGCCGACTGCAACTGGGCCCAGACCTTGGCTGCATTAGAAGCCGCCAATTTGCGCTCGCAATGGACCAGAGCCTGGCTGCTGGGGCCGATCGGCACCCCCAGCTTCGAGACTAGCCGCGAACGCTATTATGCGCTCTGCGCCACTGACGACTTCCGGCTGCTGCAGAAAGCATTGGTCTGGTTCCAGGCGGAAAAGACCATTCCCAATGCCTCCATCCTGGGCGGGCAGCTAGGCGGCCATGATTTGGCGCGCCACGAGATCGTGCGACTGGCCGATGCCATGGGCTGGCCGTCGGACCTGTCCAGTTGGCGCCGGCTTCTTCTGCTCCTGTTAACCCATCTCTCGGAATTGCCACGCCGCCTGATCTCCGATGTCGTCGTGGTGTTCGAGGTCTGGCAGAATGCTGTCGGCGCGATTCCCAATGCGATTTCGTCCGTGATCTTGCAGCAATGCGCGCTGTGGCTGGAAGAGATCGAGCAACTGCGCCACACGGACCGTCGCAGTAGCCGCGCACAACAGCCCTCACCCTGGGACAATTTCGGCACTGACCTCAACAGTCTGGAGGATGCCTTGCGCGCTATTCTGCTGCGCGGCGCCACTGTCATGTCGAATCTGGTCACCCGCTATCTGGAAGCGCTGTTGGCCGATCAATATCGCCTCGACAAGGTCTTCAAGCATGTTGTGGAGTTCTCCCCGATCCTAGCCGCCACCCACGCCGGCAAGCTGGTCGATCTCGCCCTGGCGCATTTCAAGGACGAACTTCCGGAAGACCGCCTGAACCACGAATACGAGGAACGCCGGCGCCGCAATGACCGGATCGCGGCCGCCCGCGCCAAGCCCAAGGGAAAACGTAGCAACGAAGACAATATGATCCTGTCCGGGCCATTTTCCATCGTCGGGCCCCCGTCGCTGGAATATGGCGCTTGGGACAATCTGGCGGTGGACCGCGACGTCAGTGACTATTTCCCGGCCTCGCCGCTGCGCGAACCGTTCCATGCCCTGTTCGATCACGCACCCGCCGAAGCCCTGCGACTGACCAAGGATCTGAGCAATCATGCCATGACGGCCTGGCGCCAGTTGCACTATCTCGATCCCGACCGGGACGGCACCCCCATTCCGCTGGAGTTAGACTTTCCTTGGGGGCGCCAGCAGTTCTGGGGCACCGCCCGAGAGTATTTTTGGGCGCGCGGCGCCTGGGCGCCGAAGCCGCTGGCCGGCGCTTATCTCGCCCTAGAAAGCTGGGCCTTTCAACAGACCGATGCAGGCAGGCCGGTCGATGACGTGATCCGTGACATTGTGGAGGGCAATACCTCCGTTGCCGCGCTGGGTGTGGCGGTGGCTTTGTTCTTGCACACCGGCGCGGCCACCCCCGGTACATTGCCGCTGATCACCAGTCCGCGGCTCTGGAATTACGATTTGCAGCGGCGGGTGCAGGAATCAAGTCTCTCCAGCCTGATCGGCTTTGGCGGGCGCCGCGACCGCGACCATGTCCTGGCGGTGGATGCGCTCAACAAGCTTCCTTTCCGCCAGCGCTGGCTGCGGGACTATTTAGTGCTGTTCTTCGTGCACGGAAGCAAAGAACTCGTCGAACGCGCTCGCGCTATAATCACCGGCTTTCCGCAGAACCTGCCCTTCGATTACGAGGAAGAGAAAGGCGATGCCGCCTGGGTGGCGGACCTGCAAGAGAAGGCGGATTTCAATGCAGAGTTCGCCAAGCCAGAAAATTTCCAGGTCACCACTGATCGCAACAATGCCGAACAAAGGCTGGTGACCATCGACAACCCCCGTGCGCATGAAGCCGTTCAAGACCCAGACTTCCTCGAACGACAAACGCGCCAGAGCGAACATCTGATGTGGTTCTGGGCGCATCGCTCGCTGGATGGCGGGGTATTGGACACAGGTTGTGCCCCGGCCGACGCGGTGAGCTTCGCCAGAGGATTCGAAGCTGCGACGCTGTTTGGTACCGTCGCTGGGGATCATCAAGAAACCAGCATTCGCCGGGGTGCTGTGGCGGGAATCGCGGCCGTAGTGCTGAAATATCGCGATCTATTTAGCGCCAACGACATCACCTGGGCGCGAGGTACAATCGACCGGGCCGCGGAGATGCCGGAAGTCTCAGACGCGCTCTGGTCCAACCATTCCGAGATTCCCTGGCACGCGGCACTGAGCGCCACCACAGCCTTGGCCGGCGAAATTCGCCTGAATCCCGGCGATAGGGCCGCCAAGCGGGCGCTGTTGAAGCTGGTCGCTCATCCGCTGGACAAGGTGGCATTGTTAGCACTGGGTCGTGCGCAGAGCTTGTGGGAAGTAGACCCCAAACTCTCTTGGTGCGCGCTATGGCTGGCGGTTGCGCTCAGTATCTACGACACCCAGCCCCGCCAAGATCGTCTGCGCTTCGAGGCCGGCTTCGTCGCCAATCGGCGGTTGGCGCGGGTAGCACAAGCGCTGGCGCTGTTCGATGCCCCGGACCCCTGGCCGGATTTGCCGGCCTTGCCGCCGGCCTGGGTCTCAGTCGAAGACACCACCCCTGCCGACCCGGACGACGACATTTTCGCGGAGTTCACCGAAGGCGAGAGACGGCAGCGCTGGCGTCAGCCTGATCGCGCCATCGACTGGAGCTTCGCCGCCAAGGCCTTGAGCCAAGTGGCGGTTGGACCCATCCTCGACACTCCCGCCAGCCGCGATCGATTCCTGCGCTTTGCCGTAGAAATGCTGGCCTGGGTGACAGAACGCATGGCGCCCCCCTGGAAAGCGAGCCGGCGGCGTGAATCCAGCGAGCGGGTTGGGCAATTGGACAATGCACTGGGCAGACTCTTTGCCCACATCGCCATGCGTACCACCACTACGGAGATGCGCTCGCTCTTCCTCGACCCGGTGTTCGCGCTGGAGGACGAGACCTGCTTTGAACTAATGAGTCCCTTCGTCGACCTTTATGCCTGCACGGCCGTCTATGATCCGCCTCAGATGCAGGCCAATGCGGTCGAACTGCTGCAACTGGCGTTGGGGCGCATGCTGCGCGATCCGGTGTTCGATCCGGATACCTTTTGCGCAGGCAAGCTGCATGGATTCCAATTACCCGGCATGGTGCGGGTGTTCTTCCTGATTTCGGCCGAAGCTGGCGGTGCGTCACGCTTCGCCAACGGCCATTGGGCGGATGTCGGCAAGCTGATGCCGGTGATCGATACCTTGGTGCGCGCGGCGGGATGGTCGGCGCGCGTCATGTCGGATTATCTCACTTTAGTTGAGCGTAGCCAGGCAGACTATCCCGCCGAAGCCTTTGCGGATCAGATACTAGCCGTCCTGACGCCGGGCCGCGATACTCTCAAAGGCTGGCGCGGTACCGCCCTGCCGGCGCGCATTGCCGGCTTGGTGCAGGCGCTGGCGTTCCGCGAGACGCCAATGCAGCCCGGCTTGGCGCAGAAGCTGCTGCGGATTTTGGACGTGCTGGTTGATATGGGCGACCGCCGCAGCGCCGCGCTCCAGATCAGCGACAGCTTCCGCGAGGTCCGTGCAGCGAGCTGAGTATTCCGTCCAACGCAACCGTACTGGCTTACGATGATTGGCTGCCACTGCCTGACCTGACCCCGATGTTCCGGGATCCGTCTTCGTCAGGATTTTGGACGAGGCACAAAGCAGCATGTCGCCTCTGGGGCCGTAAGCGGACAAGCAGCTTTCAACTGCAGGCGGACCGGAAGCGGAAGTCAGCCGGCCAGGAGGCCAACATTCAACCCGGCGCCACGACGCCTTGCTCGCTGACCTTAAGAGGAAGCGGCTGGTCTCCAAGGAGCAGCCTGCCCACGACCTCACGAGCATCATGGGGATCAAGGGAGTGCTTTGCTATCAGGTCCCTGCACTCGTTGACGATCTGATCGGCGTCTTGCATGACCTTGAGCTGCTTATAGCGATCGTGCCGATAAAGCCCCATGCTTTCACCAACCACTTCAAGGATATTGATGATGCGGAATGGCCAATCGCGCTCGTGAGCACACAGTTCGCGATGATCGGAATGATAAACCGCAACTAGCGCATCAACGCCCGCGTCACGCGCCGCTTCAAGTTCTCTCAGCTGCAACTCACGCTTGAACTTAGGAAGCACACCGACATGCACGCTCTGCAGACCCACCGCCGGCTGTTTTAGATCGACAAGCTCAACGCCGGGGACCATCTTCAGGATTTCGGTGGCAGCCTCCACGACGCCGGCCACGCCAGGATGCTTGTGTAGCGCGACGCGAATGTCGACCCTGTGCTGAAGGTGGGGCCTCAACTGCGCCAGCCGGTCGCGGAGGAATCGCATGAACGGGTTCATCTCGAACGGGCGGGAGCCGCGCTGTCGTTCCACCGTTGGCAGGATGTTTTCTGTGAACTGGACGTAGCAAGTCGGACACCAGGTGATCACCTGTCCCAACCTGGAGTGCGACAGCTTCTCCATCGAGTTCGACGCCATGCGACCGGTCATCTCGGCGTCGCCGGCCTTGAGTTGCGAAATGCCGCAACAATGGCTGGGACCGCCCATCACCTGGTAACTGATGCCGAGCTCGTCCATGATATCGAGGGCAAGCAAGGCAATGTGCGGCGTCTTGAGTACATTGCAGCCGGTGTAAAACACAAAGTCCGCCGGCTCTGCAGGCAGGGATCCTGACGCTGATTTTTGACCCAGACGCTCTAGGACCTCCGTATCGAGTTGCAAGCGGGATAGCATCGCTACACCGCGGCTGACCTCGCGGTATCTCTCCACGCCTTGCCGGCGTCGTTCAGCAGGCTCCTTGTCGGACTTCGCAACGCTAAGGCGTGCCATGGCAAGGAGAAAGCGTGGATTGACGCCGTAGTCGCACGCCTTAATGCATTCTCCGCTGAGCATGCAGGAGGCTGCCCATTTGCGCGACGTCTCCGGACCCTTGCCGGTGCGGACAAGATCGAGAATACCACCGATGAGGTCTTCGGACTTCGCATCCGGGATGCCGGCGGGCACCACGCTTGGACAAACCTCAACGCACTTGCAGCACCGCGTGCAAGCATCAAGCATATCCTGGATGCGTTCGCCCAGAACCGTCTCGAAGGACGTCTCATTCACCGGGGGCATCGCGGGCTCCGAGTCACCTGAAGAATGGGCCGTACGCGCACATTGCTGCGAAATTAACATAAAAATCGGCAATCTTGAAGGATGAGGCTTTCGTGCCCGCGCAGATTGCTAATCAGTCAGGAAGACCAGCCTTGCGATAACCGTCAACAAAATGTTGCACCGTTTCGGCATCCCGAGCCGGTTGGCGCGATGCCCACTCGCTCGTCGTAAAGCTGGGATTGCTCGCCAGAAAAATCTGGGCCTCGCGAATTGCCTCGTCCTTGCGTCCTTGTTGAGCCAGACTCGCCGCAAGAATACGCCGTGATCCCGTGCGATATGTCGCCTCGACGCGCAATGTCTTGACCGCCGCATCATAGTCCCGCGCGGCGTATTGCGCGAAGCCAAGCTCCCAGTAATACCAGCCGGAAGGATGCGGATTAAGGCGAAATGCCCTCCTTATGAGGTCGATGCCCTCTGTCGGTCTACCGGCCAGCACCGTCAATTCTGCACTCATAACCATTGCGTCGGCATGGTTGGGATCGAGGGCAAATGTTACTGCGAACTCTTTCTCTGAATCTGCCCAGCGGCCTGCAGAAGCTAGGAGGTAGCCGAAAATCCAATGGTTTGAGCCGTCGTTCGGATCGAGCGATACCGCCGCTTCCGCCAATCTTATAGCTTCGGCAAGGTTTGAGTCGGCGCTGTCTATAGCGTTGCTCCAAAGCGACCAGAGATTAAAGCCAAGCCACCGAATTGCTTCCGCATAACCGGGATCCAGGGCTATCGCCTGCTTCAGCAGGAGGATCGACTCCCGGACCGCCTCCGGAGAGCCGCCCATGGAGGCTATTAGCCCTCTTGCCCTCACGCAGAGGTCGTAAGCGTCAAGGTTTTTCGGGCGATTGCGCACAGGCAGTGGCGGCGTCAATTTGCCGACCAACGCCTGCACGATCCTGTCTGCCACTTCATCCTGTACGGCAAAGACATCCTCAATACTGCGGTCGAAACGCTCGGCCCAGAGAAGGTCTCCACCGATTGCATCAACAAGTTGAACGTTGATTCGGATCCTGTCGGCCGCCCTTCGGGCACTTCCCTCCAGCAGAAACCGGACACCCAAATCTCGCGCTATGACGCGCACGTCAGTCGTCTTGCCCTTGTATGCCAGGGAGGACTGCCGCGCGATGACCAATAGCCCGGGATTTCGCGACAGATCCGTGATCAGGTCTTCGGTCAAGCCGTTGGCAAATGCATCTTGCTCAGGGTGGCCGTCTAGGTTCGCGAATGGCAGGACCGCGATCGAAGCCTTGCCTGGGATAACAGGATCAGGACGCCTCGGCTCGACATCTCCGGACGCGTGCACCCGGCTATCGTCGACAAGATACCCTCGCCGCGGCAAGGTCTTGATCAATCCGTCCGCGCCCGGACCCAGGGCGCGTCGAATGTCCATGATGCATTGAGTGAGGGATTCGTCGGAAACGGTCACTGCCGGCCAGATTTCGGAGACAAGCTCATCCTTGTGCAATATCCTACCGGCGTTTGTAATCAGGTAGGTCAGCAGCGCGAGCGATTTGGGGCGCAAATCGACGTCGGCGCCATCTCTTAGAAGCCGCCCTTGACGAAGATCGAGCACATGGCCATCGAATTCGAAAAACATGGCATGATGACCATGTCTGAAGGCCGAGAAGTTGTCGACTGGCACTTCACCTATCCGGGCGGTCGCCTGCAGCGCTCGTCAAGGCGAAATTTCGTCTCGATCTAATACAAGTTTCAGGGGTCTATCACGACGCGACGCCCGTCGACGGGCGACAATCTCCGGGTTCCAGCCGCGACGTTCGCGACTGGGAATCCTCGGAACCGGAGATTTTCAATGTCTTCCATAATCGCTTTCCAGCGGCCGAAGGCTAACCAGCCCCGTGCCCCGTTGACCACGACCTTACTTCGCCGCGCCAGCCTGCTGGTGAAAGGCCCAATCCTGGTCTTGCAATTCTGGCGCATGCGCAGCGAACTCGCGGCGCTCGCCCGAATGGACAGTCGCGAACTCGCCGACATCGGGCTGATGACTACGGATATCGCCAATGCCCTGTCGAGCATCGGGCCCGACAAAACCGAAATGCTGGCCCGCGTCGCTCACGACCGACGCTGCCGGCAGGAAGCGTAGGTCAGAGGGCTCGGAACGAGCGCTGAATTGATTGGACTTAACCGGTCAATTCGAGCTTCAATCGCTATCTGTCCCTTGGGAAATCGTCCCTGCCAGCGTTTGTCTGATCACTGTTGGCCCTAACACGCTCGGCGCTGAGCGGCGGCAGTTTGGAAGGACCATGAACGATTGGCAGTTTGCAGTGATGAAGGCCCTTCTCGAAACAAGGCAAGTCATCGCCGAGGACGAGCCAGGGCACCATCTCATCGACCCTGATATGTGCTTGCGGCTTCACGAGCGTCAAATCTTCGAGCGTACAGGCGAAGATCGAGAGTTCTCGCGAGTTTTCGTAGGAGACTGGCGACCCGCATCGTCCACAATGCGTACGCTCGATACCCTCCGATGACTCGTAGGATAGTGGTGTTCCGCGGGTGTAATGGAATTGCGCCTTGTCGATATTGAAAAACGTCACGAAAGGGCTCGAACTCTGCCGCCGGCAGCTCTCGCAGTGGCAATGAACAACGTCGAACATTGGCCCCGTGATTTCATAGCGGATATCGCCGCACATGCACCGGCCTTTCGTCTTCGGCGTGCCTTTCGCGTTTAATGATTGAGGTTCGGAATGTTCTGAACTCACAGCTCGTCTCCTTGGTTGAACCGACCGGCAAACTCACCTGGCGCAGGGGCGATGGCACTCTAGGAGGAAGCAGACAGGAGATGTTACGGTGACGGTCGAAGCATCGGACTTCAATAAGGCTTACCAGCAGCCATCGACGGGTTGAGCAATGGCGACCAACGCGATGTTTGCAGAAATCGCGGCGCTGGCAGGCGATCCGGCTCGATCGAGTATGCTTCATGCCTTGATGGATGGTCGCGCCCTTACGACAACGATGTTGTCGAGAGTTGCAGGCATCTCGCCGCAGACGGCGAGTGGTCATCTGAGCCGATTGACGGCCGTCGGCTTGCTGAGCGTGGAGAAGCAGGGACGATTTCACTACCATCGACTAGCCAGCGCTTCGGTGGCACGGATGCTTGAAACTATGATGCAAGTAGCGGCTGAATTGGAACCCGACCGCGCTCGACTTTCCACGGAGCGAGGGGACGCCGAACTGAGGAAGGCGCGCACGTGCTTCGACCACTTTGCGGGCCAGCTCGGTGTAGCCTTGGCCGACACGTTGGTCGCGCAAGGATTCGTGGAACTTAACGCCGAGGCAGGGATGGTCACGGAGGCCGGCCTGACGTTCCTCGATGCCGCTGGGCTCGACACCCGACCGTTACTGTCCCGACGAACCGGCCGACAAGGTGGCTTGTTATGCCGTCAGTGCTTTGACTGGAGCGAGCGTCGATCTCACCTTGGCGGTGGATTAGGCGCTCTCATTTGCACCCACAGTATGAACAACGGCTGGACAAGGCGGCTGGATGGGACGAGGGCTGTGCTCATAACTCCGAAAGGCGAAAAGATCTTCCGCGAAGCCTTCGGGCTGAAGATTAATAGCAGGCGATGCACTTAATCCTGTCGCCAACTCCTGTCGCTGAAGCGGATTTTGGCGCCAAATCCGGTGGATGCTCCATGCTAACGGTGTGCTCATTTAATTCGCAAAGATTTCGAATTTTCCGGCATCGGCTTGCGTCCTGACCAAAGGTGCGTGGGAACGCAGGCGACTCCATTTCCAAGAAGGGCGAATGTCACAGAATTGCGAGATTGATGTCTGGACGATCGAGGCTGAGACAGAAACGACGAGCAGCACCACGCGTTTAGCTTTTGTGCTACCTTAGCCCTGCGATGCACAAACCCTTGATGTACAGAGCCCTGTCCCGTTCATGTACGATCGGGTGGTGTTTCTCGATCCACTCAACGGACAGGGAGGGGTGAAGCCGCCGAGCCTGAGAGAGCGCTTGGCGGGCGAGGACGCTGTCACCCGCCATGCCCGCCGATGCCGCGAGGGTACGCCAGGCCGTCCCGAAATGAGGTCGGAGCTCCACCGCTCGGTTTTCGTACTCCGACGCCTGGGCGAAGCGTTTCGCCACGAAATGGCACAGCCCCGTCGTCGATAGGTTTGCGGCCTGCGTGAAGTCCCGAGGGCTGAGGCGATCTGCGATGGCAAGGTGGTGCAATCCATCTTCAGGCATGCCGCCGTAGCCATAAGTGCATCCAAAGATTACGTGGGCGAAGGCAAAGCTCGGGTTGAGGACAATCGCCTCGGTCAGCGCTGCCACAGCTCGATCGAAGTGACGCGATGCCATGTGCACAAAACCTGCGGCGAAGTGGGTCCAAGGGTCTTCCGGGTCGCCGCGTATCGCCCGATGGGCCATATCGAGGGCGGTCGGAAGTGCGTCAGGGTCTGCCAGGCCCAGTATTACCCGCGCTGCAAGCGCCCAAGCTCGCAGGCAGTTCGCGCGCGGATACTCGGGGTCGATGTCCGTGGCCCTGGTTAGCAGCCGCTCGGCGAGCTCGATCTCCTGCCCGGAACCCCATGTCCAGACATAGGGCATCGCTTTCATCGTGAAGCCCCAGGCATCAAGACTGCCAGGCGCCCGGCCTTGGAAGCGTTCGTGCTCGGCTGCATAGAGCCTTGGCTCAATCGCGCCGATCACGCTTTCTGCGATCTGGTCCTGGAGCGCGAAGAAGTCCGCCATCTCAAGATCATAGCGTTCAGCCCATATCTGGCGCCCGTTTTGGACGTCGCTCGCCCTGGCAGTAATCCTCAGGCGCTGTCCCGAGCGGCGTACGCTTCCGTCGAGTACATAGCGCACGCCGAGCTCGCGCCCAACCTGCTTCACGTCCACCGCCTTGGCACCATAAGTGAAGGATGAGTTGCGGGCGGAGACGAACAGCCAGCGTAAGCGCGCAAAACGCGTGATGATGTCTTCCGCGAGGCCGTCGCCGAAATATTGCTGATGGACGTCGTCGCTTAGGTTGGCGAACGGAAGCACGGCAATGGAAGGGCCGGGCTCGCCCGCCTCGCGATTGTAGGTGGCGCCGTCTAGTCTCTTGATCTCCCCGGTGAAACGATAGCCGACCCGAGGAACCGTCGCTATCCAGTCCTGACCGTCCGGGGTGGCGCCGAGTAGTTTTCTCAGGGATGCGATCTGCACCGCCAGGTTACCTTCTTCGATCGCCGTTCCCGGCCATGCCGCATCAATCAGCTGTGATTTGGTGAGCACTTCGCCCTGCCGCTTCACCAATGCCTCAAGCAGGAGCAGCGCGCGATAGCCGACAGGAACCGGGATGTGCTGTCGAAACAGCGTTCCCGTCTCAGCATTGAGCGCGAAAGGACCGAATACGAAACAACATCCTTGCATATGACGAATTTTATAGGCCCCTTAAGACTTTTTGTAACTCTTAAGCAGAGCTTAAGGACATCGACCCTCGATTCCTCCAACGTCTGCTCGAGCTACGATAGGAGGAGACGATGAGTGCAAGTGTTGAATCGGCGGCCCGCTCCGATCTCGAAAGAGCCAAGAAGGACGCCTACGACCCGGTCTTCAAGCGCATCGCCGTTCCGAGCTTTGACAGCCTTCGCGAGGAGCGACAGCACCGCAAGCAGCGCCTTGCTGGCGCCTTCCGTATCTTCGCTTCGCTCGGCTTCTGTGAAGGCGTCGCAGGCCACATCACCGCGCGCGATCCGGAGTTCACCGACACGTTCTGGGTCAATCCCTTTGGCATGCATTTTGGGCAAATCAGGGTCCACGACCTGATCCGGGTTGATCGCGAGGGCAACGTGGTCGAGGGCGAAAGCCCCGCCAATATCTCAGCTTTTGCCATCCACGCGGCAATTCACGAGGCCCGCCCGGAAGTTGTCGCTGCGGCCCATGCCCATTCTATCTACGGCAAAGCCTGGTCCGCGATCGGTCGTCTGCTCGATCCGATTACTCAGGACGCTTGCGCCTTTTACGAGGACCACATTTTCTTCGACGATGCGCGGGTGCTCATTACAGAGGCGAGCGAAGGTGCCGGGCTTGCCCGCTGCCTTGGCCCGCACAAGGCTGCGATTCTGCGTAATCACGGCCTGCTAACCGTCGGCGAGACGGTCGAGGAGGCTGTCTGGTGGTTCGTCGCGATGGAACGCTGCTGTCAGGCGCAGTTCCTTGCCGAGTCTGTCGGCCAGCCACTCCAGATCGACGGTTCGAACGCTCGCGCCGCCCGAGCCGTGAACGGAACTCCCTTCACTGGCTGGTTCCAGTGCCAGCCACTCTGGGACCAAATCGTGAGATTGCAGCCGGACTTGCTGAATTAGCTGCGGCAAAGCTCATGAGAAGCCAAATGATGCTTGCGGACACCAAGTGCTGCCGCGAGGCCGCCGCCTTGTTTGGAGTGAAATGGGCTGCCATACAGCTGATGTTATGCTGTTTTGGCAGCCCAACGGTTCATTCATCGGTCCCGGCTGGCTTCGTAGGAGGCCTCGAAAATTGGCGCGGCCAATATAGCTTGCGTATCCGGCGGGCTCTGCCCGCTAATATTGTGGCTAATTAAACGGCGAACGATTATAGAAGCCAAAAAGGGCCGATAGCGGGCTCGACTGGTCCTTCCCGACCACTTCGAATCGCCGAAATGGGGCCGGAACCAGTCTGTCAGGTCTCAGCGTCAGTCACACGCAGTGGCTGCCGTTCTGCAGCCGCCCTCGTTGCCGACATGGGGATTGTGCATGCGGCGAACGTACCAGAGTTGGAGAAACCTAGCGGCGCTCGGCAGATTGTTATCCCGTGCCATGGTGACCGCCAATTATGGTTGCCACCTAGTCACGGCCTCGCGGCGGCTTCCGTGACCGGAACTGGATGGCAAGCCCAACGGCGCCCAACAGCAAGCCGAACGCGATCAAAGCGGGTGCGCCGTCGATGTCACAGTAGACCGAGACGCGCAGGGCGAACAACGTGGCGACGAGAACCAGCACAAGCTGCGGGAGGTGGCGCTTCAAAATAGAACTCCGGCGGTCTAACCGCCGGGCCGTCCCGGACATTTTCATTCGCAGAGAGTGGAGGACATGTCCTCTGATGAAAGGCTCCGTTCTGTAGCTCTTCTGGTCAATATTCACCGTAAGTTTCGCAATCACCTGTGACCCTTGCAGATGGGCCATAACCGGTTGCTAGATAGCTGCATAAGCACGATGCCGCTCACGATCAATGTCGGCTCTCCACTCCATCATCGACATTCATGCCGCCTCAGCTCAATCGCAGCTTACGGACATCTTCGATAGCGTCTGAGTGGCTGGAATTAGGCGCGAAGCGGTCATTCCGTGAATATGCGAGAACGGTCATTCATGGGGACACCTAGAGACTAGGCAAAATTTGCCCGGAGGTTCCCTCCGGCTTAGCGCGACTGTGGATGTGCTGCGGATTGGACCCTTGACGTCAATCTCGGATCCGGGCACACAGGTGATGCACAAATTGTGGCAAGATGGCTCTTGCGGACGGGATTTGTCAGCGATCTCAAAGATCTAGCTGGGATGTCGTGTTTGTCTGTCTGGGAATCCAGGTTCCCCAGCCAGCTCTTCGCATCGGTTGCTGATTATGGGAATGCGTGCCGGCGCTATGTTACCCGCGCCGCGTGCAGGCACACGTGGCCTCGAACCTCTCATTTTGAGCCTTTCATGCCAAGTGCCGATGCCGTTCGAAGATCGCCAGTTTGTGCCCATATGTCATCCGCATCTCGGATCGGCACCCTTCGCACCTGAAGGTTCTGACGCTCTTGATCCAGGAGCCCTTCCTGACGATCGTCTGGGAGCAGTGTTGACATTGGAACGTCAGGTTCTTGTCATGCAGGTCATTTGACAGGGTCATCATCCCTCCTGGCCGAGCAGGCCGTGCCGCCCCCTCGACCACAAGGTTTATACTAAACGCTGCAGCACAGAACGTGACAGAAGTCACATGCATAAGTTGCAGCCGTCACCAACGCTCCTGCTTGCCCAATTCCCTGTTGTTGGCCCTATATATTAGCAATCAACGATATATTAATGACTACCATGCAGCCTGTACGAATCGGGAATATGCCCGATCGACGATCCGGCACTCCGTGTGCCGAGACGCTCGACCGATGCGGAGCAAACGCATGAGTGTCGAAACAGCATTGGCGCAGTTGTTGCGCATGATCCATGGTCGCGCCCTCAATTTGGCGGCACTGCCGGATGATGAGAGAGACCCATACTACGACAGCATCCGCCGATCCTGTTGCGGAGCGGCCGAGCACATCGGCCAATCGCCCGACAATGCGGCGATCACGGCCAACAGCATGGTCGAATTTACCCGGGCGATGGTCGGCATCATAGAAGCCGGGCGCAGGTAAGGCGCAGACGTCGGCAGGCTCGCGAAGCGCTGGGGAGGTGCCGAGAAGCGCGGTCACAGCGCGTCACCCGAAGCTTGCAAGGGGATGATGCCCATCTGCAGGTCAACGATCCAGCTTTGGAGCGATCGCTATCTCAGATCGCGCCCCAAGTGTTCGACGACAAGTGCTTGGCTGTAGGCATTACCGGCCAGCAAATATCCAATTGATTGTCGGACGGCAGCCCGTTCCGCATCCGCGTTGGATAGCGGGCATCCTGCGCATATTTCAAGGCCGCGCCCATGCGGTTCAGCGTCTTCATTATCGACATAGACCTATCCTCAATTGGCCATGGCTGTAACGGGGACATCCCCGCCGCTTCACGATGGCGCTCTATGTGAGCGACCTTCGTTTCCGCTGCATTGCACGCAAGCACCGAGCCCGTAACCAGAACGACTGCCTCTGAAACATTTGCATGCAAACGAGCCGTCACAGCCTGCAAGGCGTCCCGTCAGCTCGACCTGCCTGCCATATGCCAAGTTGCCATTTCGAAACAAATTCGCGCTCAAGCGCCATCAAACCGAAACCAAATTGCAGGAAAACCGCCATCGACCGGCACGACCGGAATTAAACAAAGGGAAAATCGAAATGTCCAAGCTTCTTCGCAATGTAATTCTCGCCGTTGTTGCCGTCTCTGGTCTGTATGGTTCGGCTTTTGCTCAGCAGACGACCGTCACTTCGTGCAGCAACCATGACGATTACTATAGCATTTGCCTGGGCGCGGCCAACAATGGCGGCCAGCACGGAGGTCGTGGAAGCGATCGTCGCTAATCGGCGAGCCGCGCTGAAAAGGTCTCGCCGGCACCTCGCTGGCGAGGCCTTTTGCGCTTCGAAGTGGAGTGGCGGCTGCCGCTCGCCCGTCGGGCATATCTTCCATGAGAGACGCCAGCCGCCTGGAACCGAGCCTCTGCCGACCGGTTCCCTCGGCAATCCCATCCAAACCGATACTTCAGCAATTTTTCCCAAGTTCTGAAGTCGCAGCGCTGCAACAGTTCTGTTTCGCTTGCTTATCCCTTGGGAGAAAACCATGCCGATCGCAATGTCCCCGTTTCTTGCCGCGCTCGGGTCCGACAATCCTTCGGCCGACCGAACCATAGACATGAACCTCTACGGATGGCTGATCGGGAGTTGGGACATGAATACGGTCCGCCACCTCGATGGCGGCGCAATCCTGAAATCGACCGGAGAATGCCATTTCGGCTGGGTGCTTCAGGGCCGCGCCATTCAGGACCTTTGGATCAGGCCCAGGCGCCCTGCCCCATCCACCATGTATGGCACGACCTTGCGCATCTTCGATCCCGGGATCGGCGGCTGGCACATCATCTGGAGCGATCCGCTCAACCAGGATTATTCGCGCCAGATCGGACGAGCCGAGGGCAAGGACATCGTCCAGATCGGCGAAGACTCGCGCGGCCTGCAAGCGAGATGGTGCTTCACCGAGATCACGAACGACAGCTTTCACTGGATCGGAGAGGAAAGGGCCGCCGATAGCGACCCCTGGCGTATGACGTATGAACATTTCGCTCGACGGACGAATCCGTGAGCTGCCCGGTGGTTTCGGTCGCCTTTTCGCTATCGGATGGCTATCTGCCCGCGTAAATACCCCGGACCGGCCAGGTCATTTCGCGGAGCTGCGAGAGAACGGCGTTCTCGAAGTCCGACGGTTGGTGAAACTCGCTGGTGACCACACCCAGCTTGCGCGACGGCAGGCCGTCCCGCAAGGGAACCACGGCGAGGCCGGGCAGCGGGCACGATCTGGCGGCGATCTCGGGGACGACGGTCAGGCCGATATTCTGCTGCGCGAGCTGGCAGCCGGTCATGAGCTGGCGGACCTCGACGACGGTCTTTGGCTGCAGGCCGGACCGCTCGGACATCATGGCGAGCCAGTTGCCCGATGTCGTTCCCGAGGGAAAGCGGATGAAAGGCTGGGCGAGCACATCTTCGTCACCCAGCTCGGATCGCGCGGCAAGCGGATGCGACGTCGACAGGACGACACAGGCGCCGTCCTGGCAAAGCGGTTCGAACAAGAGACCGGGCGACGGAACGAAGACGCTGCTGATCCCGAAATCGATCTCGTTCGACCTCACAAGCTGGAACGTCTCCTCGCTGTCGATCTCCACGATATCGAGCACGTGGTTCGGGAACCGGGACCGCAGCGCATGGAAGGCGGGGCCGATGAACATCGCGGCGAAGGACGCCACGCTCGCAACCCGCAGGATCTGCTCCGTGCCGAGGCTGAGCGAGGCAAGCTGGTCGACGATCGCCTCGTTGCCCGCAACGAGCCGCCGCAGGGCGGGCAGCAGCGCGCTGCCGGCGGGGCTGAGCCGAAGCCCTTCGCGGTGACGAACCAGCAGTGCGAAGCCCAGCTGCTTTTCCAGCTGCGTGACGTGCTGCGAGATGGCCGGTTGGGTAAGGCCCAGTTCTTCCGCCGCCTGGGTGAACGAGTTCAGCTCCAGCACCGTCAGCAGGCTGCGCACGCGCCGCACGGATATCTCATCGCGTCGGGAAAGCATGACGGCACCTTCATAAGCGTGTTCGGACAACCATAACGAAACGCTATTTCCTCGCGTATTCATAAGCAACTAGCTTCCGCTGCAACGATATGCGGAGACTTGGAATGACGGCTCGCGACTCAGGAATTCAACGAATTCATGCCCGCAAAAACCATTCCTGCTACGGAATGGGCCTGGGCATCATCATCCTCGATGAGGTGTACCCGGGCTTTCCCGGCGATGTGCGGAACGCCAGCGCCTATCCCTTCCCGATCCAGTATGAAATCGCCGAAGGTGTCGACATCCAGAACCTCGTCCGTGGGGACGACAAGAAGGCCCTGCTTGAGCCGATCGTCAGGGCCGCGCGGAAGCTGGAGCGCATGGGATGTCGGGCGATCGCCGCCGAATGCGGCTACTTCGCCTGGTTCCAGAAGGAGATCGCGGCCAGCGTCGATGTGCCGGTCTTCGCATCGAGCCTGCTGCAGGTGCCTCTCGCGCAGATGATTATCGGCCCGGAACGGGTCGTCGGCATTCTGGTCGCCGAGGGCGACCGGCTCAGTGACCGGCACCTGACCTCCGTGGGCGTGACGCTCGGAACGAACTACGTCGTTCACGGCGCGAAGGACAACGGCAAGACGCCCCAGTTCGACACCCTCTGGACGAAGGACATCCGGCCCGAAATCCCGACCGCGGATTACGGTCTGGCGGAGCGCGACATCGTCAAGGTGGCGAAGGACTTCGCCGCCGCCCATCCCGCCATGAGGGCAATGGTGCTCGAGTGCACCGGGTTTCAGCCCTTTGGCCGGGCGATACAGCGGGCAATCGACATGCCGGTGTTCAGCTGGTCTACCTTGCTGGACTACGCTTATTCAGTCGCCGCGCACCGGGATTTCTACGGTCATGTCTGAGATGTGCGCAAGGCCAAGCGACCCGGCTCCGACGCTCTATATTAGCGTTAACTAATCATAGACCGTGTTGTCCTATTCTGAAACAGCGCGGTCTACTGCCACACAATGACCGTGCAGGCGGCTCTAGCCTAACGCAACCCCCGCCCCCAGCTGGAGCCGCCACCTTCACAATAGCGCTTCGGGTTGAACTAACCCTTACCAAACATCCTTTCTGGCACGTTTCGAGGAAAGTTTGGCTTGTAATCAACCGCTTAGTCGACCGGCCAGAGCATTTGGCCGTTAGCACTTCCACTGCCAGGAGCCACTCTCGTTACAATACCGGTGCCTAGCAGTCGCAGAACTGAAACATCGCTACTTTAGCGTGCCGTCGGTGATGCAATAGAAAGCGTGTGGCCGATGGCGATCCCTCAAAGCCTCAATAGCGCAGAACTCAGATTTGAGTGTCCAAGCTGCCAGCATCCGATTATCCGCAAAGGCTCCTGGTTTAAGTCCGCAGCCACATTCAAATGCCGAGGTTGCCAAAAGGCGCTGCGGCTCGGATACTCAGCAAAGGTCCGATTGTTCGAAAAATACATGCATTTAGCCAGCCCCGATGCGATCGGCTAAAGCATGTCTCCCGAAAGTGGGATCCGGTTTCGGGATAAAGAACATGCGTAAAACCAAAAAACCTAAAGCGCATGGAGCGAATCTGAAAGATCGCGACGCGCTTTAGATCCGGTAGACGCCAGTCATCTCATTAAGCCAAGCGGTGTCTCAACGCGCACAGGGCTTTGAATATAGGGACCAATTCAGGCTCAACCGCCTTATAAAAAAGCGCGGCTGGAACCGCGCTTTTTTGATCCTTTGGCTTTAACCTGAAAACAGGCGAGCGCTACTCAGCCGCCTCATAGCCGGCGATGCCCTTGATCTCGAGGAAATGCTCCAGGCCGTATTCGGCATATTCGCGGCCATTGCCGGACTGCTTGTAGCCGCCGAAGGGCAAGCCGGCATCCCAGGTCGGATAGTTGATGTAGACATTGCCGGAGCGCATGCGCGCCGCCACGTCGCGCGCCTTCTCGATGTCCTTGGCCTGGATGTAGGAGGCCAGACCATAGACCGTGTCGTTGGCCTGCTCCACAGCCTGCTCAACCGTGTCGTAAGGCAAGATCGACAGCACCGGCCCGAAGATCTCTTCCCTGGCGATGCGCATGTCGTGCGTGACATTGGCGAAGACGGTCGGGCGGACGTAGTAGCCGCGGTTGAGCTCGGCCGGGCGGCCGGGACCGCCGGCGACCAGCGTGGCGCCTTCGTCGATGCCGCTCTGGATCAGATCCTGGATCTTGTCGAACTGGATCTGGCTCACCACCGGGCCGAGCTTCGAGGTGGGCGCATCGGCCGGGCCGACAGTGAATTTCTCCGCCGCCTTCTTGGCGTAGCCGGCCGCCTCCTCGTGACGGTCGCGCGGCACGAACATGCGGGTCGGCGCGTTGCAGGACTGGCCGCTGTTGCCGAAGCAGCCGGCGACGCCCTTGGTGACGGCCCGCTCCAGATCGACATCGGGGAACAGGATGTTGGCCGACTTGCCGCCGAGCTCCTGATGCACGCGCTTGACCGTGTCGGCCGCCGCCTTGGCGACCAGGATGCCGGCGCGGGTCGATCCGGTGAAGGACATCATGTCGACATCCGGATGGCTTGCCAGCGCCTGGCCGACGGTCGGGCCATCGCCGTTGACGAGGTTGAAGACACCCTTCGGCACGCCGGCCTCGTCGATGATCTCGGCGAAGATAATGGCATCGAGCGGCGCGATCTCGGACGGCTTGAGCACCATGGTGCAGCCGGCGGCAAGCGCGGGACCGACCTTGCAGGTGATCTGGTTGAGCGGCCAGTTCCACGGCGTGATCAGGCCGACGACGCCGATCGGCTCCTTGACGATCAGCGAGGAGCCCTTGATGTGGCGGAACTGGAAGGTCTTCAGCACCGCGGCCATCTTCTCCAGATGCGCCTGGCCGACGCCGACCTGGCTGTCCAGTGCCATCTGACGCGGCGCGCCCATCTCGCGCGAAACGGCGAGCGCCAGATCCTTGCTGCGCTTCTTATAGACTTCGATGACGCGGTTCAGGATATCGAGGCGCTCCTCGACCGAGGTGAAGCCGTAGGTGGCGAAGGCGCGCTTGGCGGCGGCCACGGCCTTGTCGACATCGGCTTTGGAGCCCAATGAAATCTGGGCGAAAGCGTCCTCGTTGGAGGGGTCGATGACGTCCGTGGTGTTCGGCACCACGGGATCGACCCAGGCGCCGTCGATATAGAACTGCAGATCGTGTGACATGGTTTGCTCCTTGCGGGCCGCGGCTGCTCGATGTGGTGAGATGATCGTCGTATATCGTCAGAAATAACGATGCGGCATGTGCCCTGTCAAACGCAAGCGTCGGCCATTGAGCCAGTCGGCTGGCAACAATCGTTCGCAAAAATCGATCGTTATAACCCGAATAATTCGTTGGAAAGATTGGTTATGGAATGGCATTCCGGCGGCGAAAGTGCCTGGAGAATTCAATTGTCTTTCCTGCCCGTCACCGCGAACGATCTTCCAAACGGTCTGAACTCGGCCCAAGCCGAGCGCAAGCGCCCTGCCCTGACCTCGCTCTCAACCGGCGCTGTGCCGGGACTGGTCCTGGTGGCGATGATCACCAGCGTTGCTTATTCGGCGCGCGGCTTCTCCGGCCTCACCTTGTTCAGCCCGATGATACTCGCTGTCGTCGCCGGCATGATCTACTCCAACGTGCTCGGCGTGCCTGCCCATGCCAAGGCCGGCATCGCCTTCTCGCAGAAGCGCCTGCTGCGCTTCGCCATCGTGCTGCTGGGCTTCCAGCTCACGCTCGGCCAGGTGGCGGGCATCGGGTTTGGCGGCGTCGGCATCGTCGCAACCACGCTCGGCGCCACCTTCCTGTTCACCGTCACGCTCGGCCGGCTGATCGGCGTCGACCGGAAGCTCGCGCAGCTGATCGCCGCCGGCACCTCGATCTGCGGCGCCTCGGCGATCGTCGCCACCAACATCGTCACCGATGCGCGCGACGAGGATGTCACCTATGCCGTTGCCGCGATCACACTGTTCGGCACCGTCGCCATGCTCGGCTTCCCGCTGCTGGCGCCGGTCTTCGGCCTCGACCAGCACGCCTTCGGCCTGTGGGCCGGCGCCTCGATCCATGAGGTGGCGCAGGTGATCGGCGCCGGCTTCCAGAACGGCACGCTCTCCGGCGAGACGGCGACCGTCGCCAAGCTGACGCGCGTCGCCATGCTGGCGCCGATGGTGATCGCGCTCGGCCTGATGGCACGCCGCGGCGACAGCGATGCTTCCGGCGCCAAGCCGCCGATGCCTTGGTTCGTCGCGGCTTTCGTGGCGGTGGTGGCGGCAAACAGCCTAGTTGCGATCCCGGCGCAGATCCATTCGGCGATCGCTTTGGCCGCACAGATCATGCTGACCATGGGTCTCGCCGCCATGGGCCTGCAGGCCGATATTTCCCAGCTGCGCTCGCGCGGCCTGCGGCCGCTGATGGTGGCCTTCTCGGCCTTCATCTTCATCGCCGCGTTCAGCCTGATGCTAGTGAAATTTGCTTGAGGCAGGCCGAGACCCGCCTCACGCCTCAGTCCTCGTCATCGAACTCACACGCCGCGACATAGATCGCGGCGAGCTTCTCGATGCCGGCCTGGTCTTCCTTGTCGAAGCGGCCGGGCAGCGGGCTGTCGAGGTCGAGCACGCCGAAGGCGCCTTCGGCATCGCGCAACAGCACCACCAGCTCGGAACGCGAATCGGCATCGCAGGCGATGTGGCCGGGAAATTCGTTGACGTCCTTGACCAGCATCGACATGTCGAGTTCGATGGCCTTGCCGCAGACGCCCTTGCCGACGGCGATGCGCACGCAAGCGGGCTTGCCCTGGAAGGGCCCGAGCACCAGCTCGTCCTCGGAGGCGAGGAAATAGAAGCCGGCCCAGTTGAGGTCCGGCACCATCTGGTAGATCAGCGCCGCCGTGTTGGCGGCATTGGCGACGGAATCGCCCTCGCCTTCCAGCAGCGCCTTTAATTGCACCGCCAACTCCTTGTAGAAGGCCGGCTTGTTGCTTGTGTCGATTGCCGTTGCCGCGAACATCGCTTGATCTCTCCGTTGCAAGCCGGCTGCTCGGCCAGCTACAGTTCATCTCTCTGCCACCAAAACCGCCGCCGGGAAACAGCCTATCGTGACTTCCAGCCATTCCAGGACCACGAGAGCCAGGACGATCCGCATCGCCGCCGCTGTCATCCGCGACGACGGCGGCAGGCTGCTTCTGGTGCGCAAACGCGGCACCAGCACCTTCATGCAGGCGGGCGGCAAGATCGAACCGGGCGAGTTGCCCGCCGTCGCCCTGGCGCGCGAATTGCGCGAGGAGCTGGGCATTGCCGTCGATCCGGCCGCGGCCTTCCATCTCGGCTCCTTCTCGGCGCCCGCCGCCAATGAACCGGACGCCCATGTCGAGGCCGAGCTGTTCGAGCTCTCCATCACCGGCGAGCCGATCGCGGCGGCGGAGATCGAGGAGATGATGTGGCTTGATCCGGAGGCGGCGGCCGGCATCGAACTCGCGCCACTGACCGCCACCTTCGTCCTGCCGCGCTACGGCCGCCAACCATGAATTCACGCAACGCGGAAAAACAGGCGACGGGCGGAGCGCCTCTCACCTTCGCCGTACTGGTTTTCCCCGGCTTTCCGATGATGGCGTTTTCTTCCGTCATCGAGCCGCTGCGCGCCGTCAATATTCTCGCCAAGCGCGACTGCTATCGATGGGTGATCGTCGGCGCCGATCAAGGCACGGTCGAGGCCTCCAACGGCGTCGTCATCCAGCCGGGCTTCTCGGCCGCTGATGCGCCGAAGGTCGACCGCATCGTCGTCTGCTCGGGTGGCGATGCCGACCATGTCGTGGCCGACGAGGCGATGAGCTGGATCCGCAAAAGCCTGCGCGGCGGCGCGCATATCGGCGCTGTCGCCGACGCCGCCTTCTTCCTCGCCCGCGCAGGCCTGCTCGACGGCCACGCCTGCACCTTGCACTGGACCAGCCAGGCCGCCTTCACCGAGGCTTTTCCGGATATCGAGCTCAGGCGCGATCTCTTCGTCATCGACCGCAAGCGGTTCACCTCGGCCGGCGGCGTCGGCAGCCTCGACATGATGCTGGAGATCATCACGCAGGACTATGGCGCCGAGATCGCGGCGGGTGTCGCCGAATGGTTCGTGCACTCTCCCTTGCGCTCCTCCGTCGACCGCAAGCTGATGCCGCTCAGGCTGCGCACCGGCGTCCAGAACGAGCTGGTGCTGTCGGCCATCGCCATCATGGAAGACGCGGTCGAGGAGCGGCTCGGCATGGCGGAGCTTGCGGCAAGGCTCGGCGTGTCGCCAGACAAGCTTGAGCGCAATTTCCGCGCCGAATTGGACGTCTCGCCCAACGGATATTACCGCAGGCTGCGGCTGAAGCGCGCCGCCGATCTGCTGGCGCATTCGACGCTGATGGTGCGCGATGTGGCTCTGGCCTGCGGCTTTGCGTCGATGTCGAGCTTTGCAAGGGCGTTTCGCGAGGAGCATGGGCACGCGCCCAAGGCGATGCGGCGGCATTAGGCAGTCGCTAGAAGGCGAGACGCTGGCGGGACAGCGCCCCCCTCTGTCCTGCCGGACATCTCCCCCACTTGGGGGGAGATTGGCGGTTCCAGCGCCGGCTCTTCCTTTCGACGTGTGAGGTTGGCGAAGCCATGCGCGACATCTGATCTCCCCCCTTGTGGGGGAGATGTCCGGCAGGACAGAGGGGGCGCGAAGGATTGCGGCGCTTGCTTGCCTGCGGCACCCAGCACAACATCTGCGGAATTCCGCACGGCGATCTTCCACGGCCCCGCTATGTTCGCGAGAACAGGAGGCCTCCCATGAGCATCGTCGTTTTCGACCCCGACAGCACCGAGGATGTGGACTTCAAGGACCGCATGCGCCACCCGGCCGCGGCCGATCCCGCCAGCGGCATGTGGCTCTCCGACACCGAGCCGTCCTTCATCGATGCCGACGCGCTGCGCAAGGGCCGGCTGGCGAAGCTGCGCGACTGGATGCGCGAGGCGGGCTATGGCGGCGTCGTTTTGTTCGATCCCTACAACCAGCGCTACGCCACCGGCTCGCGCAACATGTTCGGCTATTTCCTGCGCAACTCGACGCGGTACTTCTTCATCCCGACCGAGGGACCGATCGTGCTGTTCGAATACCCGCAGAGCTACCATGTCTCCATGGTGCTCGACACGATCGACGAGGCGCGGCCTTCCAAGCTGGTCTGGTCCTCCGTCTCCGGTCGCGACGACGAAACCGCCGGGCCGTTCGCCGAAGAGATCACCGAACTGCTCAAGAAGCATGGCGGCGGGTCGATGAAGCTCGGCCTCGACCGCTGCAGCCATCTGCAGGCGCTGGCGCTCGAAAAGCGCGGCTGCGAGGTCCGCGATTGCCAGGGCGAGATCCTGGCGGTGCGCGCGGTCAAGACGCCCGAGGAAGTGAAATGCCTTCAGGCCTCGATGGCCGGCGCCGAAGCGGCGGTGGCGGCGGTGCGCGAGGCGATCAAGCCCGGCGTTTCCGAAAACGAGCTCTTCGCCATCATGTACCACGAGGTGATCCGCCAGGGCGGCGAGTTCATCGAGACGCGGCTGCTCACCTCCGGGCAGCGCACCAATCCGTGGTTCAACGAGGCAAGCGGCCGCAAGATCAGGCCGGGCGAGCTGGTCGCGCTCGATACCGACACGATCGGGTGCTACGGCTACTATTCCGACTTCTCGCGCACCTTCCGCTGCGGTCCGGGCAAGCCGACGCCCTACCAGAAGTCGCTCTACCGCATGGCGCACGACCAGGTTCAGCACAATATTGGCATCGTGAAGCCCGGCATGGCTTTCCGCGAGATCGCCGAGAAGGCGTGGAAGATCCCGGACCGCTTCGTCGACCAGCGCTACACCTCTGTCATGCACGGCGTCGGCATGCATGGCGAGACGCCTTTCATCGCGCACTCGATGGACTACGAGACCTATGGCCGCGACGGCATCATCGTGCCCGGCATGGTGGTGAGCGTCGAAAGCTACATCGGCGAGAAAGGCGGCCGCGAGGGCGTCAAGCTGGAGGACGAGATCCTGATCACCGAGACCGGCACGGAACTGCTTTCGCGCTTCCCTTATGAAGACGAGTTTCTTGACAAGTAGCGCCGACGCATCGACAGCAATATCCGCATGAAAACGCCCATTTCCATCCGGCGCGGCACTGTGGCCGCGGTGTTCATCGATCTCCAGGAGGAGCATCGCAAGGACAAACGCTATCTGGTCGAGGGGTTTGGCGACATCCTCGCCAATGTCCAGCGCCTGCAGGAAGCGGCGCGGCGCAATTTCGTGCCGCTCCACCACTGGGCTTACATCGTCGACCTCGCCGAGGCGCGACCGTTCCATCCGGTGGACGAAAGCGGCAAGTCGGCCTTTTCCGACAAGGACGACCCGCTGACGGCGATCTGCCGCGAGGTGGCGCCGCAGGACAACGAAGCCATGCTGGTCAAGCAGGAAGCCAGCGCCTTCGGCAAGAACGATTTTGGCGACAAGCTCAAGGCCGCCGGCATCGAATGGCTGGTGATCGCCGGCGTCTGGACCGAGGCCTGCATCGACGCCACGGTGAAGGATGCAGTGGCGCGCGGGTTTCGCGTGTTGCTGGTCAAGGACGCCTGCGGCAGCGCGAGTGCCGCCATGCACCAGACCGGCATCCTCAACCTCGCCAACCGTCTCTATGGCGGCGCCGTCACCAACACGCTGGACGCCTGCCGGCTGATGGCCGGCGATACGGTGAAGGTGTGGCAGGTCGAGGGCTCAGTGCCGCTGCGTTTCACCTTTGAGAACGCGGCGCAGCTTTACGCCGAGCTCTGACGGCCGTGGCCAGCAACCCAGGCAATTCGGCGAGCCGCGGCAAATATGCCGACCGGCTCGATCCGAAACTCTGGGACTATATCGACGAGGTCAACAGCTGGTACCCGCCGGAGATCGTCGCTGCACCCATTGCCGAGCAGCGCGCGGTCTACGACAAAATGTGTGTGGCATTCCACCGGGGCCACCCTGAAGGCGTCGTCACTAGTGACGGCCTCGTTGCCACAGCCGCGCATGCCATTCCAGTGCGGCGCTACCACATGGCGAACAACGCAGCGGCCATCGTCGTCTACTATCACGGCGGCGGCTTCGTCCTCGGCGACCTCGACAGCCATGACGACATCTGCGCCGAAATCTGCGCTGGCACCGGCTTCGAGGTAATCTCGGCCGACTACCGGCTGGCGCCGGAGCATCTCCATCCCGCCTCCTTCGACGATGCGTTGGCAGTGTTCGAATGGGTCGCCGCGACCAGCGCTCTGCCGATCGTGCTTTGCGGCGAAAGCGCCGGCGGCAATCTCGCCGCGGCGATGGCGCAGGCGACGCGGCACCATCCCCGGCATGCGGTCGGCCAGATGCTGATCTATCCCGGCCTGGGCGGCGACGAGACCGGGCGCTCGTATGTCGAGCACGCCGAGGCGCCGCTGCTCACCGTCGCCGATATCGAGTTCTATCGGCGTATCCGCTCCGCGCCTGGACAGTCGGCGGACGACCCGACCTTCTCGCCGCTCAAGGACCGTGACTTCTCCGGCCTGCCGCCGACGGTGATCGTCACCGCCGAATGCGATCCGCTGTCGTCGGACGGCGAGATCTACCGCGACCGCATCCTCGCCGCCGGCGGGCAAGCGCGGTGGCGCGAGGAGCCGCGGCTGGTGCACAGCTTTCTGCGGGCGCGCCCAACGGTGCCGAGCGCGGCGGAGGCGTTTGCGAGGATTGTTGGCGATATCGTAAGGCTGGGCGCCGGCGACGAGCGCTAATCTCCCCCTTGTGGGCATAGGCGCTAAGATAGGGATTGCGGCGCGGAATCGGTTGTGATTCTACGCTGGGGATGACACACGAATCGCTTGTTGATGACGGCTGGGCCGAGACGATTGAGTTGC